>NZ_JCALCE010000022.1:0-101207 GCF_059812195.1 Mycobacterium sp. NGS68 | reverse complement strand
CGAGGGTTCGCGAAAGGGAAGGTGCCCGATGGAATTCGAGCTGACCGAGGACCAGGAGCTGATCCGGCGGTCCGTCGCGGAGTTGGCGTCGAAGTTCGACGACCACTACTGGATGGACAAAGACCAGACTCACGAGTTCCCGACGGAGTTCTACCGGGCTATCGCCGACGGCGGCTGGCTGGGCATGACGATTCCGACCGAATACGGCGGGCACGGCCTCGGCATCACCGAGGCGACGATTCTGCTCGAGGAGGTCGCCCGGTCCGGCGGCGCCATGAACGCCGCCAGCTCGATCCACCTGTCGATCTTCGGCATGCAGCCGGTGGTGGTGCACGGCTCGGAGGAACTCAAGCGTCGTACCCTGCCGCCAGTCGCCACCGGCGAGGTGCACGTCTGCTTCGGCGTGACGGAACCCGGTGCCGGGCTTGACACTTCGCGCATCACGACGTTCGCCAAACGCGACGGGGACCGCTACATCGTCAATGGCCGCAAGGTCTGGATCTCCAAGGCGATGGAATCCGACAAGATCCTGCTGCTGACGCGCACCCAGTCCTATGACGAGGTCACCAAAAAGACCGACGGGATGACGCTGTTCCTCACCGATCTCGACCGCAGCCGCGTCGACGTTCGCCCGATCCGCAAGATGGGCCGCAACGCCGTCAGCTCCAACGAGTTGTTCATCGACAACCTGGAGGTGCCCGTCGAAGACCGCGTCGGCGAGGAGGGCAAGGGGTTTCAGTACATCCTGGACGGGCTGAACCCGGAGCGCATGCTGATCGCGGCCGAGGCGCTGGGCATCGGGCGGGTGGCGCTGGACAAGGCGGTGCGCTACGCCAACGAACGGCACGTATTCGACCGGCCGATCGGCATGAACCAGGGCATCCAGTTTCCGCTCGCCGACTCACTGGCCCGCCTCGACGCCGCCGAGCTGATGCTGCGCAAGGCGACGTGGCTCTACGACAACGGCAAACCCTGTGGGCGCGAAGCGAATACCGCGAAATACCTGTGCGCCGACGCCGGCTTCACCGCGGCGGACCGGGCGCTGCAGACCCACGGCGGGATGGGTTATTCGGAGGAGTACCACGTCGCGCGGTACTTCCGTGAGGCGCGGCTGATGAAGATCGCCCCGATCAGCCAAGAGATGATCCTGAACTTCCTGGGTTCGCATGTCCTGAAACTGCCCAGGAGCTATTGACGACGGCATTGTGGCCGCGCCGGTAGCGGAAACCGTGCATCCGGAACCGCATCCGACCATTCCCGTTGGCGCCGATAGATATCGAGAGGCACCTAGCACCGCGAAGGCGCCTGCGCTCCGCACCCGCCTGCGCAACGCGCCACTACCGTGTTCGCCGTCGACGTGGAGACCAGATACAGGCCTGCGCCGGACTGGGTACGTGTCTAGGCAAAGGTAGCGCAGGAGGCGAAGGTGGACCACGGCCGGCAGTTGTGCGATGTCCGCGACCTCGACGGCTTCGCAAATATCGGTGATTACGGCGTGTTGGGTGACGGGCGGGGCACGGCGCTGGTGGCGCTCGACGGGTCGATCGATTGGTGGGCGATGCCCGCGTTGGATTCACCGCCTGCGTTCGCGGCGCTGCTGGACCCGCAGCGCGGCGGGCGCATCGAGCTGCGTCCGACGGAATCCCAGGCCAGCGCGACACATCGCTACCTGCCCGACACGAACCTGATGGAAACGACGTTCACGACGGCGACGGGACAAGTGCGCGTCACAGACTCCCTCAACTCGGGGAACGCGGGCGCGTTGCCGTGGAGCGAGTTGGCGCGGCGGGTCGAGGGCGTCAGTGGTTCGGTGGAGCTTCATCTGGCGGTGATCCCCGGCGATGGGCTCCGCCGGTGGCAGCCTTGGACCGAGGACGACGACCGCGGCCCCATCGTGCACGCCGGGACCCTCATCATGGGGGTGCGTTGCAGCCCGCAGATCGAGCCGAGGGTGCGTTTCGATGCAGTCGAGGCGACCTTCACCGTGGCGGCCGGGGAACGTCGCGTGGTCGCGGTCGTCGCCTCGGACAGAAACCCGCTCTTCTTGTGCAACGTGGATTCCGTCGACAACCGCATCGATCTGACCGCGGACAGTTGGCGGCACTGGTCGGGGCAGGTCAAGTGGGAGGGGGCCGACCGGGAGGGGATCGTGCGCAGCGCCCTGGCGCTCAAGACCCTGGTGACCGCGCGCACGGGCGCGGTGGCGGCCGCCGCGACCACCTCCCTGCCCGAGCGGGTCGGCGGCTCGAAGAACTGGGACTACCGGTTCTCCTGGGTACGGGACGCCGCGTTGACGATCGACGCGCTGGCGGTGTTGGGTCTGCAGGAAGAGGTCCACGCCGCGGTCGCGTGGTTGCTGCACGCCATCCACGAAAACGGGCCGCAGATCCACGTCATGTACACGTTGGCGGGAACGATTCCCGGCAGCGTGCTCAAGCCCGATGTTCCCGGGTACCGCGACAGCCGGCCGGTGTTGATCGGCAACGACGCGGCTGCCCAGACCCAGCTCGGCGTATACGGCGACCTCTTCGGCACCGTCGCGGATTGGGTGTTCTGCGGTCATCTGCTCGATGTCGGTTCGGCGCGGGAGCTCTCAGACCTGGCCGACCGCTGTGCGGACACCTGGCGTCGCGACGACGCGGGAATCTGGGAGCTGGCCACCGAGAGGCCGTACACCCTGTCGAAGATGAACTGTTGGCGCGCGCTGGACGCCGCCGCCCGCATGGCCGAAGCCGGCCAGTTGATGGGGGGCGGTAAGCGTTGGCGCGGCGAAGCGGAGGTGATCAGGGCCTGGGTCGCGGAGCATTGCTGGTCACAGCATAAAAAGGCGTACACCTTCTACGCCGGCACCGACGATCTGGATGCTTCAGTGCTGCTGGGCGCCGAGTTCGGCTTCGACCGTGGGCAGCGCATGTCGTCGACCGTCGATGCAATCGGCGCCGAACTCGGCGTCGGTCCACTCGTTTACCGCTACAGCGGCGTGCACCGCGAGGAGGAGACGTTCACCGCGTGTGCGTTCTGGCGGGTGCACGCCCTGACATGTCTCGGCCGACACGAGGAGGCCGTCGCACTCCACAAGGAACTCAAGGTAGTCGCCAACCCGTTGGGGCTGATGCCGGAGATGGCAGTCGCGGCCACCGGCGAACTCGTCGGCAACATGCCGCAGGCGCTGAGTCACCTCGCCTACATTCGCGCTGCGGGTGCACTCCGCTCCGCGGCGCCGCCCGACGGCCCAGGAGCATCGCAAGTGCCCCCAGCACGCTGAAGTGCCGGCTCGCCGGCAACAGCGATCTCAATCAGCGGGCGCCGCTGCGGACCTTGTCGATTCGTCCACTTACCTGGGGTGTCGCTGGGAGTTCGGCGCGACCCAGTTTTTGCCGCCAGGGAAGGGGTACGCGGGCCATTGGCGAGGTCGCGCGACGGCAGGCAACCGGTTACGCCGGGTATCGCGACGCAGAACCCTAGGGGAGTGATACACCGTGTCCGATACTGTCGCCGATGTTCTACTGTCGCGGCTCCGCGAGTGGGATGTTCGCCAAGTGTTCGGGTTTCCCGGCGACGGCATCAATGGCCTGCTGGCCGCCTGGCAACGTGCCGACGACCAACCCCAGTTTGTCCAGGCGCGCCATGAGGAGATGGCCGCGTTCGAAGCGGTCGGATTTGCCAAGTTCTCCGGCACATTCGGCGTATGCGTGGCGACCAGCGGGCCGGGGGCGGTCCATCTGCTCAACGGCCTGTACGACGCGAAACTGGACCATGTGCCGGTGGTGGCTATCGTCGGGCAGACCGAACGCTCCGCGATGGGTGGCTCATATCAGCAGGAAATCGACCTGATCAGCCTGTTCAAAGACGTGTGCAGCGACTACGTCCAGATGTGCACCGTTCCGCAGCAGCTACCCAACCTGATTGATCGGGCGATCCGCGTCGCGGTGAGCGAGCGCGCTCCGACGTGCATCATCGTTCCGTCCGACGTCTTCGAGCTGAAGTACGCACCGCCCGAGCACGCATTCAAGCAAGTGCCCTCCAGCCTGGGCCTGGCGCCGGCGCGGGTCGCCGCGGACGACGAGGCGGTGCAGCGGGCTGCTGACCTGCTCAACGCCGGTGAGAAGGTCGCGATGCTGGTCGGCCAGGGCGCCCGCGATTGCGTCGAGGAGCTCACCGAGGTCGCCGACCTGCTCGGCGCGGGCGTAGCCAAGGCATTGTTGGGCAAAGATGTCCTGCCCGATGATCTGCCGTGGGTGACCGGCTCGATCGGGCTGCTTGGCACCATCGCGAGCTGGCATCTGATGATGGACTGCGACACCCTGCTCACGGTCGGTTCGAACTTTCCGTACACCCAGTTCATGCCGAAGCTCGGCCAGGCCCGGGCAGTGCAAATCGACCGGTCGGGCAAATGGATCGGCATGCGCTACCCCTACGAACTGAACGTGGTCGGGGACGCGAAGGCGACGCTGCAGGCGCTGATTCCGCTGTTGCAGCGCAAGTCCGATCGATCGTGGCGCGAAACTGTCGAAAAGCGGGTCGCCAGGTGGTGGAACGTCGTCCAGCGTCAGGCGATGACGGATGCCGATCCGGTCAACCCGATGCGGATCTTCTGGGAGCTATCGCAGCGGCTGCCGTCGAACGCGATTATCGCCGCGGACTCGGGATCGTCGGCAAACTGGTATGCCCGACACCTGAAATTCACGCCGGGCGTGCGGGGCTCGTTGTCGGGCACGCTGGCCACGATGGGATCCGGCGTGCCGTACGTGATCGGCGCCAAGTGGGCCCACCCCGACCGGCCGGCCATCGCGTTCGTCGGGGACGGCGCGATGCAGATGAACGGCATGGCTGAGCTGATCACCGTCGAGAAGTACTGGCGGCAGTGGGCCGACCCGCGGTTGATCATCGCCGTACTGCACAACAACGACCTCAACCAGGTGACCTGGGAGATGCGGGCGATGGAGAACTCTCCGCAATTCGTGGCGTCGCAAGCGCTGCCCGATGTGAATTTCGCAGCGTTCGCGCGCAGCCTGGGCTTGCACGGCGAAAACATCGACGACCCGGCTGTCCTGGGTGGCGCGTGGGACCGCGCGCTGGCCGCCGACCGGCCAACCGTGCTCGATGTGCGCTGCGACCCAGACGTGCCGCCCCTTCCCCCGCACGCGACGTTCGAGCAGGCCAAATCGCTGGTGCATGCCGTGCTCGGGGGCGACGAGGACGCCGCCGGGTTCATCAAGCAGGGCATCAAACAGAAAATGCAGCAGTACCTGCCGGGCGAGAAGGACTGATCATGAGCTACCTCGCAGTCGCGTTGCGCGATGTGCGCACGGGCCGCTTCGAGCGCACTTTGTCGGCCCTGACGGCTGCGGGTGCGGCGATCACCGCCGGTGAGATCTACTTCTCCCACGACGCCGCCAGCTTCGGCAACAAGATGATGTATTGGCCCCTCGTCGTGGTGCCCACGGCGATCCCGGCCGGCGCCGCCGCGATCTTCTCCCGGCGCGCCGCCAAGACGGTGCTGCCCGCCGCGTCGATGGCGATCGTCGTCAATGGTCTCCAAGGCTTTTATCTGCATGTTCGCGGCATCAAACAGCGTCCCGGCGGGTTCACGAAATACAACATGGAGTCCGGGCCGCCGGCGTTCGCGCCTCTGCTGGCTTCCTTGGTGGGCGGCATGGGCTTGTTGGCAGCGTTGCTGCGCCGCGAAGACCTCCCGCTGCCGGGCGATGGGCGCGACGCCTGATGCCCTACCGCTCCCGGGCTCAGCGGGCAATCACCCCGCAGGGACAGGGCCGGTACCCACACTTCGACGTCTTGGATCAGGTCGAAATGTGGGATGACGTGACAGCCGGGGTGGTGCTGGCGCGGTTGGCGTTGCCGAACATGTTGTCATTTTTCACCCCGTCGGAGGTGGGCATAGCCGAACCGCTGCTCGACCTGTTGCTGGGCCAAGACGGCGAGCCGCGGGTGCCGATCCTGGCCTTGATCGACGCGCGGCTGGCGACCGGCGAGACCGACGGTTGGCACTACGACGACCTGCCCGAAGACAGTCAGGCGTGGCGCGACACCCTGGCCCACCTCGACGTGGATGCGCACACCCGGCACGGTGTCGCCTACTCTGCCCTCGGTCGCTCCGCGCAGGCCCGACTGCTGCAGGACGTGCAGGATCTCGCCGAGGGTGGCGGCGCTTGGCATGGACTGAATGCGAAACACGTCTGGAGCCTGTGGACCCGGTACGCCTGTGCGGCGTTCTACTCCCATCCCTGGGCGTGGAACGAGATCGGTTTCCCTGGCCCGGCCTATCCTCGCGGCTACCTCAACCCGGGTATCAACGCCCGAGAGAAATGGGAAGTCGCAGATCGACACGACGTCGATCCGGTCCCGTTCGCGAAGCGCGTCGAGCGGGCCCGTAGAGCCGACGACGACCTCCCCGAACGCCCGCCGACGTGAGCGACTACCGCGCGATCCGGGCCCGCAACGAGTCGGCCTGGCTGATTCCTAATGACGGTTCGCGAGTGAATCACCGGCTGCGTGCCGACATGCGTCGCTACCGCGAGGACGATGAGGTCGACGCCGTGATCGTGGGGGCGGGCGCCGGCGGGAGCACATTGGCCCAACGGTTGGCTCGCCGGGGCTTCAGGACGGTCATTTTGGACGCGGGGCCCTTCTGGGACCCGGACACCGACTGGGTCAGCGACGAGCGCGGTGCACATGTGTTGTTTTGGACTGATCCCCGTCAGATCGGGGGAGCGAACCCGGTTCCGTTGGGATCCAACAACTCCGGACGAGGCGTCGGCGGCTCGATGGTGCACTATGCGGGCTACGTGCCACGATTTCACCCCTCGGACTTTTACACCCGGACCGTCGACGGCGTCGGAGCGGACTGGCCCATTGATTACGAAACCCTTCGCCCGTATTACGAACAGATCGAAGCCGAACTACCTGTCGCCGGCCAGGACTGGCCGTGGGGCGACCCGCACCGCTACCCACACAGTCCCCACCCGGTAGGGGGCAACGGGCAGATCGCCCTGCAGGGCGCCGAACGCCTCGGCATCGAGATGAGAATCGGGCCGGTCGCCATCCCGAACGGCCGCTTCGGTAACCGGCCGCACTGCATCTACCGCGGCTTCTGTCTGCAGGGCTGCAAGGTCAACGCCAAAGCGAGCCCGCTGATTACCCACATTCCCGACGCCTTGGCCCACGGCGCGGAGATCCGGCCCGACTGCCATGTGTCGCGCGTCCTCGTCGATGACCGCACCGGACGTGCAACCGGGGTCGAGTACCACCACCACGGCGTTGTCCACCGGCAGCGCGCTGCTGCTGTCGTGGTGGCCGGTTACTCCATCGAAACCCCGCGGTTGCTGCTGCTGTCGGCCACCAACCGCTTCCAGGACGGCCTGGGTAATGAGCACGACCAATTGGGCCGTTACCTGATGGTCCAAGGCGCGCCGCAGACCGCAGGGCGGTTCGCGGACGAGATCCGGATGTATAAGTCGCCGCCGCCGGAGGTGAGTACCGAGGCGTTCTACGAGACCGACCCCACGAAGCCCTACAAGCGGGGTTGGTCGGTCCAGACGGTCAGTCCCCTGCCCATTACCTGGGCTGAACACGTTACCGCCCAAGGGCATTGGGGCGAGACGCTGCGCGAATACATGCGTGACTACGTGCACTGGGCCACCCTGGGCGCCCTGTGTGAACTGCTGCCCCAACCCGACAATCGCGTCACCCTGGCCGAGGAGACCGATCGCCATGGCCTGCCGGTGGCGCATTTCGCCTACAGCAAGTGCGAGAACGACGAGCAACTGATCAACGCCGCCACCAAAGTGATGGAAGACATTCTGCGCGCCGCCGGTGCGGAGGAGGTCATGACCATCGAGCGCTACGCCCACCTGGTCGGCGGCGCCCGGATGGCCGACCGTCCCGAAGACGGCGTCGTGGATGCCGAGCATCGTGTGTTCGGCGTCGAGCGGCTCTACGTCGTCGATGGCAGCACCCTGCCGACGCAAGGCTCGGCAAACCCGGCCCTGACCATCATGGCGCTGGCCGCCCGCGCCGCCGGCCTCATGGCCGACCACGCCGCCGGCCGGCCCGAACAACGGCGATCCCGCCGGTGAGCCGCCCTACGCCGACGATCGACCGCGCAGACGTCGAGCTGTACACCGTCGACACTCCCGGACCCGAAGCTGACGGCACTTTGCGCTGGGACGCCACCACCGCTGTCGTCGTGCACGCCCAGTCCGGGGAAACCAGCGGGCTGGGCTGGACTTACAGCTCTCCGGCCGCGGCCGCTGTCATCCGCTCCGAACTCGCCGACGTCGTCTGTGGACGTGATCCGTTCGACGTCGCCGGCGCGTGGAGCGCGATGCACTGTCACTGCCGCAACTTCGGCACCCGCGGGCTGGCCATGCAGGCATTGAGCGCCGTCGACATCGCGCTGTGGGACCTCAAAGCGCGGCTGCGCGGCCAGCCACTGTCGGAGGTCCTCGGCCAGGCCCGTGCGGCGGTTCCGATCTACGGCTCGGGCGGTTTCACCAATCTGACCGACACCCAACTGGCCGAACAAGTCGCCACCTGGCAGAGCGTCGGCTGCGGCGCAATGAAGATCAAGATCGGCCAGGACTGGGGCACGGCGATCCCCCGGGATCTGCAGCGGGTCCAGCAACTGCGCGAATTCGCCGGACCCGCCGTGGAACTCATGGTCGACGCCAACGGGGGCTACACCGTGGGGCAGGCGGGACGCGTTGGTGCCGCGCTCGACGATCTCGGCGTGGTGTGGTTCGAGGAGCCGGTGAGCAGCGACGACCTGGACGGGCTGCGCGCCGTCAGAGAATCGGTGCGATGCGACATCGCCGCGGGGGAGTACGTGTCGGACCTCTACGACGCTCGCCGTCTCGCGCCCGCGGTGGACTGCCTCCAACTCGACGCCACCCGCTGCGGTGGATACACCGGGTGGCTGGCCGCGGCAGCGCTCGCCGCTTCCCGCAACCTACAGGTATCGGCGCACTGCGCTCCCGCGCTGCACGGTCCCGTCGCTGCCAGCGTCCCGAACGTGCGCCACCTTGAATACTTCATCGACCACACCCGGTTGGAGCAGAAACTGTTCGACGGCCTGCCGCTGGCCGCAGACGGAGTGCTGACCCCCGACACCACCCGGCCCGGACACGGGATGAGCCTAGCGGCCAGCGCAGGGGATTACCGCCGGTGATCAACCGCTGAACAAGGAGTGAATTGCCATGGCAGGCAGTAACGTTGCGAGCGACGTCGCCGCGCGCCCCGACGACGGCCCGGTGGTTCGCCGAATCCGGACCGACGAGGTGCTTGCTGCGCCAGTCTCACGAAATCGCGAGATGAGCCGATGTCAGCCTGGCGCCAGTCACCGTCGACTCGTCCATCAGCGGCCGTGAGGCGATTTCGCAGGATCGAACTCGTCCGGGCCGCCTGGGGCGCGGCGCTGCTGGTGGCGCCGCAGCGGGTGATGAGCAACGTCCACCACGTGTCGGTCGACACCAAGAGTGTGATAATCGCCCGGATCCTCGGGGCGCGGCAGCTGACCCAGGCGGTGCTGTCCGGCATACGGCCGAGCGCAGAGGTGCTCGCGATGGGGGTGTGGGTTGACGCGGTGCACGCGATGACGGCATCGGGGCTCGCCGTGCTGGACCGGTCGCGGGCCCGCGCCGGACTGACCGACACCGCGATCGCCGGCCTCTGGGCGTGCGCCGGTTACCGCGATCTGGTCGCGGCTGAGCCGACTCCGCCGGCGCGCCAGCACCGCCGCGACCGACTGGCGCGGATGGTGCTCGGCGTCGCGCCCGGCGGGCAACCGCTGCTGCGTCGCGCGAATGCGGGCCGCGGCAGCCGTGACAGCGTCCGGCCCGCGGAGTTCCGGCGCTGACGTCGGGCTCAATAGCACCTCGGAAGCGGTGTCCGCTCCGAATGGCAGGTTGCTGGTAAGGAGGCCTACCGTGACTCACTTGATCGGTCACTACTCAGAATTGGGCTGGACTGCCCTGAAAGCATTGCTGTTATTCGCGGTGGCGGTCATCGGGCTGCGGTTCTCAAAACGCCGAGTGTTGGCTGAGCTCAACGTGTTTGATCTGGTGGTCACCGTGGCTATCGGTGCCATCATCGGCCGTACCGCGACCTCGTCGACGACGTCGTTCGCGAGTGGTGCCGCCGCTCTGATCACCTTGCTGGTGGTACATCGGCTCGTTGTGGGCGTGCACCGACGTGGCTGGATGTCGGGACTGCTGGACCGGCGCCCGGCGGTGCTGCTTGCGCGTGGCCGTGTGCAGAACACAGCGCTGCGCTCAGCGGGGCTGTCCCGCAGCGACGTTTACCGACTGTTGCGTGAGTCGGGCGAGGGCGATCTGGAGGCACTGGAGTACGTCCTCTACGAAGACAGCGGTCGCATAACTCTCATTCGTGCCGGCCAACCCCACGGTGAGGCCGTCCGAGCCGGTCTCAGCGAAGCTGGGATACGCCTTGGCGGTTGAACTTCCAACGAAAGGGCAGCGGGACTACCGGGAGCACAGCCCTGCTCGATTGAGGACTGCAGGACGTCGCAGGGGCAACGCTCGTCTGGGAGGTTGCTGAGATTTCAGGAGCGTCGCGTGGCTTCGGGCGCAGGCTGGGTAGTCGGACACTGCAGCAAGTAGCGACCCGGGGTGGCCGGTGATTCGCCCGAGCGGACCCAACGCCACGGAATTGGATAATCATGATGGTTGACTCCTTCGCGGCGCTGATGCCGCACATGTCCTCGGACAGCGCCGGGGCGGCGTCCGGCTGGGCGAACTCCAGCGGGCGGGGCACCTCACCACACCGGGTTGGCTGAAACGATGTCGCCAGTCACCCGGAGTTCGTTTGGACGTTTGACCTCAGGACTGCGTCAAATTAGCCGCAACCGAGAGCACTTTCGTACCGGCCGGTGGTTCCTCGCCGGCGAAGGCATCTTGTTGAGCGCGCTCGGTATCACCGGGTTAGCTTCCGCCGCAACCCATCCCGCCATGAAGCCGGTCCGCGTCGACGCGCCGCTGGCGTTGACCCCTTGGCACAGCGGGTTATTGCTCGCGTTCGGGATGCTGGCCGTTCTGGGTGCGCTGTGGCGCCACGCGGCCGTTGCCGTCAGCGCGCTTGGCGCGGTGGGGTTCGCGGCGTTGGTGGTGATTGGGGCGATAGCCGCCACCCATCACGCGCCGGGGCCGTTGGGATTCAACACACAGGACATCATCTTGCACGGAGTGCTGGCGGCGGTGAATCTTGCCGTCGTGTACTGGCTTATCCCCGACGCGCTGGAAGGCATGGACTGGATTCGGCGCTCCCCTCCAAGGATCGATATCCGAAAGGACCCTCAATGACTTCACCCCAGACCGTCGTGATCACCGGGGCCAGCGCTGGTATCGGTCGCGCTACCGCGCGGGCTTTCGCCGCCCGAGGTGACAGGGTTGCGCTCCTCGCCCGCGGCGCCGGCGGCCTCGAGGGCGCTGTCAAGGATGTCGAGAACGCCGGCGGGCAGGCGCTGGCTATCGGCACCGATGTCGCCGACTTTGCACAGGTCGACGCCGCCGCCAACCAGGTTGAGGAGACATTCGGGCCCATTGACGTGTGGGTGAACGTCGCCTTCACTTCGGTGTTCGCACCGTTCCACCAGATCAGCGCCGACGAATATCGCCGAGTCACCGAGGTCAGCTACCTCGGCTACGTCCACGGCACGATGGCCGCGCTGTCGCGCATGCGCGCCCGCGGCGCCGGCACCATCGTGCAGGTCGGATCGGCATTGGGTGCTCGGGCCATTCCGCTGCAGTCGGCCTACTGCGGCGCCAAACACGCGATCAACGGTTTCACCGAATCCGTGCGCACCGAGTTGATGCACGAGCAATGCGACATCCACATCACCGTCGTGCAGATGCCTGCGGTCAATACCCCGCAATTCTCCTGGGTGTTGTCTCGGCTGCCCAATCACCCGCAGCCGGTGCCACCGATCTATCAGCCCGAGATCGCCGCCCGCGCAGTCGTTTACGCAGCCGAGCACCCGCGGCGCAAGCAGTACTGGGTCGGTGCCAGCACCGCGGCCACCATACTGGGCCAGAAATTCGCCCCCGCCTTACTGGACCGATACCTGGCCAAGACCGGCTACGCCTCTCAACAGACCGACGAGCACGTCAGCCCGAACCAACCGAACAACCTCTGGGAAGCGCGCGACGATGCCGCCGGCGGCGACTACGGCGCCCACGGCGTGTTCGACAGACGTGCATACAAAGTGTCGCCACAGCTATGGATGTCACAACATGTCCGGACGGCGTCGATCGCCGCGGCCGCCGCCGGCGCCGCCGCGCTGACCGCCACCCTTTCCCGGTTGCGCCGCACTTGATCTGCAGCGCGGAAGCCTAGCCGCCCTCGCAGCGTGCAAAGGCACGTCGTTTACTGGTCGGTGGACGGTATCAACATCGAGGCAATCCGGGAGCACACGCATGCGCGAAACAGTCATTGTCGGGGCAGTGCGGACCGCTGTCGGGAAGCGCAACGGCGGATTGTCCGGCATGCACGCCGCCGACCTGTCCGCGGTGGTCCTCAACGAGCTGGTGGAACGCACCGGCATCGGCCCGGAGATCGTCGACGACGTGATCTGGGGTTGCGTGTCCCAGGTCGGCGACCAGTCCAGCAACATCGGTCGCTACGCGGTACTTGCGGCGGGCTGGCCCGAGACCATCCCGGGCACCACGGTCAACCGGGCCTGCGGCTCCAGTCAGCAGGCCCTCGACTTCGCCGTGCAGGCCGTTATGTCGGGTCAGCAGGATGTCGTGGTGGCCGGTGGCGTCGAGGTCATGAGCCGGGTCCCGCTGGGTGCGGCCAGGGCGACGGGCATGCCGTACGGCCCGAAAGTCCTTGCCCGCTATGACGACTTTTCGTTCAACCAGGGCCTGTCGGCGGAGATGATCGCCAAGAAGTGGGGATTCTCGCGCACCCAGCTCGACGAATACTCCGTCCAATCCCACGAGCGGGCCGCCGCGGCCCAGGACGCCGGAGCGTTCACCGACCAGATCGTCCCGGTCTTCCTCGAAGGCGAGGCTGGCGTCGTGCACGAGGACGAGGGCGTACGACGGGGAAGCAGCGTCGAGAAGCTGGGGGCCCTGAAGCCGGCGTTCGTCGACGACGGGGTGATCCATGCCGGCAATTCCTCGCAGATTTCCGACGGCGCCGCCGCGCTGCTGGTGATGACGTCCGAGATGGCCCTCGGGCTGGGTCTGACGCCGATCGTGCGCTACCGCGCAGGTGCCGTCACCGGCGCGGATCCCGTGCTCATGCTCACCGGCCCGATCCCGGCGACCGAGAAGGTGCTCAAGAAGTCCGGCGTCCCGCTGGCGGAGATCGGTGCCTTCGAGGTGAACGAGGCCTTCGCGCCGGTGCCGCTGGCGTGGATCGCCGAGACGGGCGCCGATCCGCAGCGGGTGAACCCGCTGGGCGGCGCCATTGCGCTCGGCCACCCATTGGGTGCGTCCGGCGCGGTGCTGATGACCCGGTTGGTGCATCACATGCGCGACAACGGGATTCGCTTCGGCTTGCAGACCATGTGTGAAGGCGGTGGTACGGCGAACGCCACGCTGGTCGAGCTGCTCGACTGACCGCGCCGCTAGCCGACTCTTGTCAGATCGGGCAAACCTACCTACTGTGTGTTCAGTTGGTTGGTTTGCTCGAATGAGGGAGTCCGGTGCCGGCCGCACGTCCATACGACACGCTGCTCGCCAAGGGCGAGGACCGTAAGCAGCGGATCCTCGCCGTCGCGCAGCGGCTGCTGACGCGGAACGGCTGGCGCAACACCACGCTGGCCCAGATCGCCGGCGAGGCCGGGGTGACGCCCGCTGGCCTGCTGCATCATTTCGAGTCCAAGGAACAGCTGCTGCACGCGGTGCTGGACGCGCGAGACCTCGACGACGACGCGCACGCCGACCGCAAAGGTGACCTGATCGCCGAGATTGCCCAGGTGGCGAGCCGGTTCGACCGGGCGCCCGAACTGGTGGGCACCTTCACGGTGCTGCTCGTGGAGAACATCCTTCCCGAAGCTCCGCTGCACGACAGGCTGCTGGCCAGGCAGCGCGACGCGATCGAGATCGTCGCCGCGGGCATCCGCCGCGGTCAGGCGGCCGGCCGGTATCGCGCCGACATAGACCCCGCCGTCAAGGCCGTGGAAATTCTCGCCTTCATCAACGGAATGGAAACCACATGGTTGCTCGATCCCTCGATACCGCTGGCCGAGGTGTTCAAGGAGTACGCCGAGACGCTGGCCAGGGACTTCGCGCCGAACCAGAGCCCGACATGAGATACCGGCTCGACGTCGTCGCCGCCAACGTCGTCGACGTGGTGCGGTTCGCGGGCGGTTGGCTGTTCGACCGCGCGATGGCGGGCTGGGACGTCACCGTCCTGATCGCCGACCACCCCGACGACCGGCCCCTGCACATCCTCGGAGCCCGGACGCTCGATCTCGAGGAGGCGCTGGCTTCCGCCGCGACCCGGCCTCGCCCCCAGGCGCTGGCCGCGGCGGCCGACCTGTTCGGCTGCGACCTGCGGGTGCGGCAGGGCGTGCTGCAGGCGCTCGACCACGGCGTCACCGAAGTCACGCTGTGGGGCGAGGCCTGGCCGGCCGAGCTCGACGACAGCGTCGGCCTGGTGGAACACCGCCTGAGCAGGGCGGCGCAAATTTTTAAGGCTCAGGCGCTGGCGGCCTCGACCGCGGCGCCCGACGTCGCGATCGGCCCCATCGAGGCCTTCCGCAGCGGGCTGCTGGCCTGCCCGTCGGTCGCCGCGGATCTGGTCCCCGCCAGCTAGCCGCCCAACGAGGCGTCCTCCCGCCGTCGTTGACGGCACCCATGTCGTGTGGAAATGTAATACTCATCTCTGAGAGGGACGTTCTCACTAGACGAGATTCGAACGGAGCAAGCGATGGTGAACGACTTCACCGAGTTGGATTTCTTCCGCGATAAGCAGCTCGTCGAGGACCCGTACCCCTACTACGAGGCGCTCCGCCAGCAGTGCCCCGTCACCCGCGAGGATCACCACGGAGTGACCATGGTGACCGGCTGGGACGAGGCCTGCGCAGTCTTGAACGACGCCGAGACATGGTCGTCGTGCGTCTCGGTGACCGGCCCGTTCCCCGGCTTCCCGGTGCCGCTCGAGGGCCGCACCGACATCACCGAGCTCATCGAGGAGCACCGCGACAAGCTGCCGTTCAGCGACCAGCTGCCCACCCTGGATCCCCCCACGCATACGAACCACCGCTCGCTGCTGATGCGGCTGATCACACCCAAGCGCCTCAAGGAGAATGAGGACGCCATGTGGGTGCTCGCCGACCAGGCGCTCGACGGGTTCCTGGCGCCCGGGCGCGGCGAATTCATCAAGGGCTTCGCCGGCCCGTTCACCCTGCTGGTCATCGCCGACCTGCTGGGCGTGCCCATGGAAGACCGCGACAAGTTCATCAAGGGCATCCGTGAGCACTCCGGCGGCGGCATCGGCGGCACCGGCAAGGAGGCACTTGCGCACAGCCCGCTGGAATTCCTCTACGGTCTGTTCTCGGACTACGTCCGGGACCGTCGCCGCGAGCCGCGCGACGACGTGCTGACCGGGCTGGCCACCGCCACCTACCCCGACGGCTCGATTCCCGACGTCGAAGACGTGGCCCGCGTCGCCAGCAACGTCTTCTCGGCGGGCCAGGAGACCACCGTGCGGCTGCTCGGCGCCGCCCTGCAGACCCTCGGCGAGCGCCCCGACATCCAGGCGCAATTGCGCAAAGACCGCAGCCTGATCCCGAACTTCATCGAGGAGTCACTGCGCCACGAGAGCCCCGTCAAGGGCGACTTCCGGATGAACCGGGTGCCGGCCAATGTCGGGGGCGTCGACCTGCCCGCGGGGACCACCGTGATGGTCGTGCAGGCCGCCGCGAACCGCGATCCGCGGCGGTTCGACGACCCCAAGACCTTTGACCCGGCCCGCAAAAACGCCCGACAGCACATCTCGTTCGGCCGCGGCATCCACAGCTGCCCGGGCGCCCCGCTGGCGCGCGCCGAGACCCGCGTGGCGATCGAGCGGCTGCTCGACCGGACGTCGGACATCCGGATCGACGAGCGGGCCCACGGCCCCGCGAATGACCGCCGCTACCAATACGTTCCGACTTACATCCTGCGCGGCCTGACCGAGCTGCACCTGGAGTTCACGCCGGCATGAAAGTCTGGGTCGACGATCAGTTCTGCCGCGGCCACGGCATGTGTCTGACGCTGTGTCCGGAGGTGTTCAGTCTGACCGACGACGGCTATGCCGAAGCGATAACCTCCGATGTTCCATCGGAATTCGAGGATGCCACCCGCGAGGCCATCGAATGTTGTCCCGAGCAGGCCATCAAGGAGACTTGAGGCGAGCCGCCCTCACACGTCGTCGTTCGCGCTCCGCGGGTCGACGACGATCTTGGCGTGCTTTTCCGGATTGCCGAGCGCGCCGAACGCCGCATCGACCCCCGCGAGCCCCACGGTCCCGGTGACCAGCGCGCCGGCGTCGAGTTTGCCCTCGGCGAGCAGGTACAAGGTGTCGCGGAACTCGAGCGGCGTGTAGCCGAACACGAAGCGCAGATCGATCTCCTTGCCGATCGCCACCGTGGGCCGGAAGTGGTCAGTGCCCATGCATACGCCGGCCACGACGACCCTCGAAGTGAACGGCGCCGCCGCGAGAATCGAGTCGATGACGCCTGGTGTGCCGACGCATTCGAAGATCACCGGCCGCTTCGGCGCCGTCGCGCCGAGCTTGTCCGCGATGCGGTAGACGTGGTTCCAGCCGGGCAGTTTGCGCAGCTTCTCCATCGCGCCGACGCCCAGCTCGGACAGATCGGTCACCGACCTGACGACACCCTTGCGGGCGCCGACGGTCTCGTACGGTGAGTCCTCGGCCGGGTCGACCACGATGCTCGCGCCGCACCGCCGGGCCAGCGCCCGTCGTCCCGGCGAGAAGTCGCTGGCGACAATCATTTCCACGCCCTTGGCCTTGAGGTGGCAGATGACCGCGAGGCCGACGGGCCCGCAGCCGATCACGACGGCCGCGTCGCGTCTGGTGATCTCGCTGCGCGCCACCGCGTGGAGCGCGACGGCCATCGGCTCGGTCAGCGCGGCGATCGTGGGATCCAGGCCGTTGGGCACGGCGAAACTCATCGCCGCCTCCGCGAGCACCTGCTCGGCGTACGCGCCGGGCGCCAGCGGCGACAGGCCGGTCAGATGAACACCCTGGTGGGCGCGCAGCAGCGGGAAAGAGACCACCGTGTCGCCGGTTTTGAATCGCTTGGCCACCCCACGGCCACGCTCGGCGATCTCACCGCAGAACTCGTGGCCGAATACGACGGGTGTGTCGTTGGTGAGCGAGTCTTCGTAGCCCACGGCGTTCATCGCGTCGGCCAACTCGTCGGCGTGGTCCTTGGCGTGCAGGTCCGACCCGCAGATGCCGCACCGCAGCACGTTGAGCACCAGCTGGCCCGCCGCCGGCTGCGGAGCGGGCAGTTCGACGACCGACAATTTCCCTTGCAGACAGCTGACTGCCTTCATCGGCGCTTCCTTTCACTGCCGAGCAGACACAAGAGCCCCCAAATATTGCCCGAGATAGGGACTTTTGCGTCTGCTCGCGATAGTAACCGCAGCTATTCGGCGATCGAGATGGCCTGCCGGGGACACTGCCGCACGGCGTCGCGGATCTGCTCCTCGGTCTCCGGCGTGACCTCCGGCTGCAGGACGTGCAGCATGTCGTCGTCGTCCAGGTGGAAAACCTCCGGGATGATGCCCATGCACACCCCGTTGCTTTCGCACAGACCCCAATCGACTTCTATCTTCATCGCAGGACCTTCACCGGTACGTTCTGCCAACCGGCGACATTCTGCATCTGGACGCGTTTGCAGTGCGCCCAGTCGACCTCGTACCGCGGCATGTAGTCGAGCAGCTTTTCCAGCGCGATCGCCGTCTCCATGCGGGCCAGCGCGGCTCCCAGGCAGCTGTGAATCCCGTAGCCGAAGCCCATGTTCTGCGCCTCGGAGCGGTCGCGGTCGATGTTGAACCTGTCCGGCTCGGTCCACACGGAGGGGTCGCGGTTAGCGGCGCCGTTGATCAGGAACACCGGTTTGCCGGCCGGGATCGTGACGCCGTGCAGGTGCACGTCTTTCATGGAGCAGCGCACCTGATATTGCGACGGCGCCTCGAAGCGCAACAGCTCTTCGACCGCGGCCGGAATCTTGCTGCGGTCCTCGAGCAGCTTCTGCCACTCGTCGGGGAAACGGGCGAACACCACCGGCGCATTGCCTACCAGCTTGGTCACGGTCTCGGCGCCCGCGCCGCCCAATAGCGTTGCGAATCCGGTGACTTCGAGGTCGTCGAGCCGGGTTATCTGCCCGTCCTCACGTTCGATCTCGGCCTCGATCAGTCGGGTGAACAGGTCGTCGCGGGGATCGTCGCGACGCTGCTTGACCAGGTCGTAGTACAGCATCGCAGTCTGGATGTTGGCCTGCATGCCCTCTTCGCCGACCTCGACCTGGCCGGGTTCGCGGGTCAGCGATATGTCGATCCAGTGGCGCACCTGCTGCGCGTGCTCCTCCGGCACCCCGAGCATCGTCGTGATGACTTCGACGGGGAACGGGCCGGAAAGGTCCTGCACCACGTCGAAGGCATCGGGATCGGCCCTGCCGAGGTACTTGTCGATCTTCGCGACGACCATCTCCCGCTGCGACTGGATGGCCCGCGGCGTGAAGACCTTGTTGAGCAGGCTGCGCATGTGGCGGTGGTCCGGCGGGTCCATGAAGATGATCGACTGCGGCGGCTTCTGTCCGGAGCGGACCATCGACAGGTCGATGCCGTAGGACGACGAGTAGGTTTCGAAGTCCTTGAGGCCCGCGGCCACGTCCTCGTGCCGGGTCAGCGCGTAGAAGTCGTACTTCTCGTTGTAGTAGACCGGCGCTTCCTCCTGCATCCGCCGGTAGATGTCCCAGGCTCCGTTGAAGAACTCCACGGAGAACGGATCGAAATCCACCTTCGATGTGGTCATTGCACACTCCTGGCTGACGAGTTGCGGGCCATTACAGCTGAAGGCCTGAATGTAACGCTAACGGTAGTGGTTCCGTGGCGAACCGCAAAGGGAAGCGGGGCATTCATCTCAGACTTTTCCACCTACGCCGAGGACGTCGATGACGTCGTCGAGGACCCCGAGATCGCTGCCGAGGTCCTGCGCCAGACCGCGCACGACGGCCACGTCCTTGTCGATGAATTCGGCCCGCACCTCGGTGAACGACGCGACCGAACCCTGCGCGGCGACCACGTCCAGTGCGCGGCTGGTGGCGCTGCCATGGCGCAACGCCGCGAGCAACGCCGGCTCGGGCACGCCGAGGCGGTCACCGATCCGGGCGGCCGCCGCGAGCAGCCCGAGCTGACCGGCGAACAGCGCGTTGTTGATCAGCTTCACCTTCTGGCCGGAGCCGCTGGGCCCGACGTGCAGCACCGGATCGCCGTAGCAGTCCAGCGCGGGCCGGACCCGCGCAACCGCACGATCAATGCCGCCGACGAACAGGGTCAGCCGACCCGCGGCGACGTCGTGCGGGCCGCCGCTGACGGCCGCGTCGACGACGTCGACGCCGTGTGCGGCGGCCTGCTCGCCGACGGCATCGATGGTGCGCGGGCTTGCGGTGGTGTGGACCACGAGCGTGGCACCCGGCGGCATGGACGACAGCAGCGGCGCGTCCAGGCATACCTGCCGCAGCTGATCGTCGGTGAACACGCACACCACGACGACGTCGGCGTCCGCGCCCGCCTCGGCGACCGCGCCGACCCCGACGGCGCCCATCTCCTCGAGGTCCCGGCGCTTGGCCGCGGTGCGGCCCAGGGCCCGCACGCTGTGCCCGGACCCGACGAGCCGCGCCACCATCGGCCGTCCCATTCGCCCCGCGCCGATGAACCCGACCCGCATCAGCCGGCCTCGAGATCGGGGTCGCTCGCCGCGCGGGACGCGGCGCACGCGTCGACGAACGCGAAGACCTTGCGGTGATAGTCGATGGCGCTATGCCCGAGGCTGATGTTGTGTCCGGCTTCGCGTTGCCTGTTGGTGACGAACCGCGGCGTGGCGGTGAACATCGCGGCGACTTCGGTGACCGCTGATTCGTCTGTCTGCCAGACCCTTTCGTATTCAGCCACGCTGAATTGCACGGGGACGCGTACCGCGGGCGCGAGCCCGGGGAAGGTTTGGCGCGCCCAGTCGGACACCATCTGGTCCTCGTAGGCCGGGGCCGACGGGGAAATGGTGGCCCCGTTGAGAACCTCGGGGGGATACAGCCGCTCCGGAAACCACAGCAACTCGTACAGGCCCGCCGAGCGGCGTTCCCGCGTCGCCGTCTTCAAGATGTCGCGAGCGGCGGTGGCATAGCGCCGGCCGGTGCCGGAGAGCTCGATGCCGAGCAGGTTGGCGCCGCGCTCGTCGGCGGCCATCCGCATCGTGAGTTCGCAGCCGCCCGAATGGCCCAACACGAAAAGACCCGCACCGCGCGGCTTTTCACCGAGGATCCGATCCGCGGCACCGTACGCCAGGTTGACCCGCTGCTCAGGCGCGGCCATCGCGTCCGGGTAGGGCGCCGAGCTGCCGTAGCCGGGCCGGTCAAGTGCCACCACCGTGAAGCCGGCGGCCGCGCCGGCGCGCAGCAGGGACAGCGACGGGTTGCCGGGGCAGTCGAAATAGAGGGCGGTGGTCCCACCGCCGTGGATGGCCAGGATGACCGCTCTGGGGTCGTGCGTCCCCGTGGCTTCGGCGACCAGCGCCGACATCGGCACGCCGTCGACGATCACCAGCCGGGGTTTGGGCGCGCTGCTCATCCGTCCGCCCGAAGTAGCAGCACGCCGCTGGGGGTCAGCCCGCCGCTGCTGACGACGCCGACCCGGGCGTCGGCGACCTGCCGCTCGCCCGCCTCGCCGCGCAACTGGGTGATGGCCTCGTGCAGCAAACCCATGCCGTGGGTGCGGCCGTGGGAAAGTTGACCGCCGTGCGTGTTGAGCGGCAGCACGCCGTCGCGGGCGATGTTCTTTCCGCCGTCCAAAAACTCTCGGGCACCGCCGATCTCGCAGAAGCCCAGCGCCTCGATCCAGGACAGGCAGTTCATGGTGAACCCGTCGTAGAGCTCGGCCACGTCCACGTCCGTCGGCCGCAGCGAGGTGCGTGTCCAGACGTGCGCGGCCTGACCCAGCACCTGCGGCTCGTGCGTCAGGGTGCTCTGGTCCCAGTCGATGCGCTCGATGATCTGGGTTCCGACGGCCTCCACCAGGACGGGCGGTTTCGCCAGGTCCCGGGCGGCGTCGACGGCGGAGACGATGACGGCGATGGCGCCGTCGCACGGCACGTCGCAGTCGTAGAGGCCGAACGGCGTGGTGATCGGACGCGCGCTCAGGTAGTCGTCCATGGTCATCGGGTCGCGGTAGACGGCCGTCGGGTTGAGTTCGGCGTTGGCGCGCTGGTTCAGCGCGATCCAGCCCAGCGTCTCCTTCGTGGTGCCGTACCGGTGGAAGTGGCGCTGGGCGTTGAGGGCCAGGGTGTGTGCCGCTGATGTCGCGCCGAACGGCCACTGCCAGCTGTCGGTGCGGCCCCCGGACCCGAGCGCCCCGGTGATCTTGCCCTGCTTCATCCGCTCGTTGAAGGTGGCTTCCCATAGCGTCCGGAAGCACAGGACGTGCCGGGCCAGGCCGCCGGCGATCGCGAGCATCGCGGCGATCACGGACCCGCCGGGGCCGAACGTTTCGATGCCGCCGTTGTGCCATACCGGCCGGATGCCCAACGCGGCCTCCAGCGCGGTCACCCCGCCCTCGCCGAAGCCGCCGAGGTTGCCGCCGCCGGGGTAGGTGGACAGTCCGTCGATGTCGTCGATCGTCAACCCGGCGTCGGCGATGGCCGCCTCACACGCGTCGATCGTCAGCGACAGCGGCGGCACCATCAGGCGGCGACCGATTTTCGACATGCCGATTCCGGTCAGCGCGACCTTGTCCTCGAACTTCTCCGTGGTCAGCATCGGCCGGACGTATTCGCCGAACCGCTCCGGCGCGATCTCATCCTCCGGCATCCGACCGGTGCCCGGGACGGGCTTGAAGAGCGGCAACCACACGTCCTCGAGGTGCTCGAAGACGACCTCAACCTGTTGGCCGAGCTCGAGCTGATCGGGATCGGATTCGACGATGTTGGTGGTCAGGCGGACGCGGGGGTCCTCGGCGATCGCCACCTGGGCGATCACATAGGGCGCGGGCATGCCGGGCACGCTGAACCGGTGGTTGACGGTGAACCCGGCCAGGGTGGCCTTGCCGGACAGCGCCTTCACGCCGATGTCGCGGGACCGGCAGTAGCGGCACACCGGTGCGGGCGGGTGGATCAGCGCCCGGCAGGCCTGGCATTCCTGCATCCGCAGCGTGCCGTCGGCTCCCGACGTCCAGAAGAACTCGTTCTGGTCGGTGATCAGGGGCAGCGGACGACCCGGTGCTGCGGACACGTCACCTCCGGTGGTAGGCGCATTATACTAATCGGAGAATTACGTTATCACTCGTCATCAGCGCGTAAATCCCCATTGGGCTTCGTTGGATTCGGTGTTGACGTGCGCGGCGGGATCGTCCTCGTCGCGCAGCTCCGGGTGCGGGATGCTGGGCCGACGCTCACCGAGCTCGGTGATGGCGTGCACCGGGCAATCCAGCAGCGCCCGCATCACGGCGTCGTGGTCCCGCTCGGCCACCACACCATCGCCCGTCAGCGACGCGTATCCCCAGTCGTCCAGCGAGAAGTACGCGGGCGCGTGCTTGGCGCACAGGCCGAAGCCGTCGCACACCGTCCGATCCAATCGGATTTTCATGCTTGCCTCATCGCTTCCGCCTCGAAGGGACGCTCGGCGCGAAACGCCCCGCCGGAACAGTCCGCGCAGTCGCCGGCGAGATGGCGCTCGACCAGGTCGGGAAATTGGTCCAGCAGGCTGGCCGCGACGTTGCACGCGGCGTCGATGGTCGCGCAGGCGCCGCGGCCGCGCAGCACCACCGACCAGCGGCGCAGCCGGTCGACGTCCTCGGTGGTGGCGGCGCCGTCCCGCAGCGCGCCGCCCACGGCGGCCATCGCCGCGGTCCCGTTGAAACACGATCCGCACTGACCCGCGTTTTCGCGGTCGAAGTAGGCCAGCACCGACGCCGCGACGGCCACGGGGCAGTCGTCGGTGATGATCGAGATCGCACCGCAGCCCAGGCCGCTGCCCAGCCCCCGCATCGTCTCGTGGTCCAGAGTCGTTTCCAGCACCCGCCTGCCGAGCAGCCCGGCGAAATAGCCGCCCATCAGCACGCCCCGCACCCGGTCGGGCGAAACGCCGTGCCGGGCGGCCAGGTCGGCGAACGGCAGGCCGTGGGGTAGCTCGTAGAGGACGGGCGGTTGGCCCGCCCCGGTGATGGTCGCCAGAAACGTTCCCGGCGAGAAGGACGTGCCCTGTGAGCGGAAGGCCGCCGAGCCGTGGCGCTGCAGGTAGGGCAGATTCGCCAGGGTCTCGACGTTGCTGACCAGCGTGGGCCGCTCGCCGACGCCCTCCTCGTACGGGCGCGGCGGCTTGTCCGTCGGCTTGACCGGACCCCCGTTGATCGCGCGGACGGCGGCGGTCTCCTCGCCGGCCACATATCCGGCCGGCACCGTCCACATGGCCACCGGTACGCCGAGGGTGTCCGGGTCGAGTTCGCCCAGCGCGGCTTCGACGCTGCGCGCCGACTCGGGGTCGGACACATACACGTACGCCTCGTCGGCGCCGACGACGGCGGCCGCCAACCGCAGGCCGTCGAGGACCAGGTGCGGCCGGTTGCGCAGCAGCCAGCGGTCCTTGACCGAAGCCGGTTCTCCCTCTTCGCCATTCGCGACGACGACGGCGCCACCGGTCAACCGCGCATGGTCGCGGACCGTGCGCAACTTGACCGCAAGCGGAAACGCGGCGCCGCCGCGGCCGACCAGCCCGCTGGCGTCGACCTCGGCCAATAATTCGTCCAGGCTGGAAACCGGCGCGTATCCACCCCGCTCCCGATACGCCGCGTGGTCCTCGGCGCCCGAAATGAGCAGCCGGGGCGGACACCCGGGCCAGGGGGCGACGGTGACCGTGGCGGAGGGGGCCTGCGTATTCATTCGCGGCCCGCGGTTCCGGTTAGGCTGGCCCGCATGCGGACTGCGGTGGTGCGGGTCAACGTCGACCCGGGCGGGGTGCTCACGGCGGAGCAGTTACGCGAGGGCATGACTGGGCTCCTGGGTCTTGTCGGTGAGCTCGGCGCCGACGTGGTGGAAAACAATCTCGCGGGCATGCCGCCCGGTCGTCGCGACGTGGAGCTGCTGATCGAGAGCGACGACGTCGACACCACCAAGCAAGCCGCAATCGAGCTGTGCGCCAGAGCTTTCGGTACGACGCCGACGCCCGGTGTGGTCACCTTCGTCAGCCGCGGAACCGACGACGACGCCCGCGGCGTGCTGTCCGCGTTCGGGCTGACCGGCGAGATCGCGCGCCGGCCCGGCGACGACGGCTTCGACATCGTGCACGTGACGCTGCGCGAAGAGGACCTCGATCGCATTCCCGAAAGCCGGATCCACACGGCCCTCGAGGCGACGCTGAACTGCGAGGTTCACATCCGCACCGGGTGACCGCATCAGGAGCCCAGGAACTCGAGGATCGGCGGTGCGGCCTGGACCCAGGTGTCAAACATGTTGAAGTGCTTGACCCTTCCCGCCGCGCGGTCTTCGGACGCGCGCTCCCAGGCATCCTCCGGCCAGGGCGGGTCGATCAGCTTGGAACCCTTGATCAGGCAGCTGACTTCCAGCGAGGTCCGCTTGGGGTGATCCATGTCGTTCTCGCCGCCGCGAATGATCAGCGTGGGAACCTTGATGCGGTCGAACATTTCGTCCTCGACACCGGGGATCGTCTGTCCCGGCTTGGAAACGAACGCATTGAGCCAGCGCAACATCACCTTGAGGAACTCGCCGGAGTCGAAGTCGAGGAACCGCTGCTTGTTGGCCGGGTTTTGCTCGATGCGGTCGCGCCATTCCTGGACCTTGACCACGCCGTCCATCCCGGTGCCGCGCACCGCGAGAATGCTGGGGACGATGTAGAAGGAACCCAGCACGAACGTGCCGTAGATGCCGCCGACGATGTTCCACACCACCAGCTTGGTGACCATCTCGGGGTACAGCATCGTGGTCAGCATGGAATCCCTTGCCCCACCGGAACCCCCGGCCAGGATGCACCGCTCGAAGCCCAGGCCGGTCACGAGCTTGTGCAGCGTCTCGGCGCGCATGTGCGATTCGCTCTGCCCGTAGAACTGCACGTCGGAGGCGCCGCAGTTGGGTCGGTCCCACAGCAGCACCCGGTAGCCGCCGCCGACCAGCGCCTCGGCCAGCGGGCGCAGGCCCTCGATTTCCTTGCTGAACCGACCTCCCGGCGTCAGGGCGATGAGATCGCCCGATTCGCCGAGGATTTCGTAGACGACGTTCCCGCCATTCACCTCGAAAGTAGGCACCCGTTTCTCCTGTTACGCCATCACCAACACGTCATTGCCGACGACACGCACCGGATAGGTGCGGATGCTCCATTCCGGCTTCACCGCGGTGGTGCCCGTCGCCAGCTCGAAGCCCCATTGATGCCAGGGGCAGTAGATGTACTCCAGATCGCGCACCATGACCGAGTCGCCGGGGGCGGTCTCGTCCACGATGGTGCGGCCCCGGGCGCGGCCCGAGCACAGCGGCCCGCCCTGGTGCGGGCAGTAGTTCGCGATCGCGTAGAAGTTTCCGTTCACGTTGTACACGCCGACGCCGTGCCGCCCGATCGGCACCAATTTATGTGTGCCCGGCGGGATTTCGTCCACCGTCGCGACGACGTGCTCGCGGCCCTGGGCGAGGCGGGGCTGGGGCCGCCTCGTGACGTCTTCGGTCAACGTCAGAGCACCCGGGTCTGGCCCTCGAGGACCGGCACGGTCTCGGGCAGGTGATAGGTCGCGATGCCGTTCTTGTACATGATCGCGTCCCGGGCGCCCTTGGGCAGGTGCTTGACGAGCCAGCGCGGATCGTCGAACGTCCAGTGCGGGTAGTCCGACGAGTACAGCAGGATCTTGTCGCACTCCATCCACTCGAGCGCGCGGGTCAACTCGGTCTTGTCCTCCGGGTAGTCCAGCGGCTGGGTGGTGAATTTGATGTGGTCCTTGACGTACTCCGAGGGCTTGCGCTTGATGTCCACCCAGGACTTGCGCGCTTCGTAGATCTTGTCCATCCGCCACATCAGCGGCAGGATCCAGGTGAACGCGTGCTCGACGAACACGAATCGCAGGGTGGGGAAGCGGTCGAAGACGCCGTCGAAGATCACGCTCATCACCTGGTTGGCCGCCAGCAACGAGTAGGTGACCATGAAATCGTGGTTGTAGCTGGGGAAACCGACCGGCGGTATCGGCAGCTCTTCGTATTGGCTGCGCGACAGGTGACAGCTGACCGTGATGTCGTGCTTGGCGGCCGCCGCCCAGATCGGGTCGTATTTCGGGTTGCCCCATGACGGCCGCGGCTCGGCCTTGATCAGGATCTGCGCCATGTAGGGGTGTCCGGCCCACCGCTCGATTTCGCGGACGCTCTCCTCGGGCTCCTCGATGGCGGCGCAGATCGACCCGCGCCAGCGTTCGTGCCAGTTGTTGTGGCTGTCCAGCCAGTGGTTGGCCTGCCACTCGTTCAAGGCGACCGACATCGCGTGCTGCGCCTCCGGCAGGCGGGCGGGGTAGGAGGCCGGTTCGAGGATCGCGATGTCG
This sequence comes from Mycobacterium sp. NGS68, assembly GCF_059812195.1. Taxonomy (NCBI): domain Bacteria; kingdom Bacillati; phylum Actinomycetota; class Actinomycetes; order Mycobacteriales; family Mycobacteriaceae; genus Mycobacterium; species Mycobacterium sp. NGS68. The sequence goes on along the minus strand of NZ_JCALCE010000022.1, from coordinate 74,412 downwards.
GAGCCGGCCTCCATGATCAGTTGGCGGAACGCCATGTCCGGGTCGCTGCCGGGAAACTCGCCGTGCGGAGGGAAGGTGTCCACCCGCATCGCGTAGCTGTGCGCGTAGTCGGGGGCGTCGTAGTAGATCTGCTCACCCACGTTGCGGGTCAGAAAGTACTTGCTGCGCCAAGGTTCTGGAATGTATTGGACGATCTCGCCGCGTTTCGGCACCGGGTGAACATCGGAGTCGACGCACCGGACGGCGATGCGCTCGGCCGCGGGAACGCGCTCCTGGGAATGAGTCAGCGTCATCGTGATCTCCTTGCTTATCCGTCTATTCTGCGACTAGCCCGCTGCGAGGTCGACCGAAATGTCGATCCCATACAGGTTTGCGGCGTTGCGCCAGCACAGCTTTTCGCGCTGCTCGTTCGACAGCGCCCTGGGCAGGTCCCGCACATCACCGCACTGCCAGTGCGGATAGCTCGACCCGAACATCACCATGTCGTCCTTGCCGGTGAAGCCCAACCATTCGCCGGCGAACTCCGCGTCGCCCGGCCCGTCCATCGCGCCCTGGACGAAATACACGTGGCCCGGGATGTAGTCGCTGGGGATCCGGGGCGCCCAGGGGGTCTGCTCCAAGTGTGGCCGGCCGAAGGTGTCCATCCGCCACATGAACGGCGTCAGGAAGTCCGCGGCGCCGTCGGCCCAGACGAACTTGAGCGTCGGAAAGCGCTCGAACACGCCTTCGGCGATCATGTTCATCAGGTGGTAGAGGTAGTTCAGCGCCATGAAGCTGACGTACTGCTCGTAGGTGCGGGTGTTCCCGGACGGCGTCGGCGGATACGCGATGCCCGAGCCGACTTCGATGTGCACGGCGACCGGGAGGTTCGCCTCGACCGCGGCTTCCCACAGCGGCCAGAACTGCGGTTTGCCGTACAGCTCGCGGGATTGCAGCGGCACGCCGAGCTGGACGACGCGCGGGTGCCCGCGCCATTTCTCGATCTCGCGCAGCGCGCCGGTGATGTCGTCGGGATTGACCCGGATGGTGCCGCGGAACCGGTCGCCGAACTCGTCGTGCTCGAGCCAGCGTGACACCATCATCTCGTTGTGGGCCGCATGCAGCGCGCTGCCCAGGTGCCGGTCCGGCATGATGCCGCGTCCCATCGGATGCAGCACCGCGACGTCCACTCCGCGCTTCGAAAATAGTTCGTGGGCAACGAATTCCGGGTCAGACCCCGGATAGCGGCGATCCGGGCCTTCGGTGTTCACGGCGTACTCGCCCCCCGGTGCGCCGTACCAGTCCATCTCGTAGTCGGGGAAACCGCGGCTCTTGAACGGCTCGCGCAGGAACGAGCGCAGGTCCTTGTTGGACGGGAAGAAGATGTGCACGCTCGCGTCGATCACGGGGGTGCGTGTTCCGTCAGCGTGTTCGATCACGAAAGCCATCCTTCGGCCTCGGCCGCGAGCCCGTCAGGGCCAGATGATAGACAATCTAACATTCTCTCTCGCCGTCGTTCAATGGGCTTTCGGTAAGCGTCTCGGTTAGTCATCTGTCCTGGTAACGACGATTTTCGAGACCTTGGTGCAAGTGTTGTTCTTGATTCTGAATAATAACATTCTCCGCGTTTGCTGTAACTCGGCTTGAAGTGCTTGACGTACCGACGGTGACGCCGGCGGCCTCCTCGAACGGTTTGATCACGGTGGTGAAGTCGGAATCGCCTCCCTGGTCCCGTGCGGTGGCCTCCCAGATCCGGCCGACCGTCTCCGCGACGTCGACCGGCACGCCCAGCTCCGCTGCCTCGTCGAGGTAGAGCCGGACGTCCTTGAGCATCAGCCCGGTGGCGAACCCGTAGTCGAAGGTGCGCGGCAGGATCGCCTTCGGAAACTTGTCCCGGCTGGCGCTCGTGGCGCCCGAGCCCGCGTTGAGCACCTCGATCATCACCGCCGGATCCAGCCCGGCTTTGACGCCCATCACCACGACTTCGGCCGTGGCCACCAACACGTTGGCCGCCAGAATGTTGTTGGCCAGCTTCATGGTCTGCGCGGAGCCGGGCTTATCGCCCACATAGAAGGGCCGGCCGAGCGTTTCGAGCGCGGGTCGCACGACGTCGAATTCGACGCGCGGGCCCGACACCATCAACGCCAGCGCTCCCCGTTCGGCCCCGCCGACGCCGCCGCTGACCGGGCTGTCGATCGCCACCACACCGCGTGCCGCCAACCGGTCGTGGATGAGCACCGCCGTCGGGCGGCCCACGGTGGACAGGTCGACGTAGCGCTTGACCAGGGCGCCCTCGATCACGCCCGCGGGACCGGTCGCCACGTCGATCGAGACCGCGGGAGTCGGCAGGCTGGCCAGCACGGTCTCGGCCCGGTCTGCGACCTCCTTCGGTGCCGACGCGGCGTGCGCGCCGAGCGCGACGACACGCTCGAGCGCCGGTGCCCGGGTGTCGAAGGCGACGACGTCGTGACCCCCCTCGAGGAGGCGGCGCGCCATGGGTAAGCCCATGTGGCCCAGGCCGATGAAACCGATTGTCATGCCTGGTCGACTTCGGCGAACGTCTGTTGCGCGATGCGGAAGCTGTCGACCGCGGCGGGCACACCGGCATAGATCGCGACCTGCAGGAAGACCTCGCGGATCTCCTCGCGGGTGACGCCGTTGGTCAGGGCGGCCTTGATGTGGGTGCGCAGTTCGTGGGGGCGGTTGAGCACCGAGGTCATGGCGAGGTTGAGCATGCTGCGGGTTCTGCGGGGCAGCTCCTCGCGGCCCCACACCGCCCCCCAGCAGTACTCGGTGACCAGGTCCTGCAGCGGGCGGGTGAAGTCGTCCGCCCCGGCGATCGCCTTGTCGACGTACTCCTTGCCCAGCACCTCGGAGCGGATCTGCCGTCCGCGCCGGTACGTTTCGCTGTCCACGCTGGCTCTCCTTTGCGGGCTTTTTGTCTTAATCCTGTTGCAGCGCAGGGTCGTTGGGAGTACATCGGCCGCACCCGTTCGACGGGCGATGAATGCGATAGCAGTAAATATACATGCAAGTATACTTCTTGCCATGGCGACTGCTACCCGACGCGGACGGCCGACCCAGGCCGAGGCCAAGAGGCTGCAGCAGAAACTGCGCCAGGCCGCCGTCGCAACCTTCCTCGAGTACGGGTATGACGGCACCACCATGGACGCGATCGCCCGCGCCGCCGGCATCACGCGCAGAACGCTCTACGGCCGCTATCCCGACAAGCGGGCCGTCTTTCTCGACGTCATCCCGTGGGCCTTGACGCGCCGAACAGAGGAGGACGTCAGCCAGGATCCGGACGGCAGCGATCTGCGGGCGGCGCTGGTGGTGATCGGGCGCGCGGGCCTCGCGCGCGCGATCGATCCGGACATCGTCCGGCTGACGCGGATCGCCATGACCGAGTCGGCCCGGTTCCCGGAGTTCGCCGTGAGCGCCCACTCGATGACGTGGTCCGCGCGCCACCGCCAGGTGATGGATCTGCTTCGTCGGCACCGGGACGCCGGAGCCGTCGAGATCGACGATCTGGAGGTCGCCGCCGCCCACTTCATCGGGATGGTCGAGCATCTGCCCGGCCGGTTGGCGGACTGCGGAATGTATCGGAGCGCCGAGGACGAGGAGCTGCACGTACAAGCCGCCGCCGACTTGTTCCTGCGCGGCGTCCTGACTCGCGACTGATGCTGCCCGACCTGGTCCTGATTCACGGCGGGGCGCACGCCGGTGACTGCTGGGACTTGACCGTCGCCGAATTGGCTTGGCTGGAACCGCGTTTGCGTGTGCTGGCGGTGGACCTGCCCGGCCGCAGAAGCAATGCCGCCGACCTGGCCAGGCGGACCATCGCAGAGTGGGCGGACTCGGTGGTGGCCGCGGTGGAGAACGCCTCGTTCGGCGAGGTCGTCGTCGTCGGGCATTCGATGGGCGGGCTGATCGTGCCCGCCGTGGTAACCCGGCTCGGCGCGGCCCGGGTGCGCGAGATGATCTTCGCGGCGGCCTTCGTTCCGCCGCAGGGGGCCAGCGTGCTGGACGCACTGGGCGGGCCGTTGGCGCCGTTGGCCAGGATGGGGCCGCTGCTGGACCGGCTGGGCGGATCCGGCCGTGCCGTTGTGATGCCCTACCTCGCGGCGCGATTGGCGTTCTGGAACGGCATGCCCGCGCCGCGGCGCAGGCTTGCCCGGGCCCGCCTGTACGCCGAGAGTGTGGGCGTGATCGTCGAACGCGTGGATCGCGGTGGCCTGCCCGACGAGGTGCCCCGCACGTGGATCATGACGCTGCGCGACCGGGCGCTCTCGCCGCGCCAGCAGCGCCGGTGCATCGAGGCGCTCGGCGGCGTCGACGCCTTGTTCAGTGTCGACACCTGCCACGACCTCATGTACAGCGACCCGCGTCGACTCGCCGCCATCCTGCTCGACCGCTGTCTGGTGCATGCGGCAAGCTGTGCCGAACCTGGGAGAGGGGCGGGCGATGAGCGAAGCCAGCGGTGACGTCTGGGAGGTGATGCTGACCGCGCGGACGATCCGGCGCTTCACCGACGAGCCGGTCGACGACGTCACCCTGGCGCGGTGCCTGCAGGCCGCCACCTGGGCGCCGTCGGGCGCCAACGCGCAGGGTTGGCGCTTTGTCGTGCTGCGGTCCCCGGAGGTGCGCGCGGTGGTCGCCGAGGCCGCCGCCCGGGCGCTGCAGGTGATCGAGCCGGTTTACGGCATGACCCGGCCCGCCGCCGACGACGACAGCCGGCGCGCCCGCACCTACCGCGCCACCTACGAATTGCACGACCGTGCGGGCGAGTTCACCTCGGTCCTGTTCGCGCAGAAGCACTTTCCGACGGCCTCCGAACTCCTGCTGGGCGGGTCGATCTTTCCGGCGATGCAGAACTTTCTGCTTGCCGCGCGTGCCCAGGGCCTGGGAGCGTGCCTGACCAGCTGGGCCTCGTACGGCGGTGAGCAGCTGTTGCGCGACGCCGTGGGCGTGCCCGAGGACTGGATGGTGGCCGGCCACATCGTCGTCGGCTGGCCGAAGGGCAGGCACGGGCCGGTCCGCCGACGTCCGCTCGCCGAGGCGCTCAATCTCGACCACTGGGACAGCCCCGCCGGCGATCTGTCGCGAGCCGTGCCGCCCACCCCGTAGCCGCTTTGCGAGATTATTACTTCCGCAACCGAGAATGCTATTCTCGCGTCAGCGTTGATGACGGGAGGCGGCCTGGATGCTGTTGGAGTTCGATGCTGACCAGCGACTCTGGCAGCAGACCGTGCGCGACGTGCTGGCCAAGCAATGCCCGCCGTCGCTGGTGCGAAGCGTGGCCGAGGACGGCGCCGACCCCGGCCCGCTGTGGAAGGTCTATCTGGATCTGGGCTGGACCGAGCTGAACGACCCGGCGAGCGCGGTCGAGCTGGCGATCGTGTTCGAGGAGCTCGGCCACGCGACCGATCCCACGCCGTTTCTCGCGACGATGAGCCAGTTCGCGCCGCTGGCCGGGGACAAGTTCGATCCGCACGAGTCGGGGACGGCTGTCTACCAAGGGATTTCGGCACACCGGGACCCCGACGGCTGGGTGTTGCAGGGAACGGCGCGCCACGTCCTGGACGGCGATCGCGTCGACCGGCTGGCAGTGCTGACCGACGCTGGCGTGTTCGTCATCGCGGCCGATCAGGTGGTGGCCCGGCGCTCGGCGGTGTTCGACCCGGTGCTGCACGTCGCCGACCTGACCTTCGACCAGGTTGCGGTGCCGGACAGCGCCCGGTTGGTCGTCGACCGCGAGCGCGCGAATCATGTGGCGCTGACCGGCATGGCGATCACGACGGTCGGCGCCTGCCAGCGCATTCTCGATCTGGTCCTCGAACACGTCCGCAGCCGCCATCAATTCGGCGTCCCGATCGGGTCATTCCAGGCGGTGCAGCACAAGGCCGCCGACATGCACGTCGCGGTGGAACGCGCGCGGGCGTTGGCTTACTTCGCCGCGTTGACGATCGCCGCCGACGATCCCCGACGCCGGCTCGCGGCCGCGATGGCCAAAGCCGCCGCGGGGGAATGCCAGTCGCTGGTCTTCCGGCACGGCCTGCAGTTGCACGGCGCGATGGGGTTCACGTGGGAGAACGACCTGCAGTTCGCGCTCAAGCGCGCCAAAGCGGGGGAGCTGATGCTCGGCGGTGCGGCGGAGCATCGGGCGCGGATCGCGGAGGAGTACCGTGCAGCTGACTTTTGATGCCGACGTAGAGGCCTTCCGAGCGAAGTTTTCGGCATTTCTCGACGAAAACCTGCCTCCCGCAAGCGAAACTCTCGAGCGGCCGCGTTCGGTCTCGCACATGCCGGCGTGGGCGCGCCGCTGGCAGCGGCTGCTGTTCGACAACGGCTGGCTGCTGCCCAGCCAGCCGCCGGAATTCGGCGGCCGCAACGCGACCGTCGTTCAGCAGTTCGTCTACTTTCAGGAGCTGTCGCGGCGGCGGATCTATCACAGCTTCAACCCGCAGGGCGTGAATATCGTTGCGGCGTCGCTGTTATCGTTCGGCAGCGACGAGCAGAAGCAGCGCTGGGCGGTGCCCATCCTGCGCGCCGAGATCACTGCGTCGCTCGGAATGAGCGAGCCGAGCGCCGGCTCGGATCTGGCGTCCTTACGTACCAGCGCTGTCCGCGAGGGCGACCATTTCGTAGTCAACGGCCAGAAAGTGTGGACCTCCGGGGCCCACGATGCCGACGTGTTGCTGACCTTTGTGCGCACCGATCCCGATGCGCCAAAGCACAAGGGCATCAGCGTGCTACTGATTCCGACCGACACCGAAGGCGTGGTGCGCCGGCCGTTCCCGTCGATCTGCGCGGCCGACGACCTGGACTTCAACGAGGTGTTCTTCACCGACGCGCGGGTGCCGGCGGAGAATCTGGTCGGCGAGCTCAACGGCGGCTGGCGGGTGGCGAACGGGTCGCTCGGCCACGAGCGCACCATGATGTGGCTGGGTTTCGCCGACCGGCTGGACAACGAGATCGCCGACTTCCATCCCCGCACGGAGGTCGAACGCGACCAGTACGCGACGACCATCATGGACAAGCAGGCGCTGCGCCTGCTGGGCTCGGTGGCGTTGGCCCGTGCGGCCCGTGGCGAGGACGACGTGGCCGCGATCTCGGTGCTGAAACTGCTCGGGTCCGAGGCCGAGCTGCGCGGGATGGAACAGGCCCTGACGGCCGCCGGATCCGACGGGCTCATCCAACCCGGCCAGACCGGCCCGTACGAGCACATGAACCTGGATCACTATTTCGCCAGCTGGTTCGAGCGCTACGCGCGCAGCTTCTCGGGCACGATCGCGGGCGGCACGTCGGAGATCCAACGCAACATCATCGCCCAGCGCGTGCTGGGCCTGCCGCGCGGCTGAATCGAGTCCAACTCAGACCGGGTCGAACTTGGTGATCAGCCAGGTGCCGTTGACGCGGGCCATGCTCACCAGGACGCTGCTGGCCGCGATCGACGGATCGGGCCTTTCCTTGCTTGTGGTGCTCTGGTCGACGAAAACCAGAACGACGGCCGAATCCGGATGCAACTCCGTGACCGCGGCCCCCATCACCTGAGCGGTGGTCTTCAGCGACTTCTGTCTGGCCGCCGGAGCGACAATCTGCTCGGTGAATTGGCTGTAGTACGACAGGAAATCTCCAGACAGGTGCGACCTGGCGCTGGCGAAGTCCTTGTCGAGCGATTCGGGTGCGTAGGACAGCAATGCGACCGTGCCATCCGACGCCGCGCTGGCCACCGCCCGGGCGACGTCGGGATTGGTACGTTGATGCGGCTGATACCGCTCGAAGTAGAGCCACGCCACGGCGCCACCAAGTATCAGCAGCAACAGGACCAAAGCCGCGGGAACGACAGCCACGGTGCGCGGGGAGCTCCGTCGGCCGCGTCGCCGGCGCAGCATCCGCTCGGGTGCGTCGTCGTCGTCGTCGTCGAGTTCTGCCTCCGCGTCACTGACTGCTTCGACGGTTTCGGCGGTTTCGGCGTCGTCGTTGTAATCGGTCACACTACGAAGTCCACCTTCGACATCTTGTACTGTCCGCCGTCTTCGGTGACGGTTACCCGGAGCCGAAACGCGCGCGGTTCGTCCTGGGCGCCTGCGGCATTGGTGATCTTCGACGTCGCCAGGATGAGGACCGACGCGGAGTGCTCGCTCATGGATTCCAGAGCGGCCGATCTGACTGATCCCTGGCTGACGACTTTGGACTGCTCGACGACCGACGCGAAATCCTTCGCACGTTGCTCGAAGTCGTCCCTGAATTGGCCGGTGGAACTGTCGATCACGCGCTGCACGTCTTGCTTGGCCCTGTTGAAGTCCAGGGAGAACAGGTTGATGACGCCCTGCTTGGCCCCGGCTATGAAGTTCGCCTCGCGCTGCGTCCGGTTGGTGGCGTCATGGAGTTGCCACATCATGTAACCGGCAGCGACGGCAAGCGCGCAGATGAGGATTATTGCGGCCACTTTGGAGATCGCCGACAGGCGCGACGACCGCTCCCGTCGTCGCCATCTCGCCAGCCAGGAGTCCGTTGTCTCGGCCGCAATGGTCTCGTCGGCGGATTCGGCCTCGCCGTCCTCGTCGTCCTCGTCGTCCTCGTCCGGTGCTTCGTCGGTGACATCCGCTTGTTCGTCGACATCCGCGGGTGGCTCCACGGCCACGACCACGGTCTCGGCCTCGGCCTCGGCCTCGGCCACGGACTCGGTCACGTCCTGGGCGGCGGCCTCCGCGAGCGCTTGACGACGCAGCCGGGCGACGCGGGCGCGGGCGCGCGCGGCAGCAGCCTCGGCTTCGGCCTCGGCGGCTTCTGCCTCGGCTTCTTCGAGTAACGCCAGCGCCTCGGCCTTCGTGATGTCCGAGTCTGCGGGCGGTTGTTCCGCGTCAGTCATCTCGGCTGCCGCGCCTCGCCATCGTCATCGACCGAACCCCCGTGTTCCCTGCTGTACCGACGGACCTCGCGGCTACCATCGCACGAGCGAGAACGGGTAAGTGTCGGTGCCCCCCGGTCCGCCACCGCAGCCGGTGTCGTATGTGGAGACCACCTCACCGGCCAGCGAGACCGCATCCCAGGAGTAGACGTCATGGGAGGGGAAGAACTGGACCACGCAGCGCACACCGTCGGGGACGTCGACGACCATGGTGTAGCGGCCGTTGACCATCCGAGCCTCGCCCTTCCACGGCGCCGCTTGCCCGTTGGGTTGCGGAACCGCCTGAAGCTGCAGGCATCCCGGGGCGGGCGAGCGGCAGGGTCGGATCGCCCAAATCCAGCTGTGGCCGGGGTCCCGGGTCGTGTCCACTCGGTAGTTGCCGACCTGCATGTCCGCGCGGGCGGCCGGCGCTACGGCGAGCGCGGCCAAAGCGAGCGCAAGGCTCATTGCGAAAGTCTTCACCTATGCGTCTCCCATCTCTGCACACGGCTCGGGCCAAATATAAGGTGCGGCCGTGCTGAACAGGCCTACTCGTCGAAATGGCGGCAGTCAACGCCCCAGGCAGTGGGGCGGCTCAATCGATGACCGCGGCTTCCTTACGCTCGGTGACCGGTCTGGCGAGTTCCTGCTCGTCGCAGATGCGTTGTAGCTTCTCGAGGGTCTCGTCCAGACCCGCGCCGACCTTGGGCCCCGGGGTGAAGGTGGCCGGCAGCTTCCGCATGCCCTGGATGACTCCGATGCTTTCGTAGTGCACGGCGCCATCGGGGTCGCACCGGTAGTCGGGCATCCGGTCCAGAACGGCGGTCACCATCGATTTGAACACGGTGCGAGCCACATTCGATCCGACACATCGGTGCACGCCTATGCCGAAACTGAAGTGCCGGTTGCCTTTACGGTCGAGCACGACTTTGTCCGGGTCGGCGAACACCGACGGGTCGCGGTTGGCCATGGCCCACGAAATCCACAGCCGCTCACCTTCTTTGAACTGATTCCCGACGATCTCGACGTCGTCGGAGAATGTCCTGCCGTCGCCGGGCGCCGGAGTGAAGAAGCGCAAGAACTCTTCGGTCGCGGGGTCGAGCAGGGTAGCGAGGTTGTTGCGCAGCCTCTCGCGCTCGTCGGGGTTCTCCGAGAGCCATTCCAGCGAGTGGGCGGTCAATGCCGTCGTGGTGTCGAACCCACCGCCGATGACCAAGCCGAGATTGCCGAGGATTTCCAGATCCGGCGCGGGCTCGCCGTCGATCCGCATCTGCAGCAGGCCATTGACGATTCCGGGGCGTGGATTCTCGCGAATCTCGAGCATGTTATTGACCATGTCGAGCCCCATCTCCCGGTGCATCGCGGTGACGCGTTCGATATCGGGGGAGTGTTCCGGGGTGTAGACCGCCGCGTGAACCGGCTCGCTGTACAGGTTCCACTTCCTCAGCGGGATGCCCAGCATCGCCAGGGTCAGCACGGCGGGCACGATGTTGGCGAGGTCGTCGACGAAGTCGATGCTGCCCTGCTCGATCCTCTCGTTGAGGCAGGCGCGCGTTATGTCGTGGACGAACGGCTCCCAGCGCTTGACGGCCGCCGGCGACAGGTACGGGTTGAGCACTGTGCGGTAGGTGCGGTGCTCAGGGTCATCCATTTCCAGGATGCCGCCACGCACCACGCTGACGCGGCTGGCCGTCGGGATCGAAATGCCCTTATAACCTCGGCGTTCATTGTGCAGGTCGTGGTCATTGGAGACCGCGGGACAGCGGGCGAGCTCGAAAACCTCGTTGCTGCCGGCCGCGACCCAATGCCCGCCGTAGGTCTCGGTCCAGGCTACCGGGCACTTGCCGTGCATCTCTTCGGTAATTTGGTTGAACTGTGAGCGATACTCCGCGGCGTGCCGGTCGTAGTGGTATCTGCGCTTCTTGCGCTCGCAGTCGCTCTTGACGTCGTCGACGCTCAAAGTGCTGTCTCCCTTTACGACTCGTCCGTGATGTTGATGGCCTGTTCCGGGCAGGAATGCGCGGCCTCGCGGACCTGGTCCTCCTGGTCGGGCGGCACCTGTTCGCTGATGGGCGACGAGCTGCCGTCAATGTCGCTGAGCTGGAAAGAATTCGGTGCGATCATCGCGCACAGGGTGTGCCCCTGGCAGCGCTCTGAATCAACCCAGACCTTCACGGTGTCTCCCCTCTTGCAGGGCTGCGGCGGGGCTCGGTTTCGGTAGCCTTCCGTCCACTAGGTACTCCGGCCGCCGTTGACGCCCAATATCTGGCCGGTGATGTAGCCGGCTTCCTCGGAGACCAGAAAGGCGCATGCGGCGGCGATGTCTTCCGGCTTGCCGATTCGCCGCACCGGGGTGCTGGCGATGGTCTGTTCGACATCGCCGAGGAAACCCTGTGCCTCCGCGCCGCGCAGCATCGGGGTGTCGATGAAGCCCGGGGGCACGGCGTTGACGGTTATGCCAGCCGGGCCGTACTCGAGTGCCAGCGACTTGGTGAGGCCGTTGACCGCGGACTTGGCGGCTACATAGTGCGACATGAATGGGACGCCGGAATGCGTGCTCGACGAGGAGATATTGACGATGCGTCCCCAGCCGGCCTCGACCATGTCGGGCAGCACCGCCTGGATTACATGGAAGACGCCGTGGAGGTTGACGTCGATCACGCGCTGCCACTCCTCGAACCCGATATTGCCGAACCGCTTGAACCCGTCCAGGCCCGCGGCGTTCACCAGGACTGCGACCGGACCCAGCCGGTCGTGGATCTGTGACACCGCGGCGTCCACTTGCGATCGGTCCGTCACGTCGGCTGTGAAAGCCAGCTCCGTGTCGGACGGATTGAGGTCGATGGTGGCGACGTCGAGGCCGTCGGCGCGAAGCCGACGGGCCACCGCCGCACCGATGCCGGATGCGCCGCCCGTGACCACCGCAGTCTTCATGTCCCCAACATCCAAGTCCGACTCAAAATGCGAGAGTCTCGAACAGAAAGAATCGCCCTTACAATTATGAGAACCATACTCTCACGCCAGAACGGCTCGCAAGACAGGGCGAAAAGCGTGTTCCGCCAGCTTGGAAGCGCCATCGCAGCCCAGTGCTGCGTGATTGCCGAGCATGTGAGGGCCCTGGGACCGTAGCCTGAGAGTTTCTTGAACTCTCGAGACAGCGATGTAGTATTTGCCACGACCGAGAATCGAATTATCGTGACGACCGCCACACCGAGAGGCCTGGATGCGGTTCCTTGACACTCCCGCGAACATCGCGCGCACCCTGCCGCGTCGAGCGAGCGCTCGCGCTGCCACGGCGGGCGATTCATGAGGCCGCTGGAGGGCATCCGCGTCCTTGAAGTCGCCATGTACGGCTTCGTCCCGTCGGCGGGTGCCGTGTTGGCCGAGTGGGGCGCCGATGTGGTCAAGGTGGAGCACTCGGTGACCGGCGATCCGCAACGCGGGCTCCGCCAGACCGGGATGCTGCGGGTCGAAGGCGACCCCAACCCCAACATCGAGCACGCCAACCGCGGGAAGCGAAGCATCGGGCTGGACATTTCGGTGCTCGAGGGCCAGGAAGTACTCTACGAGTTGGCTCGGCGCTCCGATGTGTTCTTGACCAGTTTTCTGCCCGAAACGCGTGAGAAGTTCGGTATCGACGTCGACGACATTCGGGCGGTGAACCCCGCCATCATTTACGCGCGCGGTAGCGCGCTGGGCCCGCGCGGCGCGGAGGCCGTCAAAGGCGGATACGACATGACCGCCTTCTGGTGCCGGGCCGGGACGGCAGCCACCATCACTCCCGCGGGGATGCCGGGCATGATCGCGCCGCCCGGGCCGGCGTACGGCGACACGATCTCGGGCACGAACCTCGCCGGCGGCATCGCCGCGGCGTTACTCAAGCGCGAGCGGACTGGCGAGCCGTCCGTCGTCGATGTGTCCCTGCTCGGAAGCGGCCTGTGGTCGCTGGGCCATACGGTCGCATTGACCAACCATCTGCACCAGCGGATGGAGACGCCGCCACCCGGCGTGCATGGCGCCCCCAACAATCCGCTGGTGGGCCTGTACACGACGTCCGACGGCCGCTACATCTCCTTCGTGATGATGCAGCCCACTAAGTTCTGGGCCGACGTATGCCGGCACGTCGACCTCTCGGAACTGGCCGACGACCCGCGCTTTGCCACGGTGGAGGCGATCGCGGCCAACACGCCGGACGCGGTAGAGCTGCTGACCAAGGCCATCGCGACACGCACGCTGGCCGAATGGAGCGAACGCTTCGCCACGCTCGCGGGGCCGTGGGCACCTGTGCAGGACACCCTGCAGGTCGCCACCGACGCCCAGGTCCGCGCAAACGAATACATCGTGCAGGCGGGTGACCTCGAGTTGGTCGCCAACCCGGTCCAGTTCGACGTCGCGGCGCCACCCACCGGACCCGCGCCCGGGTTCGCTGAGCAGACCGATGAGATCCTGATGGAACTCGGGCTCGACTGGGATCGCATCATCGAACTCAAGACCGCTGGCGCGGTTACCTAGAATCGGAGCCGCCGGTAATGTTTCCGCCCGCCTTCAGACGCGACGCTGCCTGCTCGCGCGCTGCGACTACCGGTCCGATAACGGTTCCGCATTTTCGCTGCACCGGGGGTCGGCATGAGTCATACTCGCCGGATGCTTCAAGACGCGGAGCTCTTCATGTCGAGGCGTCTAATCACGCGGCCGAATGGGGGCCGGCGTGAGGGTAGGAAGCGCTGCCACGCCGACGTCAGCCGCCGAACTTCGGCTCTCCGCCGGGCCTTTCGTGGTCGCCAGCTTCCGTCTGGGATCGTCGGTTGAGCCGAACTTGACTCGGCCGGTGTGCATCCAGAACCCTGTCGGGATGGTGGCTGGGGGAGGGGCCGACACCGATGGCGACTAAAGGCGCAGACCACTGGACGGCGGGTTTCCCCCGGCTGAGGTCGAAACTGGACTTCTCGGGGTCCATGCAGGCTATCGGCGCCTTGTTCGCGATGTCGGCCGATGCGGTCAGGTTCTTGTTCCGCCGGCCTTTCCAGTGGCGGGAGTTCCTGGAGCAGTCCTGGTTTGTCGCGCGGGTGTCGCTGGCGCCCACCCTGTTGGTCGCTATTCCGTTTACCGTCCTCGTCAGCTTCACGCTCAACATCCTTCTGCGCGAATTGGGTGCCGCGGATCTTTCCGGGGCCGGCGCCGCGTTCGGTGCAGTCACCCAGCTCGGCCCGCTGGTCACGGTGTTGATCGTGGCGGGCGCGGGGGCTACGGCTATGTGCGCCGACCTCGGGTCGCGAACAATTCGCGAAGAAATCGACGCGTTGGAAGTACTGGGCATCAACCCGGTGCAACGGTTGGTCACACCTCGCATGCTGGCTTCCGGATTAGTGGCCTTTCTGCTCAACAGCCTCGTCGTCATCATCGGCGTCCTCGGCGGGTATGTCTTCTCGGTTTTCGTGCAGGACGTCAATCCCGGCGCATTCGCCGCGGGCATCACGTTGCTCACCGGCGTGCCCGAGGTGGTCATTTCCTGCGTCAAGGCAGCCCTTTTCGGCGTCATCGCCGGCTTGGTCGCCTGCTACCGGGGCCTGTCGATCACCGGCGGGGGCGCCAAAGCCGTCGGCAACGCGGTGAACGAAACCGTGGTTTATGCCTTCATGTCCCTGTTCGTCGTCAACGTGGTTGTCACCGCGATCGGCATCAAGATGACGGCGAAGTAGGGGGCTTGCGGTGACGCTGAGAGCTGCATACCCGCGGGCAACTCGCCTATTCGAGATGCCGGCCGCGTGGTTCGGCCGAATCGGCGACCATACCCTGTTCTACGGTAAAGCCCTTGCCGGAATGCCTTTCGCAGCTACCCATTACACGCGCGAAGTCATTCGACTGGTTGCCGAGATCAGCATGGGCGCGGGCACTTTGGCGATGATCGGCGGAACCGTCGTGATCGTCGGCTTCCTGACGCTGGCGGCCGGCGGCACGCTGGCCATTCAGGGTTATACCTCGCTGGGCAATATCGGCATCGAGGCGCTGACGGGCTTCCTCGCCGCGTTCATCAACGTGCGGATCGCGGCACCGGTGGTTGCCGGGATCGGCCTGGCGGCAACCTTCGGCGCCGGGGTGACCGCTCAGCTGGGCGCCATGCGGATCAACGAAGAGATCGATGCGTTGGAGAGCATGGCCATTCGGCCGGTCGCCTATTTGGTCAGCACCAGGATTCTGGCGGGAATGCTGGCGATCACGCCCTTGTACAGCATCGCTGTAATCCTGTCGTTCTTGGCGAGTCAGTTCACCACGACGTTCTTACTCGGCCAGTCGCAGGGTTTGTACCAGCACTACTTCAATACGTTCCTGAACCCGATCGACTTGTTGTGGTCGTTCCTGCAGGCGATCCTGATGGCGCTCACGGTTCTGTTGATCCACACCTACCACGGTTATTTCGCTTCGGGGGGGCCGTCCGGTGTGGGTAACGCGACCGGCAACGCGGTGCGCACCTCGCTCATCATCGTGGTGTCCGTGACGCTGTTGGTCTCGCTGTCTGTTTACGGTACGAACGGCAACTTCAACCTGTCCGGTTAGCCTCAGGAGGTGGAAACGCAGTGACGCAGAATGCGCCGGCAGGTGCCGGGGGGCGCGCGCGGACCGCCCATGCCCGGCCGCCGGCCCGACCGAATTACACGCGCCCCCTGCTCGGGCTGATCACCGTCGTCTTAATTGGCTTGATTTTCGCAGTGGCGGTGGGTCTGTTTCAGGGCTCCTTCACCGACAGCGTGCCGGTGACGGTGATCTCGCAACGCGCTGGCCTGGTCCTGAACTCGGACGCCAAGGTCAAGATGCGCGGTGTGCAGGTGGGCAAGGTCGCCTCGATCGAACCACTGTCCAACGGCCAGGCGAAGATCAACTTGGCAATGGACCCGTCGCAGCTGCAGTTCATCCCCGACAACGTGATCGTCGACATCGCGTCACCGACGGTGTTCGGCGCGAAGTCCATCCAGCTGGTCGAACCCGACAAGCCCTCGATCCAGCGGCTGCGCAGTGGCCAGACGCTGAAGGGCGAGCACGTCATGGTCGAAATCAACACAGTTTTCCAGCAACTGGTCGCGGTTCTGCAGCAGATCGACCCGCCGAAGCTCAACGAGTCACTGGGTGCGCTGGCACAAGCCTTCAGCGGGCGCGGCCCACAGCTCGGTCAGTCGCTGAGCGACCTGGATTCGTTTCTGGCCAGCCTGGAGCCGAGCCTCCCGGCGTTACGGCACGACCTCGCGGTCTTGCCGACGGTCTCCCACGCCTACGCCGACGCGGCACCGAACCTGCTGAAGACGGCCTCTAACGCGGTTCGGATCAGCAAGACCCTTGTCGATGAGCAGCACAACCTGGATGCACTGCTGATCAGCGCGATCGGCCTGGCCGACATCGGCAACGACGTCTTGTCGGCGAATCGTCAACCGCTGACGAATGTGCTGCACCTGCTGGTTCCGACCACCAACCTGACCAACGAGTACCACGAGGCGCTCACGTGCGCCTTCGGCGGCCTGATCACGATCGGGCACGGTCCGCCGCTTTCGGAACCGAGCATCAACATCTCGGCGAGTCTTACCTGGGGCGGCGAGCGTTACCGGTACCCGACGAACCTGCCCAAGGTCGCGGCGACGGGTGGCCCGAAGTGCCTGGGCCTGCCCACGCTGCCGTTCAACACGGCTCCGCCGCAATTCATTACCGATATCGGTGCCGACCCGGTGGGGTACGGAAACCCGCAACTGCTGATCAACTCCGATCTCCTCAAGCAGCTGTTGTACGGCCCGATCGCCGGCCCGCCACGCAACCCCATTCAGGTTGGACAACCCGGATGAGAACTCGCGCCACGCTGGTCAAGTTCGCGGTCTTTGCGGTCGTGATGGCGATGCTGACCGCCTTCCTGTTCTTCATCTTCGGTCAGTACCGGACGGGTTCGACGAACAAGTATTCGGCGGTGTTCAGCGACGTGTCGCGGCTCAAGCCGGGGCAGTCGGTGCGGGTCGCGGGGATCCGGGTGGGCACGGTCGACAGCGTCTCGTTGCAGCCCGACAAAAAAGTGGTGGTGAAGTTCGACGCCGATCGCGACGTCGTCCTCACCGAAGGCACCAGGGCGATGGTCCGTTACCTGAACCTGGTGGGCGACCGCTATCTCGAACTCGTCGACGGTCCGGGTCCCACCAAGCGCCTGGCGGCGGGCGCTCAGATACCGGTCAACCGCACCGCCCCGGCGCTCGACCTCGATCTGCTGCTGGGTGGGCTGAGACCCGTTACCCAGGGCCTGAATCCGGACGATGTCAACGCGTTGACCTCGGCGTTGTTGCACGTCTTCCAGGGGCAGGGCGGTACTCTCGAGTCGCTGTTCTCCAAGACGACATCGTTCTCAAACGCGTTGGCCGACAACGATCAAACCGTGCAGCAGCTGATCGACAACCTCAACGTCGTGGTCAGCACGATCGGCAAGGACGGCGCCCAGTTCTCCGGCGCGATCGATCGGCTCGAGCGGCTCATCAGCGGGCTGTCGGACGACCGCAACACCATCGGGTCCGCGATCGACGCCCTCGACAAGGGAACCGCCTCGCTGGCGGATCTGTTGAGGAGCGCGCGCCCGCCGCTGTCCGGCACCATCGACCAGTTGAACCGGTTGGCGCCGATTCTCGACAACGACAAGGATCGCCTCGACGCCGCAATCGGAAAGGCGCCGAAGAACTACCGCAAGCTGGTTCGCCTCGGGGCGAACGGGGCCACCATCCCGTACTACCTGTGCCAACTGACGATCCGTGGCACAGACCTTCAGGGCAAGACGGTGAGATCTCCCATTTTTAGGTCAGACGCTGGAAGGTGTTCGGAACCCTGATGCTCAAGTATCGCGGAGCTGGGCTCGTCAAGGCTGGATTCATCGGAGTCGCCCTGGCTGTAATGGTCATTCTGGTGGGCCTGTCGCCCGACCGGTTCACCCAATGGGCGACGATGGTCAGATACCAGGCGCTGTTCTCGGAGGCCGGCGGCCTTGCGACGGGCAACCCCGTGACGATTTCGGGCACGAAGGTCGGCACGGTGTCGGATGTGAAGCTGCGCCGCGGCGAGGCCCTGGTGACGTTCGTGGTGAAGGGCGCTATCGAACTCGGGTCCGAGACTTCCGCCCACATCCGCACCGACACGCTGCTGGGTGCCCGGATGCTGACGCTGGTGTCGGCCGGCGGCGGCAAGTTGCATCCGCTGGCTCTCATTCCCGTCTCGCGCACCTCTTCGCCTTACTCGCTGACCGAAGCCGTCAGCGATCTGACGTCGGACACTGCCAAAACCGACACCACCGCCCTCAACCATTCGTTGGACACGCTGGCGGCGACGCTCGACCAGATCGCTCCGCAAATGGGGCCGGCTTTCGACGGGTTGACCCGGCTGTCGCGAACCCTCAACAGCCGCAACAAAAACTTGACCGACCTGTTCAAGAGCGCCTCTGACGTGACCGGGGTTCTCTCCGAGCGCAGCCAGCAGGTCAACAAACTCATCCTCAACTCCGACGCCTTGCTCGAGGTGCTCGTGAACCGCCGGCAGGAGATCGTGGACCTGCTGGCCAACACGTCGGCCGTGGCCAAGCAGCTGACGGCGTTGGTGCACGACAACGAAAGCAAATTGGCGCCGACGCTGCAGCGGCTGAATTCGGTGACGGCGATGCTGGAAAAGAACCGCGACAACATCAGCAAAGCGCTGCCGGGCCTGGCCAAATTCGAGATCACGGTCGGCGAGGCCATCTCCAGCATGTACGCCTATTCGGCGTTCGTCCCGAACTTCCTTGCCCCGCAACTCTTCCAACCGTTCCTCGACTACCTCTGGGGCTTCCGCACCTTCGACACCGCTCGCGGTCCCGGCTACCCCTCGCTGGTACCCCGGTCGCTGACTCCCTGGCCGTACAACGGTGTTCCGGTATGCCCCGACTGCACGTTGGGCGGCAGGATTGGAGGATCACAGTGACCTCCCCGGCGAACTCCCGGACGTCCCGCGGCAGGGTGATCGCGGTGACGGCCGTCGCCCTGGTCGTACTCTTAGGTGCCGGCGCGGTCGTACTCGTCCGCAATTTGTTCTTTGGCCCTCAGACGATCACCGCCTTTTTCACTACCGCCACCGCGATCTACAAGAACGACGAGGTGCGGGTGTCGGGTGTCAAAGTCGGCAAGATCAAATCCATCGAGCCGCAGGGCGCACAAGCCAAGATGACCCTCGAGGTTGACCACGGCGTGCCGATTCCCGCGGACGCGAAGGCAATTATCGTCGCCTCGAATCTGGTGGCTGCCCGCTACGTCCAACTCACGCCGCCCTATCGGGACACCGGACCGGTCATGCGAGATGGAGCGGTCATACCGGTCGAACGGACCGCGGTGCCGGTCGAGTGGGACGAGGTCAAGACCCAGTTGATGCGTCTGGCAACGGAATTGGGACCAAAGAGCGGTGTCTCGGGCACGTCGGTGGGTCGTTTCATCGACAGCGCCGCCAATGCGCTCGACGGAAACGGCGACAAGCTGCGCCAGACACTCGCGCAACTGTCGGGAGTAGGCCGGATCCTCGCCAACGGCAGCGGCAACATCGTCGACATCATCAAGAATCTGCAGACGTTCGTCGGCGCGCTACGCGACAGCAACGTCCAGATTGTGCAGTTCAACGAGCGTCTGGCCACGCTCACCAGCGTGGTCAACGACAGCAGATCCGACCTGGACGCGGCGCTGAACGATCTGTCGACAGCGGTCGGCGAAGTGCAGCGTTTCATCTCCGGGACGCGCAACCAGACCAGCGAGCAGGTTGCCAGGTTGGCTGATGTCACGCAGATCCTGGTCGACAAGCACATGGCTCTGGAAAACATCCTGCACGGCGCACCGAACGCGCTGGGCAACTTTTTCAACGACTACAACGCCGACACGGGAACCATCGTCGGGGGTTTCGGCATCATGAACTTCGCCAACCCCACGTTCTCGGGTCTGCTGCTTCCGGTGCCCATACCCGGCTGCACGGCCGTGGGGGCCATCGAGAACGTCACTGCGGTTGAATCGGGCAAGCTGTGCTCGCTGTTCCTGGGTCCCGGGTTGCGGGTGCTCAACTTCAACAGCCTGCCGATACCCATCAACATATTCCTGCAGAAGTCGGTGGACCCCTCCAAGATCCTCTATAGCGAGCCGCGCCTGGCACCCGGTGGCGAGGGCCCGAAACCCGGACCACCCGAGATCCCACCCGCGGTGTCGGCGTACACCGGCTTGCCCGGCGACCCCGTCGGCCCGCCGGGGGCCGAGCCACCCGCGCGGATACCCGGTGCGGCGATGCCACTGCCGCCACCGCCGTCCACGCCGATGCCCCCACCACCGGTGGCGCCGGGTGTCCCAGGCATGCTGCTACCGGCTGAAGGGCCACAACAATGATCCCGCGAGTGCCGGCCCGCCTCGCCAGGCGGGCATTCGTCCTCGGCTGTTGCGTGATGTTGACGTCGACAGGCTGCGCCTTCCACGGCCTGAACTCGCTACCGCTGCCCGGCGCGGTGGGACGTGGGCCGGGAGCCGACATCTACCACGTCGAGCTCCCGAATGTCGGCACGATGGAGTCGAATTCGCCGGTCATGATCAACGACGTCGTCGTCGGCAGCGTCGGCGCCATGAAGGTGGCCAAGAACCCAGGTCAGCCCGGCTGGCACGCCGACGTCGAGATCTCGGTAAAGCGTGACGTCGTCATCCCGGCCAACGTGGAAGCCACCGTCGGCCAGACCAGCCTGCTGGGGTCGATGCATGTGGAGCTCAACACGCCCCTCGGCCAGCAGGGCAACGGACACCTGAAGCCGGGGGCAACCATCCCGCTCCGTCAGTCGTCGGCATACCCGTCGACAGAGCAGACGCTGTCATCGCTGGGGGCGGTCGTCAACGGTGGGGGACTGGGACAGATCGGGGAGATCATCCACAATTTCTCCGCCGCCATCTCCGGGCGCGAGGGTGCCGTGCGTGATCTGCTGACTCGCCTCGACACGTTCGTCGGAACGCTGGACCAGCAGCGGGACAACCTCGTCGAGTCCATCCGGGCGCTGAACCAGCTTGCCGGCACCTTCGCCGAGCAGCGGGACGTTCTCACCGACGTGCTGCGTAGGGTACCGCCCGCGCTCGATGTCCTGATCCGGGAGCGGCCCCGCCTGACGGCCGCCCTGGACAAGCTTCGCGTATTCAGCAACACCGCCACGCGGCTGGTCAACGACAGTCAGGCGGACCTGGTCAAGAATCTGCAGAACCTGGAGCCGACCATCCGTGCGCTCGCCGACGTCGGACCGGAGTTCGGCACCGCGATCGCGGCCGGGTTCGTGTTCCCCTTCACCCAGAACTTCGTCGACCGAGCGGTCCGAGGCGACTACTTCAACCTGCACGTCGATCTGGACATGTCGATCCCACGGCTCAAGCGAGGACTGCTGTTGGGTACCCACTGGGGGCAGCTCGACCAGCCGTTGGTACCGCTGCCCGGGGATCCGTACTACCTGAATTACACACGCGACCCGCTGCATTCCTCCCTGAGGCCGCCGTGGGTGGATCCCAACGCGCTTCCGCTGCCCGGACCTCCGCCCGGTGCGGCCCCGCGGCCCGGGCCCCCGCCGGGTGCGGCGCCCCTGCCCGGGCCTCCGCCAAGTGCGGCCCTGCTGCCAGGCCCCCCGCCACCTGCCGCTCCGCTGCCTGCCGCGGGTCTTGGTCCACCGCCGCCGCCGGCAGAGGCGCCTTCGACGGGAGCGGGTGGATAGATGCTGACGCGCTTCATTCGTATCCAGCTGGCGATTTTCGCAATCGTCGGGACCATCGGCATGGTTGCGATGGTGCTGTTCTACATTCAAGCGCCGACCCTGCTGGGCATAGGTCGCATGACGGTGACGCTGGAGCTGCCGGCTACCGGTGGCCTGTACCAGTTTTCCAATGTGACCTACCGAGGGGTGCAGATTGGCAAGGTCACCTCGGTGGCTTTGACGCCGACCGGGGCCAAAGCGATGCTGTCACTGAGCACTTCGCCGAAGATCCCGGCCGACCTGTCGGCATGCCCAGAGCGCCGTGATCCTCCCGATCAGTGCGGTGCGTATGTGCTCAGTGTCTCGGCGGTGGGCGAGCAATACGTGGACTTGCGGCCCAAAACCGATTCGGGGCCCTATTTGCACAACGGCTCGGTCATCTCCGCACAGGACACCAAGATTCCGCAGCCGGTCGGTCCGATGCTCGATCAGGTCAGCGCCCTGGTCAACAGCATCCCGAAGACCAAACTCGGCCAATTGCTCGACGAGACCTTCCAGGGCTTCAACGGCACTGGTTACGACTTGGGATCGCTGATCGATTCCACCAAGGTGTTGTCCCGCGACGCCAACGGCGTCGTCGATCGCACGCGAGCCCTCACCGAAGACACCGGGCCGCTCTTGGATACCCAGGCACGCACCGCCGATTCGATCAGAAAGTGGGCGCGCAGCTTCGCAGGGATTTCGGACGTGCTGGTGAACAACGACCCCCAGTTCAGAAACATTCTGCAAAGGGGTCCCGGCGCTGCGAACGAAGCGTCCCGGCTTCTCGCGCAGATCAAACCGACGCTGCCGGTGTTGCTCGCCAACCTGACGACCATCGGGCAGATCGGCATCACGTACCACCCCTCGCTGGAGCAGCTGCTGGTGTTGCTGCCCTCGGCGGTCGCCATCGAGCAGGCCGCCGCGGCGCCAAACCACCCCGAGGGTACGGCGCAAGGCGACTTTGCACTCACGATCGACGACCCGCCGATTTGCACGGTCGGCTTCATGCCGCCGAACACGTGGCGGTCCCCGGACGACACCAGCGATATCGACACGCCGGATGGGTTGTATTGCAAACTCCCGCAGGATTCGCCGCTTTCGGTTCGCGGCGCCCGCAACTATCCCTGCATGGGTCATCCGGGGAAGCGCGCGCCCACCGTCGAAATCTGCAACAGCGACAAGCCGTTCATGCCGCTGGCGATGCGCCAGCACGTCCTCGGTCCCTACCCGCTGGACCCGAACCTGCTTGCCCAGGGCGTCCCGCCCGATGAGCGCGTCAACGTCAACGACAGAATCTACGGCCCTGTCGGGGGTACGCCGCTGCCGCCGGGGGCGGTGCCGCGCGGCACACCCGCCGGGCCGCGGGGAGAACCTGCACCGCCGGGCACGGTTGGTGCAGCTGCACCGCCCGTTCCGTCGTCAGGGCCGGCGCTGGCACCCTGGTTCGCAATGTCGGACACGCCCCCGCCCATAGCGCCACTCGACGTGCCATCGCCGGGGGAACTTCCCGCACCGCCACCGCCACCCGCGCCCGCTGCGCCCGCACCGGATCAGCCCAACGGTGCGGGGCCTCAGGCTGCACCGAGCGCGTTCGGAGCCAAGCTGCCTGCACCTTCGGTGGCGTTGGCGAAGTATGACCCGCATACGGGTCGTTATGTCGGTCCCGACGGGAAGCTGTACCAGCAGTCGGATCTCGTCGCCCCGAATGCGCCCAAGACATGGCGGGACATGTTTCCCAGCTGACGCCCGACGTTGGTGTAGGGGAAGCGAATTGGATGCCCGGTCAGGATAGCCTGTCCAGGCGAAGCGGCATCGCGATGCTGAGCCACTGGTTTTGCCCGCAGGCGCCGCTAGGCCCGACCGTCCTGTCCTTGCCGGCGAAGGTCGGCGACCCGAGTTGATAACCACCGGCGTCGTTCACGGGATAGAAGTAGATCGTTTCGTGTCCGGTATACGCGGAACCGTCTTCGCATCGCTCCCAATTCGGAACGTCGCGCTTGACCTTCCACATTTCCCCGTCATTCATATATAGGGGCGCGCTCCAGCCCTGGTCGCTCGTCACCGTGCCGCGGCATTCCTGGAACGTTTCGCATGACGAGCTGATGGTCCAGGTGCTGATGATCGTCGGCTCGCCGTGGTACTGGTCATTTGTCTGGGCATAGTCGCCGATAAAAGTGGCGCGAAATGTCCCGTTGACCGCCACTTCTTCCTTGGTCGTCGCCCGAGCCGTCGGCGTCGTGGGTGCTGTGATCAGACCGCCAAATAGGGTGGCAGCGGCCAGCGTTGCGGTAGTGAGTGTTCGAACTGAACGCATCAGATGCTCCTCGCCGAGAATTATCCGACAGCGCCTACGGCAGTTTTCCTGCATCGGTTGCGGCGTTCTCGCGCGATGAGAATAACACTGGCGCCACCGTGTCCGAAACCGATCGAACCAAAATGGCGACGGTCAGGACAACGGATCTATCTTCGAGATCAGCCAGGAAGACTTGACCTTCGTCAACGTCACTCGGACACTGTTGGCGGTCGTCTGCGGTTGGGGCTTCTCTTTGCTTATGGCGGTCTGATTGACGAACACCAGGACCACCGCGGAATCGCGATTCAACTCTGCGACGGCGGCCCGCACGATCTGGGCCGTCTGTGCGACTTGCTTCTGCTGTGCCAGCGCCGTGATCTGTTCGGTGAACTTGGTGTAGTAGGCGAGGAAGTCGCCGGTGAGATATGACTTGGCCTTGGCGAAATCACGGTTCAGGTGGTCGGGCGCATACGACAGAACTGCCACGGTACCGTCCGACGCCACCCTGATTGCGTCGCGTGCCGCCGCATCGCCGACTTGCTGATCAGGCCGGTGGACAATGACGAACAAGCTGGCGGCGACGCCAATCGCGCTCACGACCAAGACGGTCGAGACGATGGAACGCCACCTGGCCGCGCAGCGGCGCACCCCGCGCTTGACCGTGGCCAGTCGGTTGGTGCGGGTGGATCCCGCGAGCGTATTTGACGACTCGATTTCTTCGGACGCGGTATCTTCGGCGCCGTCCAGGGACGAATCCTGCTCGACAGTCACTGCAGGAAGTCGACTTTCGACATCTTGGGCTGACCGCCGTCGCGCGCCATGCCGATGCTGAGCCGCCACACGACGGGCGGCCGATTCGTCTTGTCGGCATTCGTGACATCGGATTTCGCTGCGACGAGCACGACCGCCGAATTGTCGCTCAGCGACTCCACGGCGACGGCTTCCACCGTGGCCTTGCTGCTGGCCTTTGACTCCTGCGCCTTTTCCGCCATGAGGCTCGACATCGCTTGCAATTGCGTCTTGAGGTCGCCGGTGCACGCGTCGATGATGCGCTGGATGTCCTCCCTGGCGTGCTCGCCGTTGAGCGTCATCAGCAACGTCACGTCTTGCTTGGCCGCTGCAGCGAACTCGGCGGCAAGCTGCCGCTTGTGCGTGGTGGTGCGGTGCTGCCAGATTATGTAGCCGCTCGCGCCGACAGAGGCAGCGGTGAGCGCGATGCCGAGGCCGACGGCTACCGTCTTCTGCCTCGGAAGTCGGAGCCACCGCGGCCGCCTGGGGCGGCGCGGCAACCGCAGTCGTGCGCGGAGCGACCGTCCGCGCGGCTGCTCGACATCCTGGTCAGGCGCGGCGTCGTCTGCGTCCCCGGTTTCGGCTGCCCTGCGTAGCTCCACGAGGCGTGCCCGAGCCGCCTCGGCGCGCGCTTCAGCTTTGGCAACTTCGTCTTCCGCGCCCTTCTCGGGCGGCACGACGTCGGCGGCGACCCCTGAGCGTGGTTGTGGTTCGTCGGGATCGTGCACAGAGAATGAGCTTATCACTTAGCTCTGGCGTCGACGGGTTCATCGTGCTGGCGCAATCGTGGCCTTCACATGCGGAAATGCCCGCCGGGCCGCGCCGACAGCCGCGCGAGTAAGTCGATCCTCTCCGAACAGGAGAATCTTCTTTTCAGTTCTTTTCAGGTGTGGCAAAGTAATGGAGTGCGCTTCATCGTGGCAATAGCTGCCGCGCTGCTTGGTGCCGGTGTGCTGGTAGCGCCGCCCGCCTTTGCCGGGCCGACCGTCTGCGATTACCCCGCCTGCACCCCGGGCATCATGCCGCATCAAGTTCTCGGGGCGCCCTGTGACAACACCACTTATTACGTCTTCGGTGTCGATGAAGGTGTCGTCCCTCCCGGCAATCAGCCCGGGCGGCTGATGTTCTGCGGCTCGCCGCGCAGATACCAGCCTCGATGGTTCCGGTCGCCTCCGATGGCGGGGATCAAGGTCGAAGGCGCTGCGTGCCAGAATTTCCAGAACTACGTCGCCCAGGCGCCCGACGGCCTCTTCCTCATCTGTTATGCGCACGATGAGGTTCTGACTTGGGTCCGCGCCGACACGTAGCCGACGCTAATCCCGTTCGCCTCGAGGTAGACCCAGCAGGCGCCGGCTCAAGTCGGTAACCCGGGTGAGCAATGTGTCGTCGTCGATGTCGGCAACCAGCGGATGCATGACAGCGGTGCTGAGCGCGCCCGAGAACATGGCCGCCTCGATCCGCCCGTCCAGCCCTGCATCGCTGAGCAGCACCTGGTAAAGACGGTCCATGAAAAGTTGAAACGGTTTGTGCTCGGCCAGCAATCGGACGACGACGGGGTCGAATTGCAGCGTGCGCACCAACCGGCGGTCGCGAACGGCCATCTCAATCACACCCACCAACAAGGCATCTCGCGCCTGAGGCCCGTCCTCGTATGCTTCGGCGGCCTCGAGCGCCGGCTCGAGTCTGCCGAGTTCGCGTTCGGTCACGGCGATGACGATCTGCTCTTTGGTCCGGAATTGATGGTAGACAGCAGCTTTCGTGATGCCGACGGCATCGGCGATCATTTGCAGCGACGTCCCGCTGACCCCGTGCATGGCAAACAGGTCCAACGCGGCATCGAGTACCCGCGTCCGGGCCGCGCTGTGTTCGATCAGCCAGAATTGCCCGTCGGTGACCGGCTGACGTGTCGTTCCCACGCACCGAGAGTAGATGACGCTATTGACCATGGCTAGCCGATCGGCTAGCTTCGCTGACTAGTCGGCCTATGGCGGCATGTTTCGTGTGAAGAAGGAGTACCGATGTCCGACGTCGGCGGAACCGATTCAGGCGGTCGCGCATCCGCTCCAACCGCGCCGCGGCGGATTGATGGCGAGCTGATCTTGGTCTGGACTTTGCCGGCGGTGCTGATCCTGTGGATTGCCGCCTTCTTCCTGTTCCCCGGCTTCAATCCGCCGATGTCGCCCACACTGTCCGCAGAACAGGTCGCCGCGTTCTATCGCGATCCGGCGCATCTCCCAGAGATCCGATACAGCATGATCGTGTTCAACTGGTTCGGCGTGTGCCTGGTTCCGATACTGAGTCTGATCGCGCTGCAGATCCGCCGAATGGCACACAGGACGCCGATCTTCTCCTACGCCATGCTGGGCTGCGTGGCCGGTGGGCCGACGCTATTTCTCATCGCCAACGTCTGCTGGCTGCTGGCCGCGTTCCGCCCGGAGAGGCGTCCCGAGCTCACGCAGCTGCTCAATGATTTCGGCTGGATCACCTTCACGATCCTGGTGCCCTTCCTGATCGGGCAAAGCGTGATCCTCGCCGTGGCCATCTATTTCGACGATCAGCCGCGTCCGATTTTCGGCCGTTGGGTTGCTCACTTCAACCTTTTGGTGGCGGCGGCGCTGGTGCCCGCCGCCTTCGTCGGCGTGACGTTGACCGGCCCGCTCGCGTGGGACGGCTTCCTGTCCTTCTGGGTGAAGAACGTCGCCATTGCCGTCTGGATCGGCGTGATGGGCGTCGTCTTGGGGCGGGCCGTCTACCGGAAGCGCGCCGGGTACCTCCGGCAAGACGAAGAACTGGTCAGCGCATGAGCGCGGTGCTTACGCCGCAGGCATTTCCGGCCACGCCGCCGCCGGGATCGCTGCCCCGCCGGATCGGCTGGCACTTGCGGCACAACCCCAAGCGCGAACTGTGGTTCGCGTGGTGGACGCTCGTCGTCTTCTACAACCTGTTCTTCCCGGTGTTCTTCATCGTGGCGCAGGTACAACCGCCTCCGCAGCCCACCTGGGACCTCGCGACGCAGGTCCACTGGTTCCACGAACGCCAGCTCGGGATACCGATCGGCTTTGGCGTCATATTCGCCATCTCCGGCATGACCGCGATTAACAACGCCCTGATCGCGTATTCGATGCGACGGATGTCGGTCAGCCGCGCGTTCGGATACTCGTACCTGATCATCTACTCGCTCAGCGCGGTTCCGGGCCTGCTGCTGCTCTGTATCGCGCTGATCGTCGGAACGTTGCGACCGGAGCGAGACCCCGAGGTCATCGGCTGGCTCTACGACTTCGCATTCCTGTCCTTCGACGGGACCATGGGAGTGTTCCTGATCGGCTCGCTGATCTGGATGCTCGCGATTCTGTTGGACAGAAATCGAGTGTTTCCCAAGTGGTTTGGCTACCTCAACCTGTGCAACGCACTGACCGAGGTGGTGGTGGCCCCCTGCTGGATCTTCCGGCGCGGCGTGTTGGCCTGGAACGGCCAGATCGCCTGGTGGCTGGACATGGTCGTGTTCGGGGTCTACCAGATCACGTTCATCGTCATGCTCTTCCAGATGATCCGCCGCGAAGACTTCGGTACTGGCCCTCTCCCGGAACGCAAGCCCGATCGTGCGCGAACAGGGGCGGCGCGCGATGACTGAGCTGGCCGATCAGAACGCACACAGCCGGTCGGTGCCGGGCCAGCCGGACATGTGGGCCTTCGTATTGTTCGAGACACTGGTCTTCACCGGATATTTCGGCTTCTACCTGTTCTACCGTGCCCGAAACGCCGAGCTATTCCTGCATTCTCAAGCGCAGTTGGATCTGCGTGTCGGCGTGCTCAACACCCTCGTCTTGTTGCTGAGCTCCTGGTCGGTGGCGCGGTGCGTGCAGTCGGCCCGTACCGGCGCATACAGTGCGGCACTGCGAGACGTGTTCATCACGGCCGCCTTAGCCGCAACCTTCCTGGTTTGCAAGGTGCTTGAATGGACGCGCCTGGTCGGCATGGGAAATGGTTTCGACAGCGACGACTTCTTCACCTACTACTTCTTTCTCACCGGGATCCACTTTGTGCACCTGCTGATCGGGTTCGTCGTCCTAGGCGTGATGGTGTACCAACTTCGCAATCCGGCGCGACGGCAGCAAAAGCTTGTCGAAACCTGTGCCACCTATTGGCACACCGTCGACTTCCTCTGGGTGATCATCTTCGCGTTGCTGTATGTGGTGAGGTGACCCGTGGTCAAATTCGACAAGAGGCTGCTGTTCGTGTGGGTGTTGCTCGCGTCGCTCACGCTGGCCTACCTCTGGATAGACCACTCGGCTTATCGATCGAACAGCACCAGCGCGATCGTCACGTCAACCGTCATCGTGATCGCGTTGGTCAAGGTGCGCATCATTTTTCGCGAGTTCATGGAAGTGCGCAATGCTCCTGCTCTGCTGCGCCGATTAACGGATGCCTGGGTGGTGCTGATCGGCTTGGGCCTGTTCGCGAGCTACTTCGTCGGAATCGCGATCCGGTAGTTGCGACCTCCTCGAGGACGCTGGCGATGGCGACACACCCATGGGGAGTTGCATTAACCGGATTCTTCGATTGAAACGCTGGACACAGCCTGCGACTTTCGTGTAAAAATTGTAACGCTTCCGCAAAAATGAGCGGCTTTTATGGCAAATAAAAGCGTTCTTTATTGCGCCCGTGGGACGTTTTATGCAATTTGTAACGGCCATATCGGATCTCTCGATGACGCGAAGGTGATGCTATGTCTTTTTTGATCGCGGTACCGCAATTGGTTGCCGATACCGCCTCGGAACTCGATCAAATCAGTTCGACGTTGGGTGCGGCCAATGCGGCGGCCGCGGAGCGGACACTGGCGTTGCTGCCGGCGGCAGGCGACGAGGTGTCGTCGGTGATCGCGTCGCTGTTCTCCGGCCATGCTCAGGACTTTGCATCGCTCAGCGCCAAGGCGGCGACCTTCCACGACCGGTTCGTACAGGCATTGAACAGCGCCGGGAATTCTTACGCTGCCGCCGAGGCGGCTAATGCCTCGCTCATGCAGACGTTGGAGCGCGACGTGCTGGGCGTGATCAATGCGCCGTTCATGACGATGCTGAATCGCCCGCTCATCGGCAATGGCACTAATGGGGCAGCGGGGACCGGCCAGAACGGCGGGGCCGGCGGGCTGCTGTGGGGCAACGGCGGCAACGGTGGGTCCGGCGGGGCCGGACAAGCCGGGGGCAGGGGCGGTGACGCGGGTTTGTTCGGCAACGGCGGGACCGGCGGCACCGGCGGGACCGGTCCGAGTGGTATCGCGGGTTCGTCGGGCGCCAATCTTAACGGCGGCCCTGGCGCTCTCGGGGGCGCCGGGGGCCGGGGTGGCCTGTTTTACGGGAACGGCGGAGACGGCGGTAACGGCGGTGCCGGCGGTAACGGCGCGACGGGCGGGACCGGCGGCGCGGGCGGCGCGCCGGGGACCGGTGGCCAAGGCTCGGCATTTTTCGGCCATGCGGGCAACGACGGCGCCACGGGCGCCGCGGGCGCCGATGGCGCTACCGGTGGTGGCACCGGCAACGGAGTGTTCTCGCCCTACGTGGACCTAACGCTCTGGCCAGGGCCTAACGGATACGACTTCGCGGCCGCCGCCAAGGCGGGGGTCAAGAACGTGACGCTCGCCTTCATCGACGCCAACGCGAATGGCAATGGTCAGGCCACCTGGGGTGGCTATGACGCGTACCAGATCGACAAGGGCTCTCAGATCGCGTATATCAACGATCAGATCAAGGCCATGCACGCCGCCGGCATCCAGGGGACCCTCTCGTTCGGTGGGGAGAATGGGACGGATCTGTCTGCCGTGCCAGGTCAGACCGCCGACAATCTATACAAGCAGTACTCGTCGATAGTGGATACCTACAAGATCTACAACCTCGACTTTGACGTCGAAGGTGGGTTGCAGTCCAACAACGCTGCGCTGGCGGTCCAGACGCAAGCGATCCGGATGCTGCAAGAACATGAGGCGTTCATGGGCACACCCGTGACGGTCAGCTACACCCTGCCGGTGATGCCGACCGGTCTTGTCGAGGGGTCGAACGGTGGGCTGAACGTTCTACAGATCGCCCAGACCAATGGTGTGAACGTGTCGCGGGTGAACGTCATGGCCATGGACTACTACGGCTCTTGGGACAACCCCGGAAACCCGGGTATGGGCCAGTACGCAGTGGATGCCGCGACAGCCACACATACCCAATTGATGAGTCTGTATCCCCACCTGACCAGCGAGCAGGCGTGGCACATGGTGGGCGTGACGCCGATGATCGGACAGAACGACGACCCGAGCGAGTTTTTCAGCATCGCCAACGCTCAACAGCTGACGCAATTTGCCCAGCAGAACGGTATCGGTGAACTGTCGATGTGGGAACTGCCCCACGACACATCGACATTTGGGTACTCACAGGTCTTCGAGCAGTTCCAAGCTCCGGACCTGCTCACGTGACATCTGCCGACGCCAGCTAGGCGGTCCCTTCGCTGCACAAACGCTTCAGCCCACCGGCGCGACCGCGTCCGCGGTGGTGAACGTCAGGTGCAGTTGGCTCAGGCCGCGCAGGATGTATGTCGGCTCATAGGTGTAACGACGCTCGGTGGCCGGCCCGTGATGGGCTTCGTTGATTTCGATGTGCGGCATCCGGTCCAGGAGCCGCTCGATCGAGACACGCCCCTCGACGCGGGCAAGCGGACCGCCGGGGCACGAGTGCACGCCACGGGCGAACGCCATGTGTTCGCGAACGTTCTTGCGGCGCAAGTCGAACTCGTGCGGGTTCTCGAAGCGGCGCGGGTCGCGGTTGGCGGCACCCGGCAAGATCATCACCACAGTGCCCGCGGGGAGGTCGACACCGCCGATGGTGGTCGCCTTGCGGACCAGCCGGGAGTCGCTCTTGACGGGGCTGTCCATCCGTAACGACTCCTCGATGAACCCGGGAATCAGGCTACGGTCCTCACGTAACTGTTGCTGGATGTCCGGCCGGTCGCCGAGTACCTGCATGGCGGCGCTGAGCAGCTTCGCGGTGGTCTCCTGTCCGGCGGCGAAGAGGAACGTCGCCGAGCGGACGACCTCGATCACCGGGGGCGTCGATCCGTCCGGATACTTCGCTTCCGCCAGGAAGCTGAGCACGTCGCCGCGCGGCTCGCGCCGACGGTCCTCGATGTAGTTGCAGAACTTGTCGTCGAGCCATTCCAGCGGGTTGACGCCGACGGACTCGTGGTCCAGTGCGCCCACCCTCCCGGGCCGGTCGGCGCCCAATACGGTGCGGAACTCCTTGTGGTCCTCTTCCGGCACGCCGAGCAGGTCGGCGATCACCAGAGTGGCAAACGGCTTGGAGTATTCGGCGATGAATTCGCACTCACCGGTGTGCAGGAACTCGTCGAGCTGACGGTCGGCGAGGCGCCACATGAACTCCTCGTTCTGCTTCAACCGGCTCGGGGTCAGCAGCCGGCTCAGCACCGACCGAGCCTTGGTGTGGTCCGGTGGATCCATGGTGACCATGTGTTCGTACATCGGGAACGAGCTGCGGTACTCGTCGATCTGTGCGCTGATGTCGTCGCCCTCGGGCTGGAAGGGAAGGGGAGGAAACGGCCCGCCGAGACAGACGATGTTCGAGAAAATGTCGGGGTTCTTGTAGACCTCGGTGGCCTCCTCGTAGCCGGTCACGGCGACCACCCCGTAGTGCGGCAGGCGCAGCACCGGGTTCTGGCTGCGTAGGTAATCGAAGTACGGGTGCGGATCGGGGACCAAGGACTGGTCGGTGAAGAAGTCGATCGAGGCGTAGTCACTCATCGGATTGTGTCTCCATGGGCTGGGTTTACCGGTGGTGTTCGGCGGCAAGCGCAATCGCCGCCCGATGTCGAGATCCAGAAATGTGCTGAGCACTTGCTTAGCATGGCGGTAATGTCATGGTCAAGGTTGTGGTGCCGGGCCGCGATACGATCCCTGACGTCGGCACGGGAGCGCAGGGAGTCAGGAGTGATGGCATGACCGGTTCTTCCGGTTCTTCCGGAGCCCGCAGGATCGGGGCGCCGGACGCGAAGAATCGCGGCCTGCTCCTCGACGCGGCCGAGCAGTTGATGCTCGAGGAGGGCTACGCCGCCGTCACATCGCGTCGGCTCGCCAGCCGGGCGGGGCTGAAACCCCAACTCGTGCATTACTACTTCCGCACGATGGACGAGTTGTTCCTCGAGGTCTTCCGCCGCCGCGCCGAAGAAGGTCTTCAGGTGCAGGCGCAAGCGCTGCAATCGCCGCAGCCCTTGTGGGCGGTCTGGAAGTTCGGCACCGATCCGGCGTTCACCCGAATCTCGATGGAGTTCATGGCGCTGGCCAATCATCGCAGGGACATGCGGGCCGAAATCGCTTACTACGCCGAGCGTTTCCGCGAAGAACAGCGAAAGGCGGTGGCGGCCGCGTTGCAGCGCTACGGCGCGGAACGCGAGGACGTGCCGGCGGTCGTCTGGACCGTGCTGATGACCAGCTTGTCGCGGTTTCTCGTGCTCGAGCAGGCCATCGGCATGTCCGGGGGCCATGCCGAAACCGTGCAGTTGGTCGAAAGCTATCTGCGCCGACTGGAAGGTGAGCCGACGTCCATCGCGGGTGTACCGGATGCCTGGGTGGTTCACCAGTTCCGCAGCGAGCAAAGCACGCCTTTGGGTCCATCTTTGGAGACGACGACTACGCCATCTACCGCCAACTCGCAATGAAGGTTCGGCGTCCCGGGTTCCGTACCCGTGCTCGCCACCACCATCGCATACACGTCGGGTTTTGACAGGTCAAGTTCGTAACTCCAGGGCTTGCCCGGCGCGATATCGACGTCGACGTGCGGCGTGAAGGAGTACGGGTTGTGGCTGTAGTCGGCAAAAATGGCCGGCTCATGATCCAGGTAATAGATATCGGTATAGATCGGATTCTGCGCGCTGACCGTGTACTTGATGTGATGCATCACGGGGTCGTCGGCATGTGCGCGTCCGCTGCCCGCGAGCACACCCGCGACCGCGCAGGCGCACGTCAACGACGCGACGGCGCCAATGCCCAGCGCTGTCTTCATCCTGGTGGTCATCGCGCTCCTCCAGCTGCCGGACGGGATTTGGCGTTGCGGTTCATGAGCCGTTCTGCGGCTTCCCAATGCGGGTCGGCAACCCATAGCCGTGCAAAGGATGCTATCGCCTCATCAGCAGAAACTCCGCGTATTACGCGCTTTATGTCCGTCGCCGGGCGGCGGGCCAGCGACCTCGCGATGGCTCGCCATCCCTCGTCAGGAGAGTCGAAGACATCGCGGGGCAACACCCGGTCCACCAGGCCGATCCGCTCGGCGTCAGAGGCGCTAACGGCGGTTCCCGAACCGGCCAACAGCAGCGCCTTGCTCTTTCCGACCAGCGCGGCCAGTCGCTCGGCCCCGCCCCAGGCGGGCATGATCTCCAGCTGAACCTGATTGAAGGCGATCCTGATGTCGTCTGCCGCCACCCTGATATCGGCGGCGACCGCGACTTCGGCCCCGCCGCCGAACGCGTGGCCGTTGAGCGCGGCGATGACGGGGGCGGGGAAGTCTGCCAGCTGGTCGCAGACGGACCGCATCCGCCGCGCCATGGCGGCGGCGTCTTCCTCGGTGCGCAGCGCGCTCAACTCTTTGAGGTCACCGCCGGATACGAAGGCGTGCTCTCCGGCCCCCTTCAACACGAGCGCGTCGGCGCCGGCCGCCGCATCGAGCGCCTTCTCGAGCTGGTCCATGGTGTCCGGCGCGATGGCGTTGCGTGCGTGGGGTCGATCGATGGTGAGCACGGCGAGTCCGTCGTCGATCTCCAGGTCCACCAATGCTGCTGCGCTCCTCGAACAAGAAACCCGGACAAGAAACCCGATATTGGCATTCTCTTTTTGTGAGAATAACATCATCGATGCAAGTCGCATGATTTGCCCAGCTAGATGGAGGCAACTCCGTGCAGAACCGAATTGTGGCCGCCGCTACGGTGCTCGCCGTCGCCCTGCTCGCGGGATGCTCGTCGGGGCCACCGACCGAAATCGCCGGCACGGCAACGGTGACCGTGGGTGGTAACGATCGGAAGTTCGACGTCGTGACGTGCGGTCAGCGGGAGTGGAGCCGGACGATCGACATCGGCAGCGGTTCCACCGGGGCCAAGGTCATCATCGACGAGAACACCCAACCGGTGCGGGCCCAGTCGGTGCACATCCAGAACGTGGGTGGGTTCAGCGGCATGTACTCCCCGGGTGGCGACGGCAACGCGGACGCCAGCTTGAGCGGTGACAAATTTGTCATCAACGGGACCGCGCACGGCTACAACGCCGAACAGCCCGGTGAACCGGCCACCTTCCCATTCAAAATCGTCGTGAGGTGCTGACGGGCTGCGAACCCCGGGGTTGGGGGGACCCCTGTTGCGGCTGGGCGCGGTTAGAGAATACAATTCTCAAAAATTGCGAAGGAGGATTCCATGGGCCAGTTGTCGCACCGGGAGGACGTGCCGTTTCCGATCTTTGATGCGGATAACCATCTCTACGAGCCGCCGGAGGCGCTGACCAAGTTCCTGCCCAAGGAGTACAAGGACTACGTCCAGTACGTGCAGATCAACGGGCGCACCAAGATCGCCATCCGCGGCCAGATCAGCAACTACATTCCCAACCCGACCTTCGAGGTCGTCGCCCGGCCGGGCGCCTGGGAGGAGTACTTCAAGTACGGCAACCCGGATGGCAAGAGCAAGCGCGAGCTGTTCGGTGAGCCGATGCGCGCGATCCCGGCGTTCTTCGAGCCCGGTCCGCGCCTGGAGACGATGAACGAGCTGGGCCTGGACAAGACGCTGATGTTCCCGACGCTGGCCAGCCTGCTCGAGGAGCGGCTGCGCGACGACCCGCTGGCCATCCACGTGCTGGTGCACGCGCTGAACGAGTGGCTGGACGAGGTCTGGGGCTTCAACTACCAGAACCGGATCTTCACCACCCCGGTCATCACCCTGCCGATCGTCGAGAAGGCGATCGAGGAGCTGGAGTGGGCGGTCAAGCGGGGCGCGCGTTGCATCCTGGTCCGTCCGGCTCCGGTCCCCGGCTTCCGCGGCCCCCGGTCCTTCGCGCTGCCCGAGTTCGACCCGTTCTGGGAGCGGGTCGTCGAGCACGACGTGCTGGTCGGCATGCATTCCAGCGACAGCGGCTACTCCCGCTACACCTCCGAGTGGGATGGCGCCGATCAGGAGATGCTGCCGTTCCAGACCAACGCGATGGGCATCCTCAACGAGTGGCGGCCGATCCAGGACTCGGTGGGGTCGTGGGTGATTCACGGCGCGCTCTACCGCCATCCCAAGCTGAAGGTCGCGATCGTCGAGGCCGGCTCGAAGTGGATGACGCCGTTGCTCGACGGCCTGGCCGAGGTCTTCCGGAAGGCGCCCGAGGCCTTCCCGAGCGACCCCGTCGAGATGGTCAAGAACCGGATCTACGTCAGTCCGTTCTTCGAGGACGGCATCGACGACCTGGTCAACCTCGTCGGCGTGGATCAGGTCCTGTACGGCTCGGACTGGCCGCACCCGGAGGGACTGGCGGAGCCGACGTTCTACGTCAACGCGCTGTCGCACCTGTCCGTCGACGACCAGGCAAAGATCATGGGCGGCAACCTCGGTCGGCTCGTCACGGTGTGACCCGGGAGCCGGCCAATCACACCTGAGTGGCAGACCATCCCCGAGATGGTCTTGAGCGCAGCGGACCGTTTCGGCGACGCGGAGGCGGTTGTCGACGGCCCGCTGCGCTTGACGTTCGCCGAGCTTGTTCAACGAATACGTTGCGCGGCCGGCGCTTTCGCCGCGGCGGGCATCGAGAAGGGTGACCGCGCCGCGATCTGGGCACCCAACTCGGCCGAGTGGATCATCGCGGCGTTCGGGTTGCTCACCGCGGGTGGCGTGCTGGTGCCGGTCAATACGCGGTTCAAGGCGGACGAGGCGGCCGACGTCATCGTCCGCAGCGGGGCGAAAGTCGTCCTGGCCCAACAGGGATTCCTGGGCCAGGACTTCGCTCTGTCATTGAAGCCCTTCGGGGCTCCGCCGGTCATCGATCTGAAGTCCGACTTCCTCGCCGACGGTGCCCCGTTCGAGCGCGCGGTGCACGGCGCCGACGTCTCGGACATCATCTTCACCTCGGGAACGACTGGTCGGCCCAAAGGCGCGATGATGAATCATCGCCAGACGCTGCGCATGTACGAAGAGTGGGCGACGCTGGCGGACCTGCGGGAGGGCGACCGGTATCTGCAGATCAACCCCTACTTCCACACCTTCGGTTTGAAGGCGGGCCTGGTCGCATCCTTGCTGCGCGGCGCCACGATGCTGCCGGTCGCGGTTTTCGAGATCGACACGGTGGTGGATCTCATTGAACGCGAACGCATCACGATGCTGCCCGGGCCGCCGACGCTGTACCACTCGTTGCTGACGGTGCGCGACAAGGCCAAGCTGGCGACCCTGCGGGCGGGCGTGACCGGCGCCGCCGACATCCCCGTCGAACTGGTGCGTCGCATCCACGGCGAGCTCCCGTTTCAGACGTTGATGACCGGCTACGGACTGACCGAGGCCGGCAACGTCACCCTGTCCCGGCCCGGCGACTCGTTCGAGGATGTCGCCTGTACCGCGGGCCTGCCCTGCGACGGGGTCGAGGTACGCATCGCCGATGACGGGGAAATACTGGTTCGCGGGTATAACGTCATGACAGGCTATCTCGACGATCCCGTCGCGACCGCGGAGGCGATCGATCGCGACGGCTGGCTGCACACGGGAGATCTGGGAAACTTCGACGACGGGTCTGATGGTGGTGACCCGCCGCGCCCGGCGCGACCGGGCTCGCGATCACCACAGAGGCGCCTGCGCGTCGTCGGGCGCAAGAAGGACATGTTCATCGTGGGTGGATTCAATGCCTACCCGGCGGAGATCGAGGGGTTCCTGCTCGAACACCCCGCCGTGGCCCAGGCCGCGGTGATCGGAGTTCCCGACGAGCGCCTCGGCCAGGTCGGAAAGGCCTTCGTGGTGACGAAAACGCCCGTGTCCGAGGAGGATCTGTTGCGTTGGTGCCGAGACCGGATGGCGGGATTCAAGGCACCCCGGTCCGTCGCGTTCCTCGACGCGCTGCCGTTGAATGCCACCGGAAAAGTGGTGAAGGACCAACTCCGTTGAGCACCGGCGACATTCACTCGATGGTGATCGCGTCGGACTACCGGGTCGCGGATCCGACTCGCGTCTGGCCACTGCTGGAGCGCAGGAAGGCGGCCCTCGCCGATATCGGCGCACACCACGTGCTCGTCTACACGTCCACGCACGATTACGGGCGCGTGCTGGTGATGATCGGAGTGCACAGCCGGGAACCGATCGTGGAGTTGCTGCGTTCACGGGTCTTCTTCGACTGGTTTGACGCGGTGGGCGTCGACGACATCCCGGCCGTCTTCGCCGGCGAGATCATCGACCGCTTCGTCACGACCGACCCCGCGGCGGGGGCGCCGGGCTCCCCGGGTGCCCCGGGGGTTGTCGTCGCCGCCATCGCGTCGGTCGGCGACGTGTCGACCCTGAGCACCGGGGTCCGCAGCGCGCTGCCCCGGTTTGCGGCTGCGGGCGTCCGAAAGACTTGGGTGTTCCAGGCTTTCGACGACGAGCACGAGGTGCTGATCCTGTCGGAGTTCGGCGACGAGGAGGAAGCCAGGCACTGGATCGACCATCCCGACGCGGCCGCGCAGTGGATGAGCGGGGTTGGCGCGGGCGCCTATCCGCCGCTGTTCGTCGGGCGCATGTTCGACACGATGCGCATCGAGCGGGACTGAGCGGACCGCTCGATGTGGGTGTGCCTGTGCAACGGAATCACCAGCCAGATGGTGACCGAGGCGGTCGCGGCGGGGGCGTCGACGAGCAAGGACGTCGCGCAGATCTGTGGGGCCGGCGCGGACTGCGGACGTTGCCGGCGGACGGTCCGTGCGATCATCGCGTCGGGCAGCACCGATCGACCGGCACACTCGGTATAGGTGTCTACTCCGGCGGCGCCATGGGGCCGACGAGTTGGGCCAGCAGGGGCGGGATGTCGAGTCGCGGTAGTACCACCTCGACGAGCACCGTGCGGTCCTGATGCCGCGCTGCCGCGGTGAGCGCGTCGTCGAGTTCGCCGTAGGTTTCTGCCCTGAACGCCAGGTGGTTGGCCACCCCGAGGGCCTCGGGGATGTCTGTCCAGCGCCAGCCGACAATGTCGTTGTAGGGGGCCGTCTTTCCGTGGATCGCGCGCTCGACGGTGTAGCCGTCGTTGTTGACCACCACGATGACCGGCGACAGCCCCTCGCGGGAGAAGGTGCCGAGTTCCTGCACGGTGAGCTGCGCCGCGCCGTCACCGATGAGCAGCACCGTGCGGCGCTCCGGATGGGCCACCGCCGCCCCCACCGCGGCGGGCAGCGTGTAACCGATTGAGCCCCATAATGGTTGGCCGATGAACGTGACGCCGTGCGGCAGCCGGTGGTCCGCCATGCCGTAGAACGACGTGCCCTGATCGGCGAGCACCACATTGCCCGGCGTCAGGGCGACACAAAGCCGGTCCCACAACACCTGTTGGGTCAGCGGCTCGTCGCGCGCCGGCGTCGGCGTCGCCGGGGCGTCCGGCGGCGGCGGCACGGCCGGTGACGTAATCCCGCGACCCGTCAGGATCGTCGTCAGCGCGCGAAGCGCCGCATCCATCTCCAGGGGGGCGAACACCTTGCCGGCGATGGTGCTCTGGTACTGCCCGACGTCGATGTTGCGCGTCGGGTCGATCCGCTGGCTGAAGAACCCGCTGACCATGTCGGTGAACACCACCCCGGCGGTCACCAGCACCGGCGCGTTCTCGATCGCGGTGCGCACCCGTTCGGCGCTGGCGGCTCCCGCGTAGATGCCCAGGAAGTTGGGCGAGCTCTCGTCGAGCAGGCTCTTGCCCCACATCAACGTCGCGTGCGGCACCACGTCGGCGGCCAGCAGCGCCTCGAGCGCGTCGACCGCGTGCAGGCGATGCACCAATAGGTCGGCGAGCACGGTCAGTTGGTGGTCGCCGATCAGCCCGGCGGCCGCGTCGGTGAACAGGGACAGCGCGCGCGGGCTGGTGCCGCCGGTGGGGTGGGGCAAAGGCCCGGCTGGCGGTTCGGTGGGAAAGCGGGCCACGTCGGTGGACATCAATATGTAACCGGGGCGCTTCTGTTCGCGCACCTCGATGAGCACCCTGTCGATCTCTCGGCAGGCCGTTGCCGGCATGAGATTGGTCTGGGCACAGGTGATTTCGCGGCTGATCCGGAAGAAGTGCTCGAAGTCGCCGTCGCCGAGCGAATGATGCAGCGCCCGACGGGTGCCCTGGGCGTCCTTCGACGGGCCGCCGACGATGTGCACCACCGGCACGTGCTCGGCGTAGCTGCCCGCGATCGCGTTGGCCAGCGACAGCTCGCCCACCCCGAATGTTGTTACCACGGCGGACATTCCGCGCAGTCGGCCGTAGCCGTCCGCGGCATAGCCGGCATTGAGTTCGTTAGCGCTGCCCACCCAGCGAATGGCCGGGTGCGCGACGATGTGATCGAGGAACTCCAGGTTGTAGTCACCGGGGACGCCGAAAATCTCGGTGACACCGAGTTCGGCGAGGCGGTCCAGGAGGTAGTCACCGACGGTATGGGCGGGATCGCTGGGAGAGTCAGTCACGAAGACGACGGTACGCCGTCGAAATCGTGTCCGACGGCGCGCGGTTTCGCTATGGTTCGGGCATGGCAATCAAAGAATCCCGCGACATCGTCATCGAAGCCAGTCCCGAGGAGATCTTGGACGTCATCGCCGATTTCGAAGCGATGCCGGAGTGGTCGGAGCCCCACCAGAGCGCCGAGGTCCTGGAGACCGGAGACGACGGGCGGCCCAGCAAGGTCAAGATGAAGGTCCGCACCGCGGGCATCACCGACGAGGCGGTGATGGCCTACACCTTCAGCGGCAACGAGGTGACCTGGACGCTGGTCAGCTCCGCGCAGCAGAAGTCGCAGGACGGCAAGTACACGCTAGTGCCGCAGGGCGGCAAAGAGGCCACTCTGGTCAAGATGGAGATCACCGTCGACCCGAACGTTCCGCTGCCCGGCTTCGTGCTCAAGCGGGCGGTCAAGGGGTCCATCGATTCCGCGACCAAGGGGCTGCGCGACCGCGTGCTGAAGGTCAAGAAGGGCAAGTAGTCCCGGTGACTGGCGGGGGGCCCCTGGCCGGGGTGAAGGTCATCGAACTCGGCGGCATCGGCCCCGGGCCACACGCGGGGATGGTGCTTGCCGACCTGGGAGCTGACGTGGTGCGGGTGCGCCGGCCCGGCGGCCTGCAGATGCCTGCGGAGGATCGCGACCTGCTGCATCGCGGGAAGCGGATCGTCGACCTGGACGTCAAGACGCAACCCGGAGTGCTGCTGGAGTTGGCCGCCAAGGCCGACGTGCTGCTGGACTGCTTCCGCCCGGGCACCTGCGAACGGCTCGGCATCGGGCCCGAGCACTGCGCGGCCGTCAACCCGCGGCTGATCTACGCGCGCATCACCGGCTGGGGGCAGGACGGACCGCGGGCCCCGACCGCGGGACACGACATCAACTACCTGTCGCAGACCGGGGCGCTCTCGGCGCTGGGATACCGCGACCGGCCGCCGATGCCGCCGCTGAACCTGGTCGCCGACTTCGGCGGCGGGTCGATGCTGGTCCTGCTGGGCATCGTCGCCGCGCTGTATGAGCGCGAGCGGTCGGGTCAGGGCCAGGTGATCGACGCCGCCATGGTTGACGGGGTCAGCGTGTTGGCCCAGATGATGTGGACGATGAAGTCGACCGGGGCGCTGCGCGACGAGCGCGAGTCGTTCCTGCTCGACGGCGGCGCACCGTTCTACCGCTGCTACGAGGCCTCCGACGGCAAGTACCTGGCCGTCGGCGCCATCGAGCCGCAGTTCTTCGCGGCGTTGCTGGCCGGGCTGGGCCTGTCGGCCGACGAGGTGCCCAACCAACTCGACATCGGGGCGTACCCGCGCATGCGTGCCCTGTTCGCCGAACGGTTCGCCAGCCGGACCCGTGACGAATGGGCAGCGGTCTTCGCCGGCACCGACGCGTGCGTGACCCCGGTGTTGTCGTGGACCGAGGCCGCCGCCGACGACCACCTGCGTGCGCGGTCCACGGTGGTCACCGCGCACGGCACCGACCAGGCCGCGCCCGCGCCGCGGTTTTCCCGGACGCCCCCCGGGCCCGTCGGCGCGCCCCCGTCCGGCACCACATCCATTGCCGAAATAACTTGGTAATCAAGCAATCACATAAAAGCGGCGCGGGAACGGCGGCTCGTTGCTAGCCTGGAGGCAGTGGCTATACAGACATCGCGCGAGATCGTTATCGATGCGCCGCCGGAAGTGATCATGGGGGCGCTTCGGGACGTTGATGTGTTGTCGCAATGGTCACCACTGCACAAGCGGGTCGAAGTCCTCGACCGCTATCCGGATGGCCGCCCCCACCACGTCAAGGCCACCGTCAAGATCATGGGTCTGATCGACAACGAGATCCTCGAATACCACTGGGGCCCGGACTGGGTGGTCTACGACGCCAAAGAGACGTTCCAGCAGCGTGGTCAGCACATCGAGTATCACGTGGAACCCGAGGGTGTCGACAAGAGCCGGGTGCGTTTCGACATCACCGTGGAACCGTCGGGACCGGTGCCGGCCTTCATCGTCAAGCGTGCGACCAAGACGGTGTTGGACGCCGCCAGCGACGGGCTGCGCAACTGGGTCGCCAGCAATGTGACCGTCCGCAACACCGAGGGCTAATTTTGTAGCCAGTGGCCGTACAAGCAGCACGAGACATCGTCATTGAGGCGTCGTCGGAGGTGATTCTCGACGCGCTCGCCGATATTGCCTCGGTGCCCTTGTGGTCTGCGGTGCACAAGCG
The DNA here is from genome assembly GCF_059812195.1 of Mycobacterium sp. NGS68. NCBI lineage: Bacteria > Bacillati > Actinomycetota > Actinomycetes > Mycobacteriales > Mycobacteriaceae > Mycobacterium > Mycobacterium sp. NGS68. The sequence continues at coordinate 31,792 of NZ_JCALCE010000022.1, read as the reverse complement.
GGCGGAAGTCATCGACACCTATCCCGACGGCCGGCCGCGCCTGGCCAAAGTCACGGTCAAAGTGATCGGCATCGTCGATCAGCAGGTGCTCGAATTCCACTGGGGCCCCGACTGGATGGTGTGGGACGCCCGCAAGACCATGCATCAGCACGGCCAGCACGTCGAGTACACGCTGCACCGCGAGGGCGAGAACCGGACGCGGGTGCGGTTCGGCATCACCCTGGAGCCGTCGGCGCCGCTGCCGGAGTTTCTGGTGAACCGGGCCCGCAAAAAGGTGCTCAGGTCCGCGACCGAGGGCCTGCGGGATTTCGTCATGAACCGGCCGGGCCGCTGAGGGCCCGCAGTCGCCTGATCGCCTCGTCGAGGGTTTGGTCGGTTTTGCAGAACGTGAAGCGCACCAGGTGATTCCACACGTCCGTGTAGGTCGCGTCGGGATCGCAGAACGCCGACATCGGGATCGCGGCCACCCCCACTTTTTCCGGTAACGCGGCGCAGAACGCGGTGCTGTCGTCGTAACCCAGTGGGCGCGGGTCGGCGCACAGGAAGTACGTGCCGTGGCTGTCGTGGACAGCGAAGCCGATGTCCGCCAGGCTCGCCGCCAGTCGATCGCGTCGGGCCTGCAGGCGTGTCCGCAGGTCGGCCACCCAGGCGTCCTGGGTGTCCAGCGCCAAGGCCACCGCGGGCTGCAATGGCGCGCCACTGACGTAGCTCAGATACTGCTTGGCCGCCCGCACTCCCGCGATGAGCTGCTTTGGGCCGCAGGCCCATCCGATCTTCCACCCGGTGCAGTTGAACATCTTGGCCGCGCTGGAGATAGTGACGGTGCGTTCGGCCATGCCGTCGTAACCCGCCAGCGGCAGGTGGCGGTGGCCCTGGGGCGAGGAGTACACCAGGTGCTCGTAGACCTCGTCGGTGATCACCAAAAGGTCTGCGGCGACCGCGATCTGGGCGATCGCCTCGAGCTCGGCCGAGCTGAGCACCATGCCGGTCGGGTTGTGCGGTGAGTTGACGATCAACGCTCGGGTTCGCGGCGTCACCGCTTTGCGCAGGGCGTCGGCGTCCAGCGCGAAGCCGCGGCCGTCTGCAACCAGCGGCACCGGCACCCGGTGGGCGCCGGCCATCGCCACCACCGGCGAGTAGGAGTCGTAGAACGGCTCGATCAGCAGGACCTCGGCGCCAGGCTCGACCAGGCCGAGAACCGCCGACGCGATGGCCTCGGTGGCGCCGACGGTCACCAGCACCTCGCTTTCGGGGTCGTACTCGATGCCGAAGTGTCGGAGGCGTTGCGCGGCGATGGCCTGCCGCAGCGGCGCGATGCCCAGGCCGGGCGGGTATTGGTTGACGCCGTTGGCGATGGCGTCCTGCGCGGCCTTGAGCATCTCCGCCGGGCCATCCTCGTCGGGAAAGCCCTGCCCGAGGTTCACCGCGCCGATGCGCGCGGCCAGCGCCGACATCTCGGCGAACACCGTCGTTGCGTAGGGCCGCAGCCGCGACACCGTCATGGTGGTCGAGCTTAGGGTGCCGCGCGCGTCGCTTGGCCCCCGCGAGCGTGCGGCGGGCTGTGCACTCGACCGCCAGTGTGCGGCGGGCCGCACGTTCGGCGACGTGGGATGAGCGGCGGTTTCGGGCACCGACCACGGCGCGGGCGCGACGCTCAGCCGCCTGACCAGCAAAGTCCCGCCCAACCAACAGGTTGGCCGAGGCCCCTGTTAGTGTGCCTCTACTGGACCTAGTCTTTAACACGGATCTAACACACCCCCTTTTTTGCGAACAGGAAGTCGACATGTCCGAAGAAGCCTTCGTATACGAGGCCATCCGCACGCCGCGCGGCAAGCAACGCAACGGCGCGTTGAACGAAGTCAAGCCGTTGAGCCTGGTCGTAGGCCTGATCGAGGAGCTGCGCAAGCGCAATCCCGACCTCGACGAGAACCTGATCAGCGATGTCATCCTGGGCTGCGTGTCACCCGTCGGCGACCAGGGCGGCGACATCGCCCGGGCCGCGGTGCTGGCCTCCGGCATGCCCGTCACCTCCGGTGGTGTGCAACTCAACCGGTTCTGCGCCTCGGGCCTCGAGGCCGTCAACACCGCCGCCCAGAAGGTGCGCTCCGGCTGGGATGACCTGGTGCTGGCCGGTGGTGTGGAGTCGATGAGCCGCGTGCCGATGGGATCCGACGGCGGCGCGATGGGCCTGGACCCCGCCACCAACTACGACGTGATGTTCGTGCCGCAGGGGATCGGCGCCGACCTGATCGCCACCATCGAGGGATTCTCCCGCGACGACGTGGACAACTACGCGCTGCGCAGCCAGGAGAAGGCCGCCGAGGCGTGGTCGGGCGGCTACTTCGCCAAGTCGGTGGTGCCCGTGCGCGACCAGAACGACCTGTTGATTCTCGACCACGACGAGCACATGCGGCCCGACACCACGAAGGAAGGCCTGGGCAAGCTGAAGCCGGCCTTCGAGGGTCTGGCGGCGATGGGCGGCTTCGACGACGTAGCGCTGCAGAAGTACCACTGGGTGGAGAAGATCAACCACGTCCACACCGGCGGCAACTCGTCGGGCATCGTCGACGGCGCCGCGCTCGTGATGATCGGTAGTGAGGCCGCCGGCAAGTCGCAGGGGCTGACCCCGCGGGCGCGCATCGTCGCCACCGCCACCAGCGGTGCGGACCCGGTGATCATGCTGACCGGACCCACCCCGGCCACCAAGAAGGTGCTCGACCGCGCCGGCCTGACCGTCGACGACATCGACCTGTTCGAGCTCAACGAGGCCTTCGCCTCCGTGGTGCTGAAGTTCCAGAAGGACCTCAACATTCCCGACGAGAAGCTCAACGTCAACGGCGGTGCCATCGCCATGGGCCACCCGCTGGGTGCCACCGGCGCGATGATTCTGGGCACCATGGTCGACGAGCTGGAGCGCCGCAACGCCCGACGGGCGCTCATCACGCTGTGTATTGGCGGCGGCATGGGTGTCGCGACAATCATTGAGAGGGTTTAAGTACATGGCCGACAACACAATTCAGTGGGACAAGGATGACGACGGCATCGTCACGCTGACCCTGGACGACCCGTCCGGCTCGGCCAACGTGATGAACGAGGCCTACATCGAGTCGATGGGCAAGGCGGTGGATCGCCTTGTCGAGGAGAAGGATTCGATCACCGGCGTCGTGATCACCAGCGCGAAGAAGACCTTCTTCGCCGGCGGTGACGTCAAGAGCATGATCCAGATCGGGCCCGAGAATGCCGGTGAGGCTTTCGATCTGGTCGAGAACGTCAAGAAGCAGCTGCGCACGCTCGAGACGCTGGGCAAGCCGGTGGTGGCGGCCCTCAACGGCGCCGCGCTGGGCGGCGGCCTGGAGATCGCGCTGGCGTGCCACCACCGCATCGCCGCGGACGTCAAGGGGTCGCAGTTCGGTTTCCCCGAGGCGACGCTGGGTCTGCTGCCGGGTGCCGGCGGCGTCACCCGTTCGGTGCGCATGTTCGGCATTCAGAACGCGTTCGTCAACATCCTGTCGCAGGGCACCCGGTTCAAGCCGGCCAAGGCCAAGGAGCTCGGCCTGATCGACGAGCTGCTGCCGACGGTCGAGGAACTGGTGCCCGCCGCCAAGGCGTGGATCAAGGCCAACCCGGATTCCCACGAACAGCCTTGGGACAAAAAGGGTTACAAGATGCCCGGCGGCACCCCGTCGTCGCCCGGACTGGCGTCCATCCTGCCGTCGTTCCCGGCGCTGCTGCGCAAGCAGATCAAGGGCGCGCCGATGCCGGCGCCCAAGGCCATCCTGTCCGCCGCGGTCGAGGGAGCCCAGGTCGACTTCGACACGGCCAGCCGCATCGAGAGCCGCTACTTCACCACGCTGGTCACCGGCCAGGTCTCCAAGAACATGATCCAGGCGTTCTTCTTCGACCTGCAGACCATCAACAACGGCGGGTCGCGGCCCGACGCCATCGAGCCCGTCAAGATCAACAAGATCGGCGTCCTTGGTGCGGGCATGATGGGCGCCGGAATCGCTTATGTCTCAGCGAAAGCCGGCTACGACGTGGTGCTCAAGGACGTCTCGCTGGAAGCCGCGCAGAAGGGCAAGGGCTACTCCGAGAAGCTGGAGGCCAAGGCGCTGGAGCGTGGGCGCACCACGCAGGAGAAGTCTGACGCACTGCTGGGGCGGATCACCCCGACCGGCGACGCCGCCGACTTGAAGGGCGTCGACTTCGTCATCGAGGCCGTCTTCGAGAACCAGGACCTCAAGCACAAGGTGTTCCAGGAAATCGAGGACGTCGTCGAGCCGAACGCGCTGCTCGGGTCCAACACCTCGACGCTGCCGATCACCGGCCTGGCCACCGGCGTCAAGCGCCAGGAGGACTTCGTCGGGATCCACTTCTTCTCGCCGGTCGACAAGATGCCGCTGGTGGAGATCATCAAGGGCGAGAAGACTTCTGACGAGGCGTTGGCCCGCGTGTTCGACTACACGCTGGCCATCGGCAAGACCCCGATCGTGGTCAACGACAGCCGCGGTTTCTTCACCTCGCGGGTGATCGGCACCTTCGTCAACGAGGCGCTGGCGATGCTCGGCGAGGGTGTGGAGCCGTCGTCGATCGAGCAGGCGGGTTCGCAGGCCGGGTACCCGGCGCCGCCGCTGCAGCTGTCCGACGAGCTCAACCTGGAGCTGATGCACAAGATCGCTACCGCCACCCGCAAGGGCGTCGAGGACGCCGGCGGCACTTACGAGCCGCATCCGGCAGAAGCCGTGGTGGAGAAGATGATTGAGATCGGCCGGTCCGGGCGGCTCAAGGGCGCCGGCTTCTACGAGTATCCGGAGGGCAAGCGTTCCGGGCTATGGCCGGGCTTGCGGGAGACGTTCAAGTCCGGGTCTTCGGAGCCGCCGCTGCAGGACATGATCGACCGGATGCTGTTCGCCGAGGCGCTGGAAACCCAGAAGTGCCTTGACGAGAACGTGCTGACGTCGACGGCCGACGCCAACATCGGCTCGATCATGGGCATCGGCTTCCCGCCGTGGACCGGTGGTAGCGCGCAGTACATCGTCGGCTACGAAGGCGCGCTGGGCCGGGGCAAGGCGGCCTTCGTGGCCCGCGCCCGTGAGCTCGCCGAGAAATACGGCGACCGCTTCCTGCCGCCGGAGTCGCTCACCTAAGGTTGCGCGAGTCTGCGCTCGCGCTAGGTGGTGCGCTGCAGGAGGTAATAGCGGGTCGGGCTCTTCTCGGCGCGGTCCAACGCCTTTTCGTCACCGTCGGACACCAGAGTCCAGGCGACGGCGAACCGTCGGTCGATCTCGGCGCGGTCCACGCCGCGCACCGTGCGCCGAGCACCGGTCGGGAACGCGACGATCAACAGCCGCGCGTCCGGTGCCGCCACGGCGCTGACCTCCCGGACGTACGCATCGCGATCCGCATCGGTCATGTTGTGCAGGCAGCCGTTGTCGACGATCAAACCGAACCCCGTCCCGACGCCCGCACGGCTCAAACGGGTGACGTCGGCCTGCGCAAAGTCGACCGAAATCCCCGCGTTGCCAGCCTTGGCGCGGGCCTTTTCGAGTGGCTTGGCCACGAAGTCGACCGCGGTGACATGCCAACCGTGCTGGGCGAGGTAGATCGCGCAGTCCCCGGTGCCGCAACCGAGCTCCAGCGCGGACCCCGCGGCCAGCGGCGACACGCCGCCGGTCCCCTCGACGAGGTCCCGCAGGCTCTGCGCCAGCGGGTGGCCGTCCCACGGAGCGAAGCCGAGTCGATACAGGATGCGGAACAGTCTGCGGGAGGCCATGGTTCAGGTTGATCCCGCGCGGTTTCGGTTCGCCGCGGCGAGCCGGCGCCATTGCTCACGGGGAAAGCTCGTCGGGTCAGCCTCGAGCAGTTGCACGCAAACATGGTCGGCTCCGGCGGCGTAATGCTCGTCGACCCTGCGCAAGATCGCCTCTTCGTCGCCCCACGCGATGATCGCGTCGAACAGGCGATCGCTGACCCGGGTCACCTCGTCTTCGCTGAAGCCGCTGCGCAGCAGGTTGTTCGCGTAGTTCGGCAACGCCAAATACGAGCGCAGCCAGTCGGTTCCGATGCTGCGCACCTCGTCGGCATCGTCGGACAGAATGGCGGTCTGTTCGGGCAGCAGCAGTGGCCCCTCACCCAAAGTCGAACGGGCGGAAGCGGTGTGCTCCGGCGTGACGAGGTAGGGGTGCGCTCCCCGGGCACGGGTCGCGGACAACTCCAGCATCTTCGGGCCCAGCGCGGCAAGGACCCGACGATCGGTGGGAACCGGCTTCTCGGCGGCATCCAGCCCGTCCAGAAATGCGGCCGTCGCGGCCAGTGGTTTGCGGTACCGCCCGGGCTGGCGGGAGTCGATCAGCGGCGCGTGGCTGACCCCGATCCCCAGCAGGAAGCGATCGCCGTGCTCGTCGGTCAGTGCGGCATAGGACTGCGCGACGTCGCCGGGTTCGTGCATCCAGAGATTCAGGATGCCGGTCGCGATGACGGTCCGTTTGGTCGCGGCGAGCAGGTGGGCCACCGCGTCGAAAACGGCCCCGCCCACGTCGGGGATCCACAGTGCCGTATAGCCGAGTTCGTCCAGTTCCGCCGCGGCGTCGGCGGATTCGGATGCGTCGCCGTAACGCAGTTGACTACTCCACACCCCGAGGCCGGTGAGCTCCATTCAGATCAGTCCTCTCGTCGGTAGCTTCTACGCCCATGTTGCCAAGGTGGCGCGAGCAGACGCAAAAGCCCCCTTTGAGGCACGAAAAGGGGCTTTTGCTGGGGGCACCGCCCGCTTGCGGGGGACTGCTCGGGCTAGAACGGCACCGGCATGGAGTCGTAGAGGCGCACGCCTTTGGTGTTGAGCTTCGCGACGGCCCTGGTCAGCCCGGCGGGTAGCAGGGAGATCAGCTGGGCGCCGCGGGTCAGCGCCCACGCCCCGGCGGCGGACTCGGGCACGATGCTCTTGGCCGTGGCGCGGGCAAAGGCGCGGCTGCCGCGCACCGGTTCGCCCATCTGCCGCTCGTAGGCCGCGAACGCGCGCGCATAGTCACCGTCGGACCGCGCGAGCTCGCCGGCCAGGATGTACGCGCCGAGCACAGCGATGCTGGTGCTACCGCCGACGGCCGGCCCCGGGCAGTACCCCGCATCGCCGACCAGGCTGACGCGGCCGCGTGACCAGGTGTCCAGTTGCAGCTGGGTGATCGAATCGAAATAGAACGCCGGTGTGTGTTCGAGATGGTCGAGCCAACCGTCCACCTGCGGGTGTACGCCGCTGAACGCCTCGCGCAGTAATTCCTTCTGCCGCGGCACATCTCGATGGTGGTAGTGCAATTCGTCCCTGGTGCGGAACAGGAACAGGGCCCGCGCGTCGTCCAGCGGACGCGCCGTGTAGATCCCCGCCAACCGGCCGGCCCCGAGGTGGACGACCATTTCCCCATCGCGCGCAAGCGCTTTCGGCACCGACTGCACGGCCAGGTGGCCGCCGAGGAAGCGGGTGCGTCCGGCGTCCTCGCCGAACACCAGGCGGCGGACGTTCGAATGCAGCCCGTCGGCGCCGATGATCACGTCGAACGCGCGTGGCGCCGAGTGCTCGAAAGTCACGTTGCCGTCGGCGGATATCGCCGTGATCGAGTCGCCGAACAGGTACTCGACGTCGTCGCGGCCGGCGTCGTAGTACACCTCGCTGAGATCGTCGCGCATGATCTCCACGTGCCGGTCGGACGCGGCGCCGGTGATTTTGGTGAGGTCGACGTGCGCCGGGCGCCGCGCGCCGCGGCGATAGATGGTCAGCTCCGTCGTCCCCGTGGCAAGCGCCTCGATCCGCGGCAGCACGCCCATCTTCTCCGAGATCTCCATCGCGGGCCGGAACAGGTCGACGGCGTGGCCGCCGGTCTTGCGCAGGCTCGCGGCGCGTTCGACGACGGTGACCTCGAACCCGTGCCGGGCGAGCCAGTAGGCCAGCACGGGGCCGGAGATGCTGGCCCCGGAGATCAGGATCCGCATGGCGACCTCCGTACTTACTTAACGTTCGGTAAGCATAACACGAAGCTTACCTATCGGTAAGTCAGTTAAACTGTCGGCGTGAGCGGGCCCCGGTCGGACACCAGACAGCGCATCCAGGAAGTCGCCCGGGATCTGTTTGTCCAGCAGGGCGTGCAGCGCACCAGCCTGCAGGACATCGCCGACCGGTTGGGCATCACTAAACCCGCGCTGTACTACCACTTCGCATCCCGGGAGGAGTTGGTGCGCAGCATCCTGGTCCCGCTGATCGACGAGGGCGAGCGATTCGTCGGCGATCAGGAGAGCCGTGGAGCAAGCGATGCCCGCACCTTGCTGGAGGGGTATTTCGACTTCCACTACCGGCACCGGCAGGACATGGTGCTGGTGCTGACCGAGCTGACGATGCTGGCCGACCTGGGTCTGATCGACAAGGTGCTGGCGTGGCGCGATCGGCTCGGCAGGCTCGTGTTCGGCCCGCGGCCGACGCTCGAGGAGTCCACCCGCGCGGTGGTCGCCTTCGGCGGCCTGCAGGACTGCTGCCTGCAATTTCCCGACACCGCTTACGACGCATTGCGCGCCGCGTCGGTGCAGGCCGCGCTGGCCGCGTTGGGTGTCGTGAGGCAGGGCTAGAGTCCCTGCTATGCGCTTTGGTCTCTTCATCCCGCAGGGCTGGCGAATGGATCTGGTGGGCATCGAACCCGCGCGGCACTGGGAGGTGATGCGCGATCTGGCCACCTACGCCGACGGTGGGGCGTGGGACTCACTGTGGGTCTACGACCACTTCCACACTGTGCCGTTACCGAGCGACGAGGCGACGCACGAGGCATGGTCGCTGATGGCGGCCTACGCGGCGAGCACGTCGCGAATCAAGCTCGGCCAGATGTGCACCGCGATCAGCTACCGCAACCCCGTCTACCTGGCCAAGGTGGCGGCGACCTCGGACATCATCTCCGGCGGTCGCATTCAGATGGGTATCGGCGGAGGCTGGTATGAACACGAGTGGCGCGCTTACGGTTACGGCTTCCCTTCCGCGGGTGTGCGGCTAGCCCGACTGGACGAAGGCGTGCAGATCATGCGCGACGCCTGGCGCGACGGCAGGGTCAGCTTCGCCGGCAAGCACTATCAGGTTGACGGCGCGATCGTCGCGCCGAAGCCGTTGCAGGACAACGGTATTCCCCTGTGGATTGCCGGCGGTGGCGAGAAGGTGACGCTGCGCATCGCCGCACAGTACGCCCAGTACACCAACTTCACGCCGGAGCTCGAGGCCTTCGCTCACAAGTCGCAGGTGCTGTCGCAGCACTGCAGCAAGCTGGGCACCGACTTCGACGCCATCGTCCGGTCGGCGAACTTCACCGCCGTCGTCGGCTCGTCGGAGGACGACGTCAAGGATCGACTGAAGCGGGTGCGGGACCGCCTGGTCGGCTATGTGCCCGAGGCCGTGGCGGATTCGATGGTCGCCGGCGTGCCGGACGCGGCGACGGGCACGCCGGAGCAGGTCATCGAGCGCCTTTCGAAAGTCCGCGACCTGGGTTGCGAATACGCGATCTGTTACTTCCCCGAAGCGGCCTACGACCGCTCCGGCATCGAGTTGTTCGAACGCGAAGTGATCCCCGCGCTGAGCTGAGGTGTTTCTCAGATATCGCTGGTGGTGTACCGGATCTTGACGGGCGGCGCGGCCAGCAGCGGCGGCAGTTCGGTCACCTTGCCCTCGCCGGCGCGAAACGCGCGGTAGGCGTCGTCGGCCTCCACCGACGCCCAGACCTCGTAGACGAGCCAGTGCGCTTCGTCGTCCGCGTCGACGAGCACGTCGGTGCCGAGGTTTCCCTCGAACGCGCGGGTGGTTTCCAGCGTCCGGTGCATAAGCTCGCGTCCCGCGGCCACCGCGTCGGGCTTGAACCTGAGTTCCAGGGTCACGGTGATCGACATAGTTGTCTCCTCTCGACTTTCGACGCAGCATTCTGCCCGTCCCGCGTCGCGACCGTGCGGCCGGCCGCACGCTGGGCCACCGCGGACTGCGAGAATGTAATTTCCACTTTGATGGAACGCTGTTGTACCTTTTGGGGAGTCCATTCTTTGGCCGGCTTGAAGGATCGCTGGAGGATCGCTCGATGCAGAAGGCACTCGCCCCCGAAATCTCGACCTGGCCCGACGAAAACCCGCAGCTGATCGGCAGTCGCTGCGGCGACTGCGGTGCCACCGCGTTCCCCGTGCAGCAGTGGTGTCCGCGCTGTAGCGGCGGTCAGATCAGCGAGGTGCTGTTGCCGCGCCGCGGAACCGTCGTCGCCTGGACCACCCAGGGCTTCCCACCCGGGGCCCCCTACGCCGGACCGACGGGCAAGGACTTCGTGCCGTTCGGCGTCGGCCTGGTCCAGCTCGGTTTGGGCGAAGACGCGGTGATCAGGGTCGAGGGCCGGCTGACCGAGAACGACCCCGCCAAACTGCAGTTCGGCCAGGAGGTCGAGCTCACCATGGTGCCGTTCACCACCGACGCCGACGGCAACGAGATCGTCACCTTCGCTTTCCAGCCCGTCGGAGAGGGGTCCTGACATGACCAACGATGTGGCGATCATCGGAGTGGGCCTGCACCCGTTCGGCAGGTTCGACAAGACCGCGATGCAGATGGGCGCCGAGGCCATCCAGTCCGCGCTGACCGACGCCGGAGTGGGGTGGCAGGACATCCAGTTCGGCTTCGGCGGCAGCCACGAGGTGTCCAACCCGGACGCGGTGACGCGCCTGGTCGGCCTGACCGGCATCACGTTCACCAACGTCTTCAACGCCTGTGCCACCGCGGCCAGCGCCATTCAGCAGACCGCGGACACCATTCGGCTGGGCAAGTACGACATCGGCATCGCCATCGGCCTGGACAAGCACCCGCGCGGCGCGTTCACCGACGACCCCGCCAAGCTGGCGCTGCCGCAGTGGTATGCGCAGAACGGGCAGTTCGTCACCACCAAGTTCTTCGGGATGAAAGCCAACAAGTACCTGCACGACCACAACGTCTCCCAGGCCACGTTGGCCAAGGTGGCCGCCAAGAACTTCCGCAACGGCGCGCTGAACCCGAATGCCTTCCGCCGCAAGCCGATCTCCGAGGAAGAGATCCTCAACTCGGCCGTGTTGAACTACCCGTTGACGCAGTACATGTTCTGTGCCCCCGACGAGGGTGCGGCGGCCGTGGTCATGTGCCGCGCCGACATGGCACACAAGTACACGGACAAGCCCGTGTACGTGCGGGCGTGCGAGATCCGCACCCGCCGTTACGGCGCCTACGAGGTGCACGCCACGTTTGCGCCGCTCGACGAGGACGTGTCGCCGACGGTGTATGCCGCCAAGGCCGCCTACGAGGCCGCGGGCATCGGACCCGAGGACGTCGACGTGGCCCAGCTGCAGGACACCGACGCGGGCAACGAGGTCATCCACATGGCCGAGACGGGGCTGTGCGCCGACGGCGAACAGGAGAAGCTCGTCGCCGACGGGGCCACCGAGATCCACGGCTCGATGCCGGTCAACACCGACGGCGGGCTGATCGCCAACGGCGAACCGATCGGTGCGTCGGGGCTGCGCCAGATGCACGAGCTGGTGCGCCAGCTGCGTGGGGAGGCCGGCGAGCGTCAGGTGCCGGGCAACCCGCGCGTCGGGCTGGCGCAGGTGTACGGCGCCCCCGGCACCGCGTCGGCGACGATCCTGTCGCTGTAACGCCGTCTGCTCGCCGTAGCGGGTGCGCGGCTGACACGCAGGCGATTTATTGCCGATGGCGGTGGACGCCTTGCGTACCTGCTTTGCGTTGCATGACAACGGGATTCGGTCCACGCCGCGGCGCCGGCCCGCCGGAATGGGCATGGCCAATTCAGGGTGATCTCCAATAATTCCGGAGTGGAGCTGCTACGTTGCCTTGCTGGGCGATGAAACACCGCCCGGGCCCAACGTGGGGAGTCAGTCAATGACGTACGTACTGGCGTCGCCGGAGGCCATGTCCGATGCGGCCGCGGATCTTGAGCGATTGGGCTCGTCGATCGACCAAGTCAACGCGGTGACCGCGCAGCGGACAACCGGTCTGCTGGCCGCGGCCCGGGACGAGGTTTCGGCGGCCGTCGCGACGCTTTTCAGCGACTACGGGCGGGAGTTTCACGCGCTCACGCGGCAACTGACGTCGCTGCACGGCGAGTTTTCGCACGCGTTGGCCGCCGCCGGGGGCTCCTATCAACAGGCCGAGTCCGCGGCGGTGACCGCGATGGCGCCAGCCGACCCACCGTTTCCCGTCAACTACAAGACGGTGTTCATCTCCGGCAGCGGCATTCCGATCCCCAGCGCTCCCTACATGACGACCGTCTTCGCCAACTACGTCCTGCCGAATTTCCCCGGCGGCAGCCTGTCCGGCGCGCTGGCGCTGTTCACCCCTGCCGGGCTGTACCCGCTGACCGGTACCAACGTTCTGTCGCTCAACGAGTCGGTGGCTCAGGGCGTTCAAATCCTGGACAGCACCCTGTTCGGGACGGGCGTCGGGCAGCACGGGATCATCCAGCCCGGCGGCAGCCCTGTTGTTGTGCAGGGCATTTCGCAGGGCGCCATCATCGCTTCGCTGGAAATGCAGAAGCTGGCGACGATGGTCAGCCCGCCGACGGCAGGCGATCTCGGCTTCGTGCTGCTCGGCGATCCGATGAATCCCAACGGCGGCCTCTTGGCGCGCTTCGCGGGCCTCAACATGCCGAGCCTGGGGTTAACCTTTTTCGGCGCGACGCCGTCGGACACGGTCTGGCCGACGCACATCTACACGCTCGAATACGACGGCATCGCCGACTGGCCGCGATACCCGATCAACGTTCTCTCCGACCTCAACGCCTTCGCGGGCCTGTACTACGTCCATGGTCTGTACCCGACTTTGGATCCGGCATCGCTTCCGGGCGGCTACCACCTCGTCGATCTGCCGACGTCACCCGGCTATACCGGCAACACCACGTACTCCATGATCACCATTCCGCATCTGCCGCTGCTGGAGCCGGTGCGATCGATTCCTTTGGTAGGCAACACGATCGCCGATCTGGTCGAGCCGGATTTGCGGGTGCTCGTCAATCTGGGTTACGGCGATCCGGCTCATGGCTATTCCACCAGTCCTCCGGAGGTGGCCACGGGATTCGGGCTGTTCCCGCATGTCGAACCGTCGACTATCACGGCCGCGCTGGTTGCCGGGGCCCACGAGGGTATCGCCGCCGCCGGCAGCGACCTGGCTGCATTGGCGCACACGGACTTCGCGACCCTGCTTCCGACCATTCCGCTGACGTCGTTCACCAACCTACCCTTGGTGACGACAGGCGACTTCGTCACCAACTTCACCAACGCCGTCGCGAAAGTGCAGCCGACGGTGGACATTGCGACGGCCATGCTGACGGCGGTGCCGGCCTATGACGTGGAACTGTTCAGGGCCGGCATCGAGCAAATGCTCGACGGCGCACCCATCCAAGGGCTGGTCAACGCGGTGGGTATGCCGATCGCCGCCACCGCCGGGCTGGGCACGCTCCTGGCTGGTTTCGAACTTCTTGTCCTGACCGGAGCCTGGTACCCGCCGCCCACTCCGCTGTAGGTGACACCGGCCTGTCGACGAGCAGACGCAAAGCTCCCGAAATGGGGTGCGCGCGGGGGCTTTGCGTCTGCTCGCGGGTTAAATGGCCGGACCCAGCAGGTCGTCGGCGTCGCGGATGATGTAGCCGTAGCCCTGCTCGGCGAGGAACCGCTGCCGGTGCGCGGCGTATTCGGCGTCCAGGCTGTCGCGCGCGACCACCGAATAGAAGATGGCGCCGCCGCCGTCGGCCTTTGGCCGCAACAGCCGGCCCAGCCGCTGCGCCTCCTCCTGGCGGGAACCGAACGTTCCCGAAACCTGCACCGCCACCGCGGCTTCCGGAAGGTCGATGGAGAAGTTGGCGACCTTGGACACCACTAGCGTCGAGATATCGCCGCGACGGAACTGATCGAACAGCTCTTCGCGTTCCCGGGTCCTGGTCGACCCCTGGATGACCGGGGCGTCCAGCTCGGCGCCGAGCTCGTCGAGCTGATCCAGGTAAGCGCCGATCACCAGGGTCTGCTCGCCGCGGTGCTTGTCCAGAATCGACTTGACCACAGCAATTTTGGTGTGGACCGTCGAGCACAGCTTATAGCGCTCCTCGGGCTCGGCGGTGGCATACATCATCCGCTCGTTGTCGGTCATCGTGACGCGGACCTCCACGCACTCCGCCGGGGCGATCCAGCCTTGCGCCTCAATGTCTTTCCACGGCGCGTCGTAGCGCTTCGGGCCGATCAGCGAGAACACGTCACCCTCGCGTCCGTCCTCGCGGATCAGCGTCGCCGTCAGGCCCAGCCGCCGCTTGGACTGCAGATCGGCGGTCATCCGGAACACCGGTGCCGGCAGCAGGTGCACCTCGTCGTAGATGATCAGCCCCCAGTCGCGGCTGTCGAAGAGTTCCAGGTGCCGGTATTCGCCCTTGGTGCGGCGGGTGATCATCTGGTACGTCGAGATCGTGACAGGCCGAATCTCCTTGCGCTCCCCGGAATATTCGCCGATCTCCTCTTCGGTCAGCGAGGTCCGTGCGACCAGCTCGCGTTTCCACTGCCGGGCGGCGACGATGTTGGTGACCAGGATCAGCGTGGTTGCCTGAGCCTTGGCCATCGCGGCGGCGCCAACCAGCGTCTTGCCGGCGCCGCACGGGAGCACCACCACACCCGAGCCGCCCGCCCAGAACGAGTCGGTGGCGAGCTGCTGATAGTCGCGCAGGTGCCAGCCGTCCTCGGCCAGGCTGATCGGGTGCGCCTCGCCGTCGACGTAGCCGGCGAGATCCTCCGCCGGCCAGCCGATCTTGAGCAGCATCTGCTTGACCCGGCCGCGCTCGCTGGGGTGCACGATGACGGTATCGTCGTCGATTCGGGCGCCGAGCATCGGCGCGATCTTTTTGTGGCGCAACACTTCTTCGAGCACGGCGCGGTCCAGGCTCACCAGCGTCAGGCCGTGCGCGGGGCTCTTCACCAGTTGCAGCCGGCCGTAGCGCGCCATGGTGTCGACGATGTCGACCAGCAGCGGCTGGGGCACCGCGTAGCGCGAGAACGACACCAGCGCGTCGACGACCTGTTCGGCGTCGTGGCCCGCGGCGCGGGCGTTCCACAGCGCCAGCGGCGTGATGCGGTACGTGTGCACATGCTCGGGCGCGCGTTCCAGCTCGGCGAATGGCGCGATGGCGGCGCGCGCGGCGCCGGCCTGTTCGTGGTCCACTTCGAGCAGCACAGTCTTGTCGGACTGCACGATCAACGGTCCGTCGGGCATCTAGCGCCACTCCTCCCCATCGCTCGTGCCTCGCTCTGCATCGTCGCCGGCGGGCATACAGCCATTATTCAGTCGTCGACCGACATCACCGAGGTGATGCGGTGGATCGCGAAGTCGCGCACCCGCCCGGACGCCGAATCGAAGGCCACCAACTGGCCACCCTTGACGACGATCGGCGATATGACGCGCTGGGTGGCCACCCCGGCCGCATCGTGGTACCCGACCAGGACCGTTTCCTGGTCTTTTGCGGCCCGCTGCAGCAGTGACATGGCCACGGCCGGGTCGACGCGGACATTGCCGAACGGCGCGGCGGTCACCCTGCGCAGCACCCCGACGACCGCGTTGAGAGTCTCATTGCCGGGCCGCGGCGGCGGCCGGTAGAACCGGCGGTGCTGTGGCGTTGGCACCCGCGCTCCGCGGGGCCGGACGTCGACGACTGCGCCGGTGGAATCCTCGGCGGCCGGGACGAAACCGGCGCCGCGCAACACCGTCAGCACCTCGGAGAGCGGCGCGGGCGAGATCGCCACCGTCGGCGCCAGGGCGCGCAGCTGCAGCTCCTCGGCGGCCGGCGCGGCCACCGCCTGGGCCAGCAGGGCCGGGTCTTCACACCGCACGAACGACGCGGCCATGCCGATGCGCAGCTGGCCATGCCGACGCGCGACGTCGTCGATGAGGTAGGTAAGACCCTGCGGCACAGGGGTTTTAGAGTGGTTTGCGAACAGCGCATGCATCCAGTCGCGGGTCTTGCCGATGTCGAGGGCATGGCGGATGGTCTGCTCGCTGACCCGGTACACCATGGCGGTGCCGGCCGATTCGACCGTGGCCACCGTGGCCAGTTCGTCGGCGAGATCGCGCTGCAGCGGCCCGGGCACGACGACGGTGAGGTCGGCCTGTACCAGGAAATGGTCGATCGGCTCCGGCATGGCTCGGGTCATCGCGCCGATCGCGGGCCCGGGATCTTCCGTCTCGTCGAGCAGGGCGCGTCCCGGTCCGCTGATCGCGCCGCGTCCCACCAGGCCCAGCGCCTGAGCCTCGGCCAGCAAGTCCGCGACGGGCCCCGGCTGCAATCGGCGGGCCCAGCGCGGCCGGCGCCAGATCAACGCCTGCGACGCCGTGGTCGCGTCGACCCCGGCACCGGCGGGTAGCTCGGCGAGCATGCCCAGCAACAGCCGGCGATCCAGCGGGGCCGCCGTTGAATACAGCGAATGTGACAGGGCGCCGTAGGGCTTGCCGTCTGGTCCGCGGCTGCCGATGAGCGTCGGCCGCCCCGGCAATTCGAGCCAGGTGCCGGCGAGCAGGTGCCACCGGTCGGCGGGCGACAGGGTGGTGAACCGGTCGGCCGCCGCCGTCGGCGCCCAGTACGGTCCCTCGCCGTAGATCGGCGGTGGATCCGGCATGCCGCTCGCGATCAGTCCGGCGGCGGCCGCGACCTCGAGGATCAGGCCCAGCCGAGGTTCGGTGATCCCGGTGGTCTTAACCAGCCGCTTGACTTCGCGAATGCCTAACCCGCCGGCGCGTAGCTCGGAAACCGGTGCGGCGCTGAGGGTTTCCAGCAGCACATCGAGCTCGCGCAGCAGGTCGATGACGGCGCCGGCCGCCGTGGCGTCGGCGTCGTCGCCGGTTGTGGTCGACACCACCGGATCGGGCGCGGTCAACTGCAGCGGGCCGGGATGCTCGCCGCGCAGCACCTGCCCGACGTGGCGGGGCAGGATCACCGTCTCGGCGTCGACCCGGCGCAGCAGGCCCATCGCCAACAGCTGCGGCACCGGCCGGTCCGCCGGGGCGCCGGGCGCGGCGTCGCGGGTTCGCCCGATCGGGGATCCGTCGAGCAGCTTCTCCAGCACGTCGGTCTGCGCCTCGTCGAGCCCGGCGAGCAGTTCGGCGATCTGTTCGCTGGTCTGCTCGGTGTCTTCGAGCGTGACCTGTCCCGGATACCAGGGCAACCCGGTGCCGGCGTCGCCAGCGACCCGGACCGCGGTGTCGCCCCAGGCCAGAGCGCGATGCCGCAGATCCTCCAGCGCATCGGTGACTTGGTCCTGCGGGGCGCGATCGCCGATCAGCGCCAACAGCTTGGCGGTCGGCACGGGCGTGCTGTTGGCGTGCAACACCAGCAACGCGTCGAGCACCGCGAGCCGAAGGAAGTCGAGTTCGTCGGTGGCGGCCTTGATCGACTGCCGTGCCTGGGCGCGGGAGGCCAGGGCCGCGATGCTGCCGGGCGGCGGCTGCGCGAGGTCCGGCCGCAGCTCCAGGAGCCGGATCAGCCGCTCGTCGGGCAATTCGGCCAGCCACGACCCCAGCGGGATGTGCGGGGTGTTGTCGGTCATTGCTGACCAGCGTAATTCAGTCGGCCAACGCAGATACGCTGCCGATCACAGCCCAGCTTGCGGACATGCGCCGCGCGCGCTTGCGGGACCTGTCAGAATGTATCCCGTGGCTGACGCGCGCAAAACCAGATACGTGGACAACGGGTGGCCGACGACGGACCCGGACGACCATGCGGTAAGTGAGCTCGTGACCGACCGCACGGGCGCCCTGTCACCCTTCGGTGAAGTGGTGTTTCCGCTCCCCTCCGACGACCTGCCCTACGTTCACCCGGTCACCGTCGTCAACCGATAGGTAGGCGGGATGGCTCGGGCCGCTGGGGCTTCTGACGCCGGCGGCGAATCCCGCTTCGGTCCGCTGTCGCACCTCGACGAGCGGGGAGCGGCCCACATGGTCGACGTCACCGAAAAGGGAGCCACCCGGCGCACCGCCGTCGCGGCGGGCGCGTTGCGGACCACCGCACACGTGCTGGCGCTGATTTCCAGCGGCGGTCTGCCCAAGGGTGATGCGCTGGCGACGGCGCGGGTCGCGGGCATTCTGGCGGCCAAGCACACCAGCGACCTGATACCGCTGTGCCACCAGCTGGCCCTGACCGGCGTCGACGTGGACTTCGCCGTGGGCGAGTCGGACATCGAGATCACGGCAACGGTGCGCAGCACCGACCGCACGGGCGTGGAGATGGAGGCGCTGACGGCGGTCAGTGTGGCGGCGCTGACGCTGTACGACATGATCAAGGCGGTCGACCCGGCCGCCCGCATCGACGACATTCGAGTGCTGCGTAAGGAAGGCGGCCGAAGCGGAACGTGGACCGCCTCATGAGCGACCGAACCGCGCGCATCATCATCGCCTCGACCCGTGCCTCGGCCGGTGTCTACGACGACAAGTGCGGGCCGATCCTCGCCGAATGGCTTGGCCGGCACGGGTTCTCCGCCGTGGAGCCACAGGTGGTGGCCGACGGGAACCCGGTCGGTGCGGCGCTCAACGACGCGGTGGATGCCGGCGTCGACCTGATCGTCACGTCCGGGGGCACCGGCATTTCGCCCACCGACAGCACCCCCGACCAGACGGTGGCGGTGCTGGACTACATGATCCCCGGGCTGGCCGACGCGATCCGCCGCGCCGGCGAGGCGAAGGTGCCGACGTCGGTGCTCTCGCGCGGGGTGTGCGGCGTGGCCGGGCGGACCCTGATCGTCAACCTGCCGGGCTCGCCGGGCGGGGTGCGCGACGGCCTGGGCGTGCTCGCCGGCGTGCTGGACCACGCCCTCGACCAACTCGCGGGCGGGGACCACCGGCCGTGACGCTGGTGCTGCGCGCCGCCCTGACCGAGCAACCGATCTCCCTGGCCGAGCACCAGGACCTGGTGAGCCACGAGTCCGCCGGCGCCGTTGTCGGTTTCGACGGCATGGTTCGGGACCATGATGGCGGCCGCGGGGTGAGCAGGCTGGATTACTCCGCGCACCCGTCGGCCGCGCAGGTCCTCGCCGACGCGGTCGCCGAGGTCGCCGAGCGATCCAGCGGGGTGCGCGCCGTGGCGGCCAGTCACCGGATCGGCAGCCTGCGGATCGGCGACGCGGCCTTGGTGGTGGCCGTCGCCGCCGACCATCGGCGGGAGGCGTTCGAGACGTGCGCCCAGCTAGTGGACACCATCAAGGCGCGGCTACCCGTGTGGAAGCACCAGTTCTTCGATGACGGCACCGAAGAATGGGTGAATTCGGCCTAGCGGTATCAGACGACGGGCGCCTGAACGAGCGCGTCGAGTGCGTCGTTGCCGTGGATGTCGTGTCCACGGATGGCCTGCCACAGCTGCTGCGTGAAGCCAACGGTCGATGCGTTGACCGGAGGCGGCGCATCGGCCGGCGGAGGTGCGTCGGCAGGAGGCGGAGCGTCGACCGGCGGCGCGGGCGCCACAGCCTCGACCGGCGGCGGTGCGTCGGCGGGCGGCGGGGGAGCGTCGACCGGAGGGGGAGCGTCGGCGGGCGGCGCGGGCGCCACGGCCTCGACCGGCGGCGGTGCGTCAGCCGGCGGCGGCGCGTCGACCGGAGGGGGAGCGTCGGCCGGTGGCGGTGCATCGGCGGGCGGCGGTGCTTGCGGGGGTGCGCCCAGGTCGTTGCCGGCCAGCTGCACGGGAGCCGATGGCGCGGGCGGCGGGGGCGGGGCTGCGGGCGGCGGCGCCAGCGGCCCGGGGTCGCCGTTCAGGCCGGGCGCGTCGATCGGCGCGTTCAAGCCGGCCGGTTCGGGCAGGACGTTGCGGGGGGACGGGCCCGACAGCCCGTGGCCGCACACCGGCCACGCTCCACGGCCCTGCGTCGCCAGCACGCGCTCGGCGACGGCGATCTGCTGCTCCCGGGTGGCCAGCTGCGCCGACGGGGCGTACTCGCCGCCGCCGTGCGACGCCCAGGTGCCCTGCGTGAACTGCAGGCCGCCGTGGTAGCCGTTCCCGGTGTTGATAGCCCAGTTGCCGCCTGACTCGCAGCTGGCTACCCGATCCCATTCTTGATCTGTTGCTGCGCCCGCCTGGCTAGCCAGAGCGATGCTGCCGCCACCAAGAACCGCACCCGTGAAGGCGATCTTGGCGACGCTGACGCTCGACGTTGCGGGCTTACGGTGACGTCCACTCATAGGCCGTGATTCCTCTCTTTACGCGCCTGCGAGGTCAGCTGTCGGGTTCGGGTGGAGAAGGCACCCGGCCAACGCGTATCCACACGGGACAGCGCAGGCTTCACCCCAAGGAGCCGGTCACGGCTCCGGTCCGATCGCGGTGGACCGGTGGGTCCCCCGCCTCCATCCACGGTCGGTGTCCCCCGCCTATTGGATGGAGCTCGGCGCGATAGGGAGGGAGGAACGCCACGGGTTAGCTTGGCGAGCCTCCCGAGACGCTAGCGGGTTCTGTTTGTCCCGTCACTTTTTGGGGAACCCGGCGTTTTCCGGCGATTCATTTGGTAAATCGCCAGGAACACAGCGGATTTGCGCAGGTCACTACCGCCCGACATCGAAGCGTGTCCGCGCCGTTATCGTTCCGTTACGTGACGCATTTCACATTTTCATCCGCCGGCGAACGGCGGTAACACGTCGATCGTGTTTCCGGGGCGCAACGGTTGTGTCTCGTTGCGCACCGCGATGCCGTCGCAGAGGTACGAGCATCGGCTCAACACCGTCGCCAGCGAACCCCCGCGGGCGGCCAATCCGTCGACCAAATCGGCGACGGTCGCACCCCGCGGCAGCGTCAGCGTCTCGGATTCGGCGCCCGCGGCCGCCTGCGCGGCGGCGAAGTAGCGGACGGTCACCTTTATGCCGGCGGCGGCGGTCAGCGGCGCCATCGGTCAGCCGCCGATCGCGCTCATCGGGCGGTCGGGCTGAATGAAGTCGGGGTCATTGATGCCGTGGCCGGCCGGCTTGGCCCACATCGCGGCGCGCCACGCCGCCTCGATCGCGTCGTCGTCCGCGCCGCCGCGCAGCAGGCCGCGCAGATCGGTCTCCTCGGCGGAGAACAGGCAGCTGCGGATCTGCCCGTCGGCCGTCAGCCGGGTGCGGTCACAGGTCGAGCAGAAGGCATGCGAGACCGAGGCGATGACGCCGAACTTTCCGGTCGGCGTGTTCGGGCCCGTGTCGACCAGCCACAGCTCGGCCGGGGCCGATCCGCGCGGCGCCGGGTCCGGCCGCAGCCGGAAGTGCGGCCGCAGCGCCGCCAGCACGTCGTCGGCGCTCAGCGCGTCACCACGACGCCACTGGTGACCGGCGTCCAGCGGCATCTGTTCGATGACCCGCAACTGGTAGCCGTGCTCGAGGCAGAACCGCAGCAGCTCGACGACGTCCTCGCGGCCGGTGTGCGCGTCCAGCACGGCGTTGACCTTGACCGGCGTCAGACCCGCGTGGCCGGCGGCGGCCAGCCCGGCCAGCACGTCGGCGAGCCGGTCCCGTCGGGTGATGGCGGCGAAGTGGTCGCGGTTGACGCTGTCCAGCGACACGTTGACCCGGTTGAGGCCCGCCGCCGCCAGAGCTTTCGCGCGCCGGGCCAGCCCCACGCCGTTGGTGGTGAGCGAGATCTCCGGGCGCGGCGTGAGCGCGGCCGCCGCCGAGACCACCTCCTCGAGATGGCGAGCCAGCAGCGGCTCACCGCCGGTGAACCGCACGCTGGTGACGGCCAGCCGGGTGACGGCGATGCCCATCAGGCGGGCCAACTCGTCGGGCCGCAGCAACTGCTGGCCGGGCAGCCAGTCCAGGCCGTCGGCTGGCATGCAGTAAGTGCAGCGCAGGTTGCAGCGGTCGGTCAGCGAGACCCGCAAATCGGTGGCGACGCGGCCGAAGGTGTCCAGCAAAGGGCCTTCCGAGGGCACCGCCGCGGGCGTGCCGGTGTCCCGGCGGCGCACCGTCGGGACACCCAGGGCGGTCATCGTCACGCGGCCACCTGATCGTTTCGCGTCGGCGAACCGACCGGAACGATCTCCTTGCCCAACGGCATCAACGACACCGGGATGAGCTTGAGGTGAGCCAGCGCGAGCGGAATGCCCACGATCGTGGCGGCCGTCGTCGCCGCGCTGACCAAATGCCCGAGGGCCAGCCAGACCCCAGCCAGCACCACCCAGACGACGTTGCCGATCAGCGTCGGGGTTCCCGCGCCCGGCTTGTCGACGATCGTTCGGCCGAACGGCCACAACGCGTACGACGCGATCCGCAGGGACGCGAAGCCGAACGGGATGGTGACGATGAGCAGAAAGCTGACCAGCGCGGCGAGCAGGTAGCCCAGGGCCATCCACAGGCCGCCGAAAACCACCCAGATGATGTTGAGGGCCAGGCGCATCTTTCCTCCAGCGGTACTGTCACCCTACCGAGTAAGGGGTACTCAGGGGTGCTTCGCGTGCAACCATCCGAGTAGGATCAGAAACCACATTGCGTCCTGCGCAAGCGGGACGCTTCATTCTGTTGCCCATAGTAACGATCCATCAGATAAAGCAGGTGAGAGCAGTGCCGACCGGCAAGGTGAAGTGGTACGACTCCGATAAGGGGTTCGGCTTCTTGTCGCAGGAGGACGGCGAGGACGTCTACGTCCGTTCGTCGGCGTTGCCCGCGGGTATCGAAGGCCTCAAGGCGGGTCAGCGGGTGGAGTTCGGAGTCGCATCCGGACGCCGCGGACCGCAGGCGCTGAGCCTGAAGCTGATCGATCCGCCGCCCAGCCTGGCCAAGACGCGACGCGAGGCGCCTCCCGAGCACAAGCACAGCCCCGACGAGCTGCATGGCATGGTCGCGGATCTGATCACGTTCCTGGAAGACAAGGTGCAGCCCGAGCTGCGCAAGGGGCGCTACCCGGACCGCAAGACCGCCCGGCAGGTCTCCGAGGTGGTCAAGGCTGTCGCCCGCGAGTTCGACGCCTGAGGCGGAAAAGGCTTGGCCGTTAGCGGCTGAGGGGAATCCGGCGCGAAACGGGTATTTCTTTGCTTGAAGTGATCGGTATCACGGTCGGCAGATTGATACTCAGGAGGCGTCGATGGCTGAGCAAGCACAGGTCACCGCGGAGCAGGCGCGGGCACTCGCCGAAGAGTCTCGCGAAAGTGGTTGGGATAAACCGTCTTTTGCCAAAGAACTATTCCTCGGTCGCTTTCCGCTAGAGCTGATACACCCCTTCCCCAGGCCGTCCGACGCGGACGAGGCCCGCACTGGCGAGTTCCTGGACCGGCTGCGGAAGTTTCTCGACGGCGTCGACGGCTCCGTCATCGAGCGCGACGCCGAGATCCCCGACGAGTACGTGCAGGGTCTGGCGGAGCTGGGCTGCTTCGGCATGAAGATCCCATCCGAGTACGGCGGCCTCAACATGTCGCAGGTGGCGTACAACCGCGCGCTGATGATGGTGTCGTCGGTGCACCCGAGCCTGGGCGCACTGCTGTCGGCGCATCAGTCGATCGGTGTGCCCGAACCGCTCAAGCTGGCCGGGACACCGGAGCAGAAGCGAAAGTTCCTGCCGCGCTGTGCCGCCGGCGCCATCTCGGCGTTTCTGCTCACCGAGCCCGACGTGGGTTCCGACCCGGCGCGGCTGGCGTCGACGGCGACACCGATAGAGGACGGGCAGGCCTACGAACTCGAGGGCGTGAAGTTGTGGACCACCAACGGCGTGGTGGCCGATCTGCTGGTGGTCATGGCGCGGGTGCCGCGCAGCGAGGGGCATAAGGGCGGGATCAGCGCGTTCGTCGTCGAGGCCGATTCGCCCGGGATTACCGTCGAGCGGCGCAACAAGTTCATGGGACTGCGCGGCATCGAGAACGGCGTCACCAGGTTGCACGGTGTCCGGGTGCCCAGCGAGAACCTGATCGGCCGCGAGGGCGACGGCCTGAGGATCGCGCTGACCACGCTGAACGCCGGGCGGCTGTCGATTCCCGCGACCGCCACGGGAGCGGCCAAGTGGTCGCTGAAGATCGCGCGCGAGTGGTCGCGCGAACGGGTGCAGTGGGGTAAGCCGCTGGGCAAGCACGAGGCGGTCGCCAGCAAGCTTTCGTTCATCGCGGCCACCAATTACGCGCTGGACGCGGTGCTCGAACTGTCGGGACAGATGGCCGACGAGGGCCGCAACGACATCCGGATCGAGGCCGCACTGGCCAAGCTGTGGTCCAGTGAGATGGCGTGGCGAATCGCCGACGAGCTGATGCAGATCCGCGGCGGACGCGGGTACGAGACCGCGGAATCGCTTGCGGCGCGCGGCGAGCGCGCGGTACCGGTGGAGCAGGCGCTGCGGGATCAGCGGATCAACCGGATCTTCGAGGGGTCCAGCGAGATCATGCGGCTGCTCATCGCGCGGGAGGCCGTGGACGCCCACCTGAACGCCGCCGGCGACCTCGCCAAGCCGGACGCCGACTTGCGGCAGAAGGCTGCGGCCGCGGTGGGGGCCAGCGGCTTCTACGCAAAATGGTTGCCGCAGCTCGTCTTTGGTGAGGGCCAGCGGCCCACCGCGTACGGCCAGTTCGGCTCGTTGGCATCGCACCTGCGGTTCGTCGAACGCTCGTCACGCAAGCTGGCCCGCAACACCTTCTACGGGATGGCGCGCTGGCAGGCCAAGCTGGAGGAAAAGCAGGGCTTCCTGGGGCGCATCGTCGACATCGGCGCCGAGCTGTTCGCCATGTCCGCGGCGTGCGTGAAGGCCGAGGCCGCGCGGTCCACCGACCCGGTGACCGGCCGGCAGGCGTACGAGCTGGCCGAAACGTTCTGTGAGCAAGCGACACTGCGGGTCGAGGCGTTGTTCCACGGGCTATGGGCCAACACCGACAGCAGCGACGTTCGGTTGACCGACGCGCTGCTTGGCGGCCGCTACACGTGGCTGGAGGAGGGCGTCATCGATCAGTCCGCGGGCACCGGTCCGTGGATCGCGCATTGGGAACCGGGTCCGTCAGCCGAAGACAACGTGGCCCGGCGGTTCCTGACGGCGTCGCCGTCGGATGCGAAACTGTGAGCCATGGGTTCTTACGTGGGGAAGGGCGAATTCAGCCGCGATACCGACTACATCACCACCCGCATCACCGCCGACGGGCGTGACGGCTTTCCGGTGGAGCCCGGCAGGTATCGTCTCGTCGTCGCCCGCGCCTGTCCATGGGCCAACCGCACGATCATCGTTCGACGGTTGTTGGGTCTGGAAAGTGCTATCTCCATTGGGTTTTGCGGGCCCACCCACGACCGGCGGAGTTGGACGTTCGACCTGGACCCCGGCGGCGTCGACCCTGTGCTGCAGATCCCGCGACTGCAGGACGCCTATTTCAAGCGCTTCCCCGACTACCCCAAGGGAATCACCGTTCCGGCGATCGTCGACGTGCCGACCGGGGCGGTGGTGACCAACGACTTCGCCCAGATCACTTTGGACTTCTCGACGGAATGGACCGCGTATCACCGGGCGGGCGCGCCGCAGCTCTATCCCGCGGAGTTGCGCGACGAGATCGACGAGGTGAGCAAGCGGATCTATACCGAGATCAACAACGGGGTGTATCGATGCGGCTTTGCCGGTTCGCAGGAGGCGTACGACGCGGCCTACGACCGGCTGTTCACCGCGCTGGACTGGGTGAGTTCGCGGCTGGCGGATCAGCGATATCTGGTAGGCGACACCATCACCGAGGCCGACGTGCGGCTGTTCACCACGCTGGCCCGCTTCGACCCCGTCTACCACGGGCATTTCAAGTGCAATCGCAGCAAATTATCCGAGCTGCCGGTGCTGTGGGCCTACGCGCGGGACCTGTTCCAGACACCGGGCTTCGGCGACACCACCGACTTCGTGCAGATCAAGCAGCACTACTACATCGTGCACGCCGACATCAACCCCACCCGCATCGTGCCCAAGGGTCCCGACCTGTCCGGTTGGCTAACAGAACATGGCCGGGAAGTGTTAGGGGGCAGGCCTTTCGGTGACGGGACGCCGCCGGGGCCGACGGTGGAAGGCGAGCGAGTGCCGGCGGGGCACGGCGCGTAGCGCCCGCCGCTCGGAGAATTCGCAAAACGCCCCGCCGACCGCGGGTGTGGCCCTAGAGTTCGGGTGTCGCTCAAGAAATCGGGTGCCGTGGGGCTTGAACGCGGACACACCAGGGGGGCGATGTCATGAATTTTGTTGTGCTACCACCCGAGATCAACTCGGCGCTGATGTTTACCGGCTCGGGAACGGGGCCGATGCTGGCTGCGGCGGCGGCCTGGAACGGGTTGGCCAGCGAATTGAGCTCGGCGGCCGAGTCGTTCGGTTCGGTGACGGCGGGACTGGCCGGCGCGGCGTGGCAGGGTCCCGCATCAGCCGCGATGGCGAGCGCGGCCGCACCCTATGCGATGTGGTTGGGCGCGGCCGCCGCCCATGCCCGGTCGGCGGCCGGTCAGGCCGAAGCGGCGGTATCGGTGTTCGAGGCGGCGTGGGGGGCCACCGTGCACCCGGCGGCGGTGACGCTCAATCGGTCCGAGCTGGTGTCGCTGGTCAGGTCGAACCTGTTGGGCCTCAACGCCCCTGTGATCGCGGCGGTCGAGGCTCAGTATGAACGGATGTGGGCACAGGATGTGGCCGCGATGTCGGGCTATCACAGCGGGGTCTCGGCCGTCGCCGCGCAGCTGACGCCTTGGGAGCACGCGCTACAAGCCCTGCCGGCCCTGCAGGGCGTAAACCTGGGGATCGGCAACATCGGCACCCTCAACCTCGGCAACGGCAACACCGGCGACTCCAACTTCGGCAACGGCAACACCGGCAACACCAACGTCGGTCTCGGCAACTACGGTTCGGCAAACCTGGGCGCCGGCAACGGAATCGCGGCGCTGGGCGCCGCGGGCGCGGCCTCGCACAACGTGGGTAACGGCAACATCGGCCAGCACAACGTCGGCGTCGGCAACGTCGGCGTCGGCAACATCGGCATCAGCAACGGGAACCTGGTCACGGCATCCACCACCCCGTCCATGTTCAACCTGGGCGTCGACAACCTCGGCAACTACAACCGGGGCGTCGGCAACTTCGGCAACAACAACATCGGTATCGGCAACGTCGGCAACAACAACATCGGCATCGGGCTCAAGGGCGACAACCAAATTGGTATCGCCGGGCTGAACGCGAACGACACCCATGGCAACATCGGCTTCGGCAACACCGGTAACTTCAACTTCGGTTTCGGTAACACCGGCGACGACAATGTCGGCCTGGCGAACTCCGGCCACGGGAATATCGGCATCGGGCTCACCGGCGACAACCAGATTGGCTTCGGCGGGTTGAACTCCGGTACCGGCAACACCGGCCTGTTCAACTCCGGCACCGGCAACACCGGCATTTTCAATTCGGGCAGTCACAACGCGGGCGTCGCCAACACCGGAACGGCCAACTGGGGCCTGGTCAACTCGGGCAACACCAATACCGGAATCGGCAACACCGGCGGCCTCAACACCGGCATCTGGAACGCCGGCAACACCAACACCGGCTCCTTCAACGCGGGCAGCATCAACATGGGCGCGTTGAATTCGGGTACCGGCAGCCTCGGCGCTTTCAACTCCGGCGGCAACGCCACCCTCATCGGCCATGACGTCGGTTTCTTCAACGCGGGCAACCACAATGTGGGCTGGGGGAATGCGGGCTTCGGCAACGTGGGGTGGTCCAATGCGGGTCTGGACAACACGGGCGCCTTCAATTCCGGCGGCAATGGCAACAACCCCGCGTTTCCCGGATCGATCGGTCAGGCCGGCAATACCGGTTTCTTCAATTCCGGTTTCGGGAACACGGGCCTTGCCAATTCGGGCGACAGCAACACCGGATTATGGGATGCCGGCGACGTCAACACGGGTATCGGCAGCGCTGCCGTCCACACCGGCAACTCGGGCTTCGGCAACACGGGTACCGGCAACTCTGGCTTCTTCAACTCGGGTGATTACAGCTCGGGCGCCGGAAACTCGTCGGCGGGCGGCTATACCTCCGGCTTCGGGAACGCCGGTGGCGGCGGATACAACTCGGGCTTCGGCAACGCCAGCGGCGGCGGAAAGAACACGGGATTCTTCAACCACGGCAACAGCAGCTTGCAGGTGGGCTTCGGTAACTCGGGGAACCACGTCGTCGGCGTCGGTAACACCGGCACCTACGACACCGGTTTCTTGAACTCCGGCGATCACGACTCGGGTGTGGGTAATTCCGGCGCCGGTCACAACTCGGGCTACGGGAACTCCGGCGGCGGCCTCAACTCGGGCGGATTCAACGTCGGCACCGGGTTGTCGGGATTCTTTCGCTAGCTCCCGGCGTGCCGTCGCTCAATACACCAGTCGCACAGACCATTCCGCGTGCGAGTAGGGACGGTCCTCGCCCGACGGGAAGTGCGCAATGGTCAGCAATTGGACCACGATCTGGTTCAGGCGACCGCGCTGCGCGTCGACGGTCGGGATGGTGACGGCCAGCCTGGTCCCGCGGGGGAAGAAGTCGATGGCGGGATTGGCGGGGTCTTCGTACACCAGACGCAGTGCCCAGGGCGCTTTGGATATGGCTTCGGGCACCGACAGCTGCACGGGATAGCGTGTCGTGGCCCGCAATTCGCCTTCGGTCTCCGGGTTCTGGCAGTCGTTGAGGTTGAGCACGTCGCAGTAGAAGTAGGGCCCGACGCGGGTCAGGTGACCGCGCGAGTACACGCTGATCTCCGGCTGATGGGGACCGGGCGTATAGGCCCACAGCCACGCGCCGATCCCGGCCCCGACGGCAAGCAAGGCCACCGCGACCGCCAGCACGACGAGGACGCTGCGCTTCACTTCCACACTCCCGACGGGCCGACGGCACTGGGCCGTGTGACTTCCTGCTCGGCCACCACCGGCCGGTTGCCGCCGAGGCCCGGGATCAGGGAGTTGCCGCGGAAGCTGACGATCGTCTGCGCGAGGCCCAGGATCAGCAGCGAGCTGACCGCGGTGAACCCGACCCACAGCTCGGTGTACACCAGGACTCCGACCGCACCCCCCAGCACCCAGGCCAACTGCAGCGTCGACTCCGAACGGCCGAATCCCGACGCCCGCGACTCCTCGGGCAGGTCTTGCTGCAGGGAGGCGTCCAGCGAGGCCTTCGCGATCGCGCTGGACGCCGAGGTGATCAGGGTGGCAACGGCGGCCATCCACAGGGCGCCGGCGACCGCGGCCGCCAGCGCAAACACGGTGACGGCCACCGTGCAGCGCACCACGAGCACCGCCGGCCTGCCCAGTTGCAGGCGGGCGCTGGCGAAATTGCCGCCGAAATTGCCGACTCCGGCCGCCGCGCCGATCAGGCCCAGCATGCCCAGCTGAACCCATCCGTTGGCCTGGTGAGCCTTGGCGACGAACGCGGGATACAGGAACAGGAAGCCGACCATCACCTTGATCGTGCAGTTGCCCCACAGTGAGGTGATGATGTTGCGGCCCAACGGTTGTCGCAACGATCCGCCTGCGTTCCTGGCTTCCGGCGGTCCCGGTTGCGGGTGGGGACCGTCCTGGTGGTAGCTCAAAGTGGCCGGAACCTCGCCCGCGGTGACCTCGACCCAACGCGGGATCCGCATCGACAGAATCGTGCCGGCGACAGTCACCGCGACGACGACGAACAGGGCGCCGGGCAGCTTCACCAAGTGGGTGCCGGCGAACTCGACGCCCGCGGCCACCGCACCGCCGGCGATGGTCCCGCCGAGCAGGCCGAACACGGTCAGCCGGGAGTTGACCCGGACCAGGTCGATGCTCGGCGGCATCACCCTGGGCGTCACGGCACTGCGCAGCACGCTGAACGACTTCGAGAACACCATCATGGCCAGCGCGCAGGGATACAACACCCACGACGGGAAGCTGCCGTTGGCGGCGTCGTAGTTCATGATCAGCACCACGGCCAGCAGCGTTCGAAGCGCGAACGACGCGGCCAGGGCGACCCGGCGGCCGTGCTGCAGCTTGTCCAGCGCCGGCCCGATCAGCGGCGCGATGACCGCGAACGGTGCGATGGTGATCAGCAGGTACAGCGCCACCTTGGACTTGCTCTCCCCGCTGGCCGCGGCGAAGAACAGCGTGTTGGCCAGCGCGACGGCCATCGCGGCGTCGGTCGCGAAATTCGCGACCACCGGCCAGGTCAGCGCCGTCAGGCCGGACTTGTCCGCGCCGTCCGCGGTGGCGGCCCGCTGGACCGCCCAGTACATCCGGGAACCCATCTCGCGGCTGCGCATGGCCGCGGCGCGGGTAACGGTGATCCGTTCGCCGGCACCGCCCGGTGCGGGACCCCGAGGCGGCGGGGGTGGGGATGGCGGTGGTTGCCGGTCGCCCAGCGGCGGGAGATACCGGTTGGCGCTGGGCATCGGCGGCGGACGACGGGTCCGGCCATAGTCGGCGGGGGCGTCGGTCGGAGGGTAGTTGGCCATGCCCGGATGCTGGTTGGCGGGCCGGCGGCCGGGGTTTGGGGCCGCGCGTCCCGGATGATCACGCCGCCGTCCAGACACCGTTCAATTCTGTCCTATGCCGACAGCGTGCGTCTGCAAGTGGCCGGGTGTGGCTCGTCAACCCTGCCTTCCGGCAGTATGGAGGCGCAAAGGCAGGGGCAGAGAGGTAACAGTGTGAGCGGACCCATCGAGGAGGCAGTCGTGCCGTCGGTGACCGAGTGGCCCGAGGCGTTGGCGGCGGTGCTCACGGGTGCCGTCGACCAGGCCAGGGCGGCCGTCGCGGAGTTCAGCGGCGCCGAGACGGTGGGCGACTACCTGGGCGTCGGCTACGAAGGCCCGGTCGCCGCGACCCACCGGTTCCTGGCGCACCTGCCCGGCTACCACGGGTGGCAGTGGGCGGTTGTCGTCGGCGCGTATCCCGGTGCGGACCACGCGACGGTCAGCGAAGTGGTGCTGATCCCCGGGCCGACGGCGCTGCTGGCTCCCGAGTGGGTGCCGTGGGACCAGCGGGTCAGGCCGGGCGACCTGAGTCCTGGCGACCTGCTGGCGCCCGCCTCCGACGACCCGCGACTAGTTCCCGGTTACAGCGCCAGCGGCGACCCCCAGGTGGACGAGACCGCCGCGGAGATCGGGCTGGGCCGGCAGTGGGTGATGAGCGCATGGGGTCGCGCCGACGCCGCCGAGCGATGGCACGACGGCGACTACGGTCCCGCGTCGGCGATGTCGCGATCCACCAAGCGAGTGTGCCGCGACTGCGGCTTCTTCCTGCCGCTGGCCGGCTCGCTTGGCGCGATGTTCGGGGTATGCGGCAACGAGCTCTCCGCCGACGGGCACGTCGTGGACAAGCAGTACGGCTGCGGCGCCCACTCCGACACGCCCGCGCCCGCGAGCGTCGGGTCGCCGATATACGAGCCCTTCGACGACGGCGTCCTCGAGGTCACGGCGGCGCCGCCGGCGGAGGTCGCCGAGGCGTCTGAGCCGGAGGTGGCGGACGCAGGTGAGGCGCCCGCGTCGCGGGAGGCGGAGGACGCACCCGAGGCGTCTGAATCGGAGCAGCCGGAGGCGCCCGAGCCGGATCAGCCGGAGTCCGGCCCGTACTAGGCGCGGCGGCCACTCCGATTCGAAGAATCCATTACCTCGCGGAGATCGGTATAACGCAGATCAGCGGCGTTTTGGGGCCTGTTCACCGGTAGCCGAGAAAATGGAAGGTTTACCGCAGCTGTCCCTATTCTGGGTATTTCCTGGAAGTCCAACGCGGTCGTCACCGATGCAGCGCAGCTGCTGATAACTTCACTTTCCGTAGTGCCTCGAAGTCGCGATATTCCCGGCGCCTGGGCGCAATTTACGGTGCGAATTA
>NZ_JCALCE010000021.1:0-108760 GCF_059812195.1 Mycobacterium sp. NGS68 | reverse complement strand
GCTGCTCAGGATTTGCTGGCTGGCCTGCTCTTGCTGCTCGTAGTTGTTGGCGTCGCGGATCAAGCCGTCGCGCACACCGTGCAGCATGTTCACGATGTTGCGGAAGGCCTGATTCATCTGACCCATGGTGTCGTAGGACGTCGCCTGGGCAGAGCCGCTCCAGCCGGCACCGGCGATGTTCTGCGACGACGCCCACATGCGACGGGCCTCGTCCTCGACGGTCTGGGCGTGGGTCTCGAAACGACCCGCCATGGCCCGCATCGCGTGCGGGTCGGTCATAAAGCGTGTTGCCATGGTGCTTTCTCCTTATCTAGCTGTTGACAGATTTGCTGTTGATCAGACGACGACCTGCTTGGGCATGACGATCGGCTTGAAGCCGTACCGCGGCCCGGCGCCGTAGGCACCCGCGCCCTTGGCGGCGGCGGCCGCACCCGGCATACCGGGCATCGCGGTGACGGGCGCTCCCGCTTCCTCGGCGGCGACGGCCCAGCCGCTGCCGTTGGTGACCGAGCTCACGGTGGTCGCTGGCACGGCACTCGCCCAGCTGGCCGGCACCGACAGCCCGCCGACCGCGGCCGCCTCGCCCAACCCCGCTGCCGCGGCGCCGCCCAGCGGCGTCGTCGAGCCCGCCAGGGCCGCCGCTCCCGCGACGGGGGCAACGACGTCCGCTGCCACTGCGGCGGCCGGCGTGGCGCCGGCGAGGGTGTGGCCCAGCGAGACGGCGGTCGGGATGGCCGCGCCGACGAACCACGCCGCGGTCACACCGATCTGCTGGATGCCGTTGAATATGGAGAGGTCACCGAAGAGCTTGTCTCCGGCCTGGATCAGGCCCGCCATGGACGGGAATGCCGACTGGAAAGCGCCCCAGATGTTGTCGCCGAACGCCACGGGGAAATTGATGGCGCTGGCTGCCGGCGCGGCGGCAGCCGCCTGGGCGACGGCGGCACTCTGTAGGCCCGCCCCACCCGGGTTGGTCGTGGGCGCCGCCGGTGTCAGGTCCGGCAGGACCGAACTGGCCGCGGCCGCGGCCGCGTAGGTGTACATCGTGACGGCGTCCTGGACCCACATCTCCGCATAGTGGGCCTCGGTAGCCATGATCGCCGGAGTGTTGATGCCCAGGAAATTGGTAGCAACGAGCGTCGCCAGCAACGACCTGTTCGCAGCGATGACCGGCGGGGGCACGGTCCCGGTGAACGCCGCCTCGTAGGCGGCCGCGGATGCGGTGATCTGGGTCGCCGCCTGCTCGGCCGCGGCCGCGGTGGTGGTCAGCCAGGCGATGTAGGGCTGGGCTGCCGTGGCCGCCGCCGCCGACCCGCTGCCCGTCCACTGCTCGCCGGTCAGCGTGCCGATGATCGACTCCCACGAGGTGGCCGTCGTGCTCAGCTCCGCGGCCAGGTTGCTCCAGGTGGTTGCCGCGGCCATCAGCGGCCCCGCACCGGCCCCGGCGTACATGAGCGCGGAGTTGATCTCAGGGGGAAGCGCTGCAAAGTCCAAGACCATTTTTTAATCGGCTCCTTCTGACTGAATTTTTCGCTAGTTGTCGGTGTGCTTAGACGGCTGTCAGCTTGGGCATGACGATCGGCTTCACGCCGTAGCGAGGCGCACCGAAGCCAGCGCTGTTGCGCGCAGCGCCCATCCCGGGCAGGCCGGGGATGATCCCGCCCGTCCCCGCGGCGGGCGTGCCGCCAAAGCCGACGGTCCGGATGGCCGTCGCCGGGCTGGTGATGGCGGGGGCGGCGGAAGCCCAGCTCGGCGGCACCGCCAGCTTGTTGCCGACCATGGTTGCTCCGCCCATGCCGGCCACCGGCATCAGGCCCATGCCACCCGCAGCGGGTGCCGTCTCTCCGGCCAGAGCGGCACCGGCGTCGGCACCGACGTCGGCCGCGGCTTCGGCGGCATCCGCGGGCAACAGGCCACCACCGGCCATGCCGACAAGGCAGGACATGGCCGAGGCCCAGTTACCGAACTCGTAGCTGCCGAAGTTGGCCGCGTTGCCGGACAGCGTGAACGGGTTGCCGTTGGTGGTGCTCCCGAGGACGGTCGCAATGTTGTTGATGATGTTGGTAAGGCCGTCGACAGGGTTGGCCGCGGCCGCGTTGGCGGCCTCGGTGGCGCTGTAGGTGCCAGAGCTGAGGCCCAGGGTGTTCACAAACTGCTGCTGAATCTGCTCGGCCTCTGCGGCGAACTGCTGGTACAGCGTGCCGTACGCGCCGAAGATCTGGGACTGAAGCAGCGACACCTGGTCAGACGCGGGGGGCGCGATGGTGGTCGTCGGGACGGCCGCGGCCGCATTCTGAGCGGTCAGCGACGATCCGATCCCCTGCAGCTGTGTCGCTGCGGCGAGCAACTCGGCTGGGATTGCCGTAAGGAATGACATCTATTGCTCCTAGTGTGTTTACATCCGACCCGTACGCTGGGTCCGGCGCTGTGCGTTGGCGTACGAAACCCTGTGCGTTGCCGGTAAATGTAGTGATCCCCGTGTCCACGGTCCGCGTCGAAAGCCGCACTGTGACGGCCGTTTACGGCTTCTTAACGGAGGCGCCGGCAGTTTTAACAGGGTCCTGTCGGCCGACATGGCAACGTCATCTGACACCTAGCCGATGCATACCTGCCAGGCGCGCGGCGCGCGGATCCTACGGGAAGCGCGGCTTTGACGCACGTCGGCCAGACGGCAGAATTGCGGCGGCGAGGGGCCGTCGGCGTCGGTCGTCGCGCACGCTAGATTCGCCGCCGGGCCCCCATAGCCCAATTGGCAGAGGCAGCGGACTTAAAATCCGCCCAGTGTCGGTTCGAGTCCGACTGGGGGCACGTTGTGGCGCAACACCTTTCGCGTTGCGCGCCCGTGCCTCGCCGACGTGCGCTCAGTGCTTTTTGAGCCGTGTCCGCCAGAACACGATCCCGGCATAGAACAGCGACAGCAGCACCAGCATGCCCATGTCGAACAGCCACTTGGCAGGCGTGTGCTTCCAGTGGCTGTCCTGCCGAAGGAACACTTTGGGTATCAGGGTCCAGATGTCGACGGTGGACGCCGACGCCGCATAACCCCAGCGTGAGGGCATGAACCAGGAGATCTGGTCGAGCACGATCCGGTTGGTCACCGGCACCAGCCCACCGCAGAACACCAACTGTGCCATCAGCGACACCACCAGCAGCGGCATGATCTGCTCGTTGGAACGGGCCAGCGACGAGAAGACCAGGCCGAAGATCGCCGCGGCCACGCACACCGTCGCGACGGTGACGTAGAGCTCGAGGGTGGCGTTAGCCAGCACCACCGCCGGCCGGGTGGGCGCGCCTTTGCCCAGGATCGTGATGGTGGTCAGGACCACTGCCTGGACGATCGCGAACACGCAGAATACGGCGATCTTGCCCCCGAGGTAGGCCGTCGTGGACAGGCCGACCGCCTGTTCTCGCTGGAAGATCGGGCGCTCGCCGATGAGATCGCGGATCGTCAGGGCGGTACCCATGAAGACGGCACCCACGGTCAGCAGCGTCAACAGCGTCATCGGTTCGGTGGGCTCCGAACCTCTCGGATCGGCCACGCCGAAGCCCGTCTTGCCGGGAACGGTGAGCGACAGCAACCCCATGACCAGCGGCAACAGCGCCAGAAAGACGAAGTACGCGCGGTCGGCGACGATCAGTCGAACCTGGCGGCGTGCGATCGTCAGGAACTGCTTCCACACGCTGGTGTGTGCCGGCTCACCCAAATCGGCCGGCTTCGCCCCCGCGGGGACGGGTAGGGGCGGACTGGCCTGGGCCAGGAAGCGGCGATTCGCGCCTTCGGGGTCGGCACCCACGCTGCTGAAGATCTCGGCCCAGTCGGTGGTTCCCATCGCCTCGCCGATCTCGCGGGGCGGGCCGCAGTACGCCGTCTTGCCGCCGGGCGCCATCAGCAGCACCTGGTCGCAGAGGCTGAGGTAGCTCAGCGAGTGCGTCACCACGAGCACCACCCGCCCGGCGTCGGCGAGCTGCCGCAGCATCTTCATGACCTGCAGGTCCAGGGCCGGGTCCAAACCCGAGGTGGGCTCGTCGAGGATCAGCAGCGACGGCCCGGTCAACAGCTCCAGCGCCACCGACGCCCGTTTGCGCTGGCCCCCGGACAGCTTGTCCACGCGCGTGCCGGCGTGCTTGGTCAGGCCGAGTTCTTCCATCACCTGGGCAACGACCTGCGCGCGGTCTCGTTTGCTCGTGTCGGGGGGCAGCCGCAGCTCCGCCGCGTAGCCCAGCGCCTGGTCCACCGTCAGCTGACGATGCACGACGTCGTCCTGAGGGACCATCCCGATCCTGCTTCGCAGCGACGCGTACTGCTCGTGGATGTTGTGACCCTCGAACGTCACCGAGCCGGAGGTGGGGCGGGTGGACCCCGCGATCAGCCGGGCCAGCGTCGTCTTGCCCGCACCCGACCCGCCGATGAGCGCGGTCAGCGTGCCCGGCCTGGCGGTCAGGGCCACGTTCTCCAACAGCCGCTTGCCGTCGATCTCGAAGTTGATCCCGCGGACCTCGAGCCCGCCGGTGCGCGTCGCCGCTTCCGTTTGGCGCGCCAGCATTCCAGCGGAGAAGACCAGGTCGACATTGCCGATCGTCACGACGTCGCCGTCGGTGAGCAGCGCGGACCCCATACGGGTTCCGTTGACGAACGTCCCGTTGATGCTGTGCTTGTCCCGGATCTCGGTGCCGAGCGGCGTCGGGGCGAGGTCCGCGTGATACCGCGAGGCCAGGACGTCCGGGATGATGATGTCGTTGTCCAGGGCCCGACCGATAGTGGCGGCCGTCGCGCGCTGCTCGCCCCCCGGTGGGGCCTGCACAGTGCGCACCCTGACGGTTTCGCCCTGCGGTATGTCCGCGATTTCCCCCTTGGGGCCGGCCGGTGCCGGAATCGTCGGCACCGCCGTCTCGGTGGGTTGCATCGAGCTGTCCGGATACGACGTCTGCCGCGCGGCGGGGACCTTGACGACGGGGACCGATGCCACCGTCGGCGGCAGCTGGCCGACCGCGCCCTGGTGGTGTCCGATCTGGAAGCTCAGCCGTGGCCCCTCGGGGCCGCCGAGATTGACGGTCTGACCGTCGCGGATGTCGACGGCCGGCGTGCGGCGACCGTTGACGAACATCCCGTTGAGCGAGCGGTTGTCAATCGCCATCCACTTGCCCTGATCGAAGCGCAGCAGCAGGTGCGCGCGGGCGACCAGCGGATGCGCCACGCGCAGGTCCGCGCGCAGGTCGCTGCCGACGATGACATCGTGGCCCGTCGCGAAGCTCTGTTCCGCGACATCGGAGTGAACCGTGAGTACCGGCGGCGCGACTCGGGTCATCGCAACAGTATTGAGCACGGCTGCGGCAATGATTTGCGCTTTCGCTGGGTTTTGTGTGGGCCGTCAGCCCTGTCGTCAGCCCTGTTGTTCGATGTCCAGCTCGACGAGGACCCGGCGCAGCAGCTTTCCGGTGGCGTTGCGGGGCAGCTCTTCGATGAAGACGACGTCGCGGGGCACTTTGTGGCGGGCGAGGTTGTCCTTGACGAACTGCTTGATCTCGGCTTCGTCCTGGGCGGCGCCCGGCTCGGACACGACAAAGGCGCGCAACCGTTTCCCGAACTCGACGTCGTCGACGCCGACGACCGCCACCTCGGCGATGTCGTCGCGCTCCTCGAGCAGGTTCTCGACTTCCTGCGGGAACACGTTCTCACCGCCGGAGACGATCATGTCGTCGTCGCGGCCGTCGACGAACAGCAACCCGTTCTCGTCGAAGTGGCCCATGTCGCCGCTGGACATGTACCCGTCGAGGATCTGCTTGTTCCGGCCATCGGTGTATCCGGAAAACGGCGCGCCGTTGCGGACGAAGATCCGGCCGCGACGGTTGGCGCCCTCGATACGTCGGTCCTGTTCGTCGTACAGCACCACATCGCAGGTCAGGGGAGCGCGGCCGGCGGTGCCGGGCGCTGCGCGCAGCTCGGCGGGGGTGGCGACCGTCGCGATCGCGCACTCGGTGGAGCCGTACATGTTGTAGAGCACGTCGCCGAAGGTGTCCTGCACGCGAGTGGACAGCTCTGGGCTCAGCGCCGACCCGGCGACCAGGATCACCTGCAATGAGGACGTGTCGTACTTGGCGATGACGTCGGGCGCGAGTTCGACCATCCGGTGCAGCATCGTCGGGACCGCGACCAGCATGTCGGCGCGATGGTCGGCGATGAGCTTCAAGGTGGCTTCGGCCTTGAATCGCCGGGCGGTCACCACCTTGTTGCCCAACGCGGCGCCGACGGTGTAGGTGGCCCAACCGGTGCTGTGGAAGATCGGCGAGACGATCACCATGGTTCCCTTGCGCGGGAACGGGATTCGGTCGACGATCTGGGCGGTCGCCAGGGGAGACACCGTGTCGCGCGGCGCGCCCTTGGGCAGGCCAGTCGTGCCGCTGGTGAGGATGACCGACCCACCCGATTTGCTCGGCGGGGGCAACGGCTCGGTGGGGTGATTCGCCACGATGTCGTCGAGGGTATGCGCGTCGGCGGGCACGTCCGTGCCGTCGTCCACCCAGATCAGCACGCGTGGCAGGTCGGGGGGCAACGCGTCGAGCAGGCCGAGGAACTCGCTGTCGTGCAGCACGACCTTGACGTGCTCGCGCTCGCACACTTCCGCGAACTGCGGCTTCGCGAAACCGGTGTTCATCAGCACCAGGCGGGCGCCGACCTTGCCGCAGGCGGCCATCGCGATGACCAGGCCGCGATGGTCGCGACAGAGCAACCCGACGACGGAGCCCGCGGCCACGCCGAAGGATTGCAGGCCGTGCGCCAACGCCCAGGACTGCTCGTCGACCTGCCCGTACGTCAGCGTCCCGCGTTCGTCGACGATCGCGGGCAAGTCCACGTATCGGCGCCCGCCCAGGATCGTCATGGTGGCCTGGGGTCCGTAGACGCGGGAGAGCTTGGCGGCTTGCACCGTCGAATTCAGATCCCTCAGGTCGAGGATGCCGGTGTCGGCGAGTCGTTTGACCGCGCGGCCCGCCTCGCTCACGTGCTGCAGCTTCTGCTGGATTGTGGTCAGTGCATTGGCCATCGGGGCTCCTCGCGACAGGTTGCGTCAAAAGGTAGCAACCGCCGCCGCGGGGGCTGCGGTACCCGTGTCACACAGCGTTAACACGGCAGCAAAGTTGGTTCAGCAATTCCCTGATACACCAGCACCAATGCATTAACGCAACCATCGGCTCTAAGAGAGGAACAACAGCATGGCTCTCGTACGAGGGTTTGCCGCAACCGTCGCGATCGCCGGTTTGGCTGTCGGTGCGGCCGGAACCGCTTGGGCTGAAACGCCGACCATGAGCGGGACTTACTCGGCGACATCGACATCGCCGACTGGCCGAACGGTTTCGACCGACTGGTCCGTCAGCTCGTGCGGCGACGGATGCATCTGGGTGAAGGCCGGGGCGGGCAGCGGCCAGGGTCACCTCGTCAACGGGATGTGGGAACTGGACACGATGAACAGCCTGAGCTGTCCGGACGGTTCCAACGTCATGTACGGCGCCCAGTCCCACCTCGTCTGGGATCCGGTGACCTACGAGGGGACCTCGCAGATCTCCTACATGGTCCCGGCCTGCGGTCACCCGGCCGGCTTCACGCAGACCAACAAGCTGAAGCTCAAGCCGCCGTCGTAATAGCGGCGTAATAGCGGGTCACCGGCGCGTTGACACCGTGGGACTGTGCGCCCACGGTGGAGGCTGTTGGCGCCCTGCGTGGTGCATGTCGTCGGGGTCTCATGCCGCGGCCAGCAGCGCGGTCGCCGCGACGGCTTCCAGCAGGAAATAGAGCCAGGTGGGGTAGAACGGCGTCCGCTTGTCGACGACGGCGGAGACAAGGCGTCCGAATGCCATACCCGCCATGGCCGTTCCAACGGTGATCATGATTCCCGAGCGATGGAAACCGGGGTCGATGGCGGCGACCGTGAGCAGCGCCGCCATCGCCAGGCCGTAGCCGCCGTCACGGCGCGCACCTCGGCGCGAACGGGCGCAACATCGCGGCCGGGGCCACGAGGGCGTAGACCCCCATGCCGACGAACTCCTGCCCTCGGCTGCCCCCGTCGGAGACCTGCATCGTATCCGGACGCGGACCGAGCGGTTTCCAAGAATCTTTTGAGACCCAGACCTCACGCTCATACCTGCAAGCGCATTGAAAGGAATCAGCTATGAGCACCCAGGCGACGCAAGAACGCTCCGGTACCCAGATCCGCCCGATGACCGGCCCGACGGTCTGGAACCAGGCCAGCCTCCGCTCCGAGGACTACGTGATCACGGTCGAGCCCCACCAGGCCGCCGCCTGCCTGCGCATCCGTGACGAGCTGCGCAGCCGCGGCAAGCGCCTCGACACCATCGAGCCATCCGACTTCCGCGTCAAGGAACTCGCGGAGATCGCCCGCGGCATGCGCCGCGCCATCGGCGGCGGCCCCGGCTTCGCTGTCGTGCGCGGTCTGCCCCTCGACGGCTGGACGGACGAGGAAGCGTCGATGCTGTACTGGGGCCTGGGCACCTACCTGGGCGGCCCGCAGCCGCAGAACAAACAGGGTGACCGCGTCTACCTGGTCGCAGACACCGGCCAGTCCGTCGTCGAGGCGCGCGGCTCCAAGACGAACTCGGAGCTGATCTTCCACACCGACTCCGCCTGCGCCTACGCCGGCAGCCGCCCCGACATCCTCGGCCTGCTGTGCCTGCGCAAGGCCGTGTCCGGCGGCGAGTCGGTCATGGTCAGCGGCCACACCGCCTACAACGTCCTGCTGGAGACCCAGCCCGACCTGGTACAGGAGCTCTACGGGGAGTTCTGCTACGACCGCTCGCACGAGACCGAACCGGGCGAGGACCCGATCACCGTCGGCTCGGTCTTCACCGACACCCCGGACGGCGTGCAGATCCGCTACAACCGCCTGCACATCGAGCTGGGCCACTACCGCGGCGGCCGGCCCCTCACCGACCGTCAGCGCCAGGCGCTCGACGCCTTCGACCGTGCCCTGAACGACCCCGCCAACTTCGTCGAGTTCACGCTCAACCCCGGCGACGTCTTCTTCGCGGACAACCATGTGACGCTGCACAACCGGCGCGCATTCGTCGACGCCACCGAGGTGGAGCAACGGCGCTGCCTGGTGCGGCTGTGGCTGGCCGCAGAGCCGCGCAACGCGGCCGTAGCGCAGGCCCCCCACGGTGCCCGCAGCCGGACCGTCAGCGCACGCGCGCACGCCGCCGCCGAAGGCCGGGCGCAGCAAACCTGAACAGGGTTTTGGTCGTAAGGAAGGAGCAGTATGAACAACCGCGGCATCAAATTGAGCATCGCGGCGGCTGTCATCGCCGGCGGATTCCTCGCGATGCCATTGGCGCAAGCCGCTCCGAACTGTACGGTGGCCGGGCCGCACCTGGACCTGCACCACTCCAGCGGCTACGACGTGACCGTCGAGGCCAGGGGCGCGTCGATCGGACCCACCGCCGTGGTCCGCAGCCCCGGCCGGGTCACCAATTGGAATGCCACTGGCGCCGTCAACGGCCACAGCATCGATTTCACGATCACCGCGGCCGGCAGCAAGGCGTACGTCCACTACACCGGGACGGTCGGCAACGACGGCATTGCGCATGGCACATCCGGCGAGATCGGCAGTCCGGTCCCGCTGGCCGC
Organism: Mycobacterium sp. NGS68; assembly: GCF_059812195.1. Lineage (NCBI taxonomy): Bacteria > Bacillati > Actinomycetota > Actinomycetes > Mycobacteriales > Mycobacteriaceae > Mycobacterium > Mycobacterium sp. NGS68. Next base: position 99,126 of record NZ_JCALCE010000021.1, on the reverse strand, counting down.
GGGGCCGTGGACGTCGACAAGTGCGCTCACCTGCTAGCGGCAACCGATCTTTGGCGAAACGGCAAGACGGGCTCTAAGCAGCTTGTATGCTCCTGGCCGTGGCAATACTGCAAGACATCGAGAAGTGGCGGCACGGCTGGTACGTCGGCGACGACGGCACCCGAATCAAGGCCGTAAAGCAGGCGCTCAGCCAACGGGAAAAGCCCGTCTACCTCGAAATCGGCGTGTGTCGTGGATACGCGTTCCGGAAATTCACCGCGGACGAGAAGATCGCCGTCGACCCCAATTTCAAGCTCTCGGCCCGCTCTCGCAGACTCGCCGCGGAGAAGGGACGCGCGGTCCACTACTTCGAGACGACCAGCGACGCCTTCTTCGAGAACGAGGCGGACTTCCTCGAGCGTCGGGGGGTCGACGTCGCCCTGATCGACGGGCTGCACACCTATGAGCAGGTCGTCCGCGACGTGGAGAACACCCTGCGCTACCTGCGTGACGACGGCGTGATCATCCTGCACGACTGCAACCCGTTGTTCGAGCACATCGGCCGTCGCGCGGAGAACTACGACGACTTCCGCGCAAACGCCCGGTGGTGGGAATGGCTGTGGAGCGGCGACGTCTGGAAGGCGATCGTGCAGCTGCGCAGCACCCGCGACGACCTGCGGGTCGCGGTGCTGAACTGCGACTTCGGCGTCGGGATCGTCCGCAAGGGCGTGCCGGACTCGGTATTGCCCTACACGGTGGCCGAGGTCGAGGCGCTCACGTACGACGACCTGGTCGCCGACCGCGAGCGCCTGCTCAACCTGCGGCCCCCGGGGTATCTGGACGAATTCCTGGCCTCGTCGGCGGGTTCGCCGCGCGGGTAGCTCGACAGCTGGCCCGGACCGCTCGAGTGTCGGGTTAAGGCACGCGAATCGACATGGGGCGTGTATTAAGTCGACACTCGGCGCGGATGTGATGTGGGGCGGAGGCGTCAAACGATCGCGGCGAGATGCTCGAAGCCCGCGATTGCGGCGACCTCGGGAAGGCGGCGGATGCTGCCGTTCTGCGCCCACTGACCTTCGGGCACCTCCTGGATGACGCACGAGGTGACCAACATCCGGCGGTCGTCGCCGTCGATGGCCGACCTGGCCGCCTCCTGAAGCTCCTCGGCGAACCGCGCCTTGCGCGCGCCGTCGAGCACGCCGGTGCTGACCTGCCAGTCGACGAACACGCCGGCGATCGCCGCGTCGACCCGTTGGCCGCCGGAGTAGAAGCACCCCGGCCCAAGCTCTTCCAGCAACACCAGCGCACGCATGCGGGTTTGCGGCAGATCGGGAACCGACTCCGCACGGCACGCTGCTTCGGTGAGGGCTACCGCCAACCGCGCCTTTTGTGCCTCGTCGAATGCCCCGGGCGTCAGCGTCACTCGCAGTAAAGGCATGTTCACTCCTTCGGGATGGGCGTTGCAAACGAATGTGCTACGGCGCGCCCCCCGAGGCCAGTGGCGAGAATGACAATTTTCTTGCGAAATCAGCCATTCCTCTGCGCCCGTCCCGCAGCCGCCCACTTCATGGCAAACCGCAGCTCATAGACTGGCCCATCGTGGGCATGCTGGCTGGCTTCGCGCCGTGGATCGTCTATTGGGTGTTGATCGGTAACGTGCCGTTCCGGGCCGCGGCGCTGATCGCGCTGGCGGTGGCCGTGATCGGGCTCGCGATCGGCCGGGGCGCCCGAAAACCCGCGACCGTCTTCGAGATCGGTTCGATCGCTGTGTTTTCGGTGCTCACGGTGCTGGTACTGGCAACTCGCGAGCCGTCCATCGCGCGGTGGATACTGCCCGTCAGTAACGCCGGAATCTTGACGGTGGCGCTGGTCAGCGTGCTGATCGGCAAACCGTTCGTGCACGAATTCGCCGCCGCCGAACAGCCCGCCGACGTGGTCAAGACCTCGCTGTTTGTCCGGATGAGCAAGGTGTTGACGTGGGTGTGGGTGGGCGCGTTCGCCGGCATGACGGTGTCGTCGCTGATCCCGCCGATCGTGCACGGCATCGACAGCGTCGAGTCGTTCTACGTCTGCTACTGGGTGGTTCCGTTCGTGCTGTTCGGGGCGGCGGCGCTGGTGTCGCAGTTCTTGCCGGCCCGGATGCTCGCGGGGATCGAGGACGTCGCCCGGGAGACCTCGTTCGTCGCTTACGACGAAGCCACCATCGACGAGCTGTACTACCTCGCCCAGGAACACGCCAACCGCGAAGTCGGTCCCGGCAAGGAGGCCTACAGCGTCAAGGTCGGCGGCATGGGCACCCCGTTGACCGGTGACGAGTCGCGAAAGTCGTGGCCGTCGACCTACAAAGTGCGCGACAAACGGCACTGATTGGAACGGGCTTGGGATTCTCGAAGCGCTGGGCGGCCGCGGTGGGGACGGTGCTGTTCCCGGTCGCGGCGTGCTCTTCGCTGGACGCGCCGACGGAGTCGCCGCTCCACGCTAGCGGCACCCCGAGCACGAAACCCGGTGTGGTGCTCACCATTTCACCGAGCCAACTGCTGGCCGCCACGAAAGGCGTGACTCCGGTCGCGTTCGGCAAGCCAGCGCACGGCACCATCAGCTACGGCTCGTACGGGTCCATGATCTACACGCCCGACGCCGGCTTCACCGGCACCGACCAGCTCCCCGTCACCGTCAGCCACGCGGTCAGGCTCTACGCCGAGGACCAGTCGCCGCTGACCATCGTCGGCGAGGTCGCCATCCAGGCCAACGCGCACGGCTCCGCGATCGCCGCCGTGCCCGGCAGCGCCGACGAGATCTACGGCCTCACCGACCGCGGCCCGGCAGTCCCGGGCCGTTCGCCCAACGAAGTCGTGCTCCCGGTGCCCGATTTCCACCCCCAGATCGCCAAGTTCAAACTTGCCGGCGGGGTCGCGTCGCTGGAGCAGATCATCGTGCTGACCGGCCGCGACGGCAAGCCCCTAGTGGGCCTCATCGACCCACAGGCGCCGGCCGCGGAAACGCTGGTGGACCTCGACGGCAACCCGCTGGCGCGTTCGGATCACGGCCTGGATGCCGAAGGCCTGGTCGCCATGGCCGACGGCACGTTCTGGGTGTCCGACGACTACGGCCCGTTCATCGTTCACTTCGACGCCCACGGCAAGGAGCTGGACCGCCTCTCGCCGTTCGACGGGACCCTGCCGCGGGAGCTCGCGCTGCGCAGTCCCAACCAGGGCATGGAGGGTCTGACGATCACGCCCGACGGCAAGACGCTGGTCGGCATCATGCAATCGGCCCTCAATACGCCGGGCCTGACCGGCGCGCCGAAATCCGTCCCTGTCACCCGCATCGTGACCGTCGACCTCGCCGACCGCACCAAGGTGCACGAGTACCTCTATCCCCTGTCCAATCCTCAGGAGACGCGGGTGGGCGTCTCGGACATCACCGCGCTGAGCGCCACCACGTTCCTCATCGCGGGACGTGACGGCGCGCCCGCGCCCGCCGGCAGCAAGAAGATCTACACCGCCGACATCTCCGGAGCCACCGACGTGGGGCCCCTTTCGGCGGTGCCTGGCACGTCGTATCGCGCCGACGCGGGCGGGCTGCTGGTCAACGGCGTTCCGATCGAGACCTTTGTCGGCGTCAGCACCGACGCGGCCGCGGCGGACAAGCTCAAGGCGGCCGGCATCACCGTCGCCGTGAAAACGCTTGAGCTCGACGTCGGAGAACTGCTCCGTTCGCTGTCGCCCAGCGGGGACTTCTTCGGCCACGACAAGATCGAAGGCATCATCAGCCGTGACGGCGGGAAGACGCTGATGATCGCCAACGACAGCGACTTCGGCCTGGCCGGCCTGGCCACCGACACGCCGCCGTTTGTCCTCAAGCCGAAGATCCTGCCCAACGGCACGCAGGACAGCGGCGAGATCCTGGCCGTCGATACCACCCAGCTGCCCGCCAAGCTGCAGACGGTAACGATGTCGATCAACGTGGGCTGAGCGCTCAGGCGGGCGTGAGGCGGAAGACCCGGATGACGCGGGGAGCGCACTTGGTGCGGTAGTCCTCGTAGCCGGGATAGAAGTCGACCGCGGTGGCCCACGCGTCCGCACGGGCATCGCCCTCGAGCAGTTCGGCGCGGTACGGCCGGGGCGCGCCCCGGAATTCGATCGTGCATTCGGGATGCGCCAGCAGGTTGGCGCTCCACGCCGGATGGCTGTCGCGCCCGTAGTTGGATCCGATCGCCAGCAGGGTGGTGCCCTCGTCGATCAGTGCCAGCGGATGGGTGCGCTGCTGTCCCGATTTGGCGCCGGTGCTGGTGAGCAGCCCCACCTTGTCGACGCCCATCACACTGAGCCGGCCGTTGGTCCGGGGGATCACGAACTTGTCGATGTGCGGCGCCAGGTGCAGGGTGAACAGGAAACCGGCGCGGCTGCGCGCGAACCGCTCCACCAGCGCCTCGTCGAGCCGCAACCTGCGCCCGCGATACGGGCTTTCCCGGAGAAACGCCACGGCTAGGACAGTACCCCCGCGAGTGGCAAGCTGGCATGGTGAATGCGATCAGCCCCGATGCCATCCGCGCGGAGACCATTTCCATCACCGGCCACGGCTGCGACGAGATCGAGGCCTACCGGGCCAGCCCGCTGGCCGACGGGGCGCGCGGCGGCATCGTATGGATCCACCACATGCCCGGATATGACCGGGAGACAAAGGAATTCGTCCGCCGCCTGGCGGTGAGCGGGTATCACGCGCTGGCCCCGAACCTGTACTCCCGGGAAGCGCCGGGCGCGGCTCCCGACGACGCGGCCGCGGCCGCGCGGGCGGCCGGCGGGGTGCCCGACGAACGATTGGTCGGCGACGTCGCCGGCGCGGTCGAACACCTGCGGTCGCTGCCGGGCGCGAACGGAAAGTTCGGCGTCATCGGACACTGCTCGGGCGGACGGCACGCGTACCTGGCGGCCTGCTCGCTGCCGTTCGACGCGGCGGTGGACTGCTACGGCGCGTTCATCGTCGAGGAGGCGCCGGAGGGGATGCCCAAGACCATGAAGCCCATCCTCGACCTGGTGCCGCGCCTGAGCTGCCCGTTGCTGGGCCTGTTCGGCGCCGACGATCGCTTCCCGGCGCCCGACGGGGTCGCCACGCTGGATGCCGAGCTGACCCGGCACGGCAAGCCGCACGAGTTCCACTCCTACGACGGCGCCGGCCACAGCTTCTTCTCCGTCGACCGGCCCGCCTACCGCCCGCAGGCGGCGGTCGACGGCTGGCGCCGCATCGACGAATTCTTCGCCAAGTACCTGAAAGGCTAAGCATGTGCACATATCTCACTGAACACGTCGAGATCGACGGCAGCGGCAAGGGCGCCACGGGCTGGTTCGGCGCCGACCGCGCCACCGTGTACGTCGACCATCCCGTCCATGCGCCCTACGGCCACACCGTCAACATCGACGTGCTCAACCCGGGGCTGGGCCCGTCGGCGCGGGTGGCGCTCGAACTCACCGAGGAGAGCGCGCTCGCGTTGGCCGACGCCATCCATCGCGCGATCGGCCACGCGCCCGCCGGCCTGGCCTCCAGGGACCAGCCGTGACCGACTATCCGCCGCCGGCCGCCGCGCGGGGGCGCGTCGAGCCGGCGCCGCGCCGGGTCCGCGGCTTTCTCGGGCATGAGCTGGTCTTCGACACCACCGCGGCCCGTTATGTGTGGGAAATCCCTTACTACCCGGCGTATTACGTGCCGCTGGCCGATGTCCGCGCGGAGTTCCTGCGCGACGAGGACCACCCGCAGAAGGTGCAGTTCGGCCCGTCGCGGTTGCACTCGCTCGTCGGCGCCGGGCGAGCCCACCCCTCGGCCGCGCGGGTGTTCGACGCCGACGGCGACGGCCCGGTGGCGGGCTACGTGCGCTTCGAGTGGGAGCCGTTGCGGTGGTTCGAGGAAGACGAGCAGGTCTACGGCCACCCGCGCAATCCGTATGCGCGCGTCGACGCGCTGCGGTCACACCGCCACGTCCGCGTGGAGCTGGACGGCGTGCCGCTGGCCGACACCCGCGCACCGGTGCTGCTCTTCGAAACCGGCTTGCCGACAAGGTATTACATCGACCCGACCGATGTGTTCTTCGAGCATCTGGAACCCAGCCCGACGCAGACGCTGTGCCCGTACAAGGGCACGACATCGGGGTACTGGTCGGTGCGGGTCGGCGACAGCGTGCATGCCGACCTCGCGTGGACTTACCACTATCCGCTGCCCGCGGTGGCGCCGATCGCCGGACAGGTGGCGTTCTACAACGAGAAGCTCGACATCATCGTCGACGATGTCGCGCTGCCGCGCCCGCGCACGCAGTTCAGCTGAGTGCGGTCCGCTTGCGCCCCGCGACCCGGCGGGCGATGACGTGCGGCAGCCTGGCGACGACGGCGACCGCCAGCAGGAGCCAGACGACGGCGTTGGGGACGGACTCGCCGAGGGCGACGAAGCCCGTCGCGACGCCGGTTGCGGCGAGGACGACGAAGCTGGCGAGCACGGCGAACCATTCGGCGCGGCTCTCGAGGGGGGTCTCCATGGTGGCACGGTTCCTTTGCTTGCTCGCCGCTCGCGCGACGTGGGCTGTCAAGCAAAGGTTGAGCCGTAGCCCTTGTAGAGATCTGGAGGGATTCTTGGAACGCCGTGCCCGGTGGCCGAGTGCGCACCCGGCGAGATTACCTGCACGTTTGCCCCGGTATTGGAACGACACGCCTCCGGTGCGCAGTGTGATATATACCTCGTTAACCTCTAATTTCTGAGAATTTCTTATTTAAACGTAAGTGACACTGCCCGCCTAGAAGTTAACCACTGCGGCGAATGGCGATGTCAATCCTGGTTATTAGGTTGCCAGGTCCTGGCAACTCGAATATTCGATTGTCTGGAGCTGAGTCGAACCTGAGTTGACCGAGTGACGTAGGTAACACCGCCAAAATTAAATAATTTCGACCGAAATTCGACCGGTAGAATCGATATTCAGTGTGGCCGTAGCAGCGCTTCTCTATCGGCGTTGAATGCCCGATCCGAGGGCTGCGAGCCCGTGTGCACGTCCGACGAACACAGCAAAGGCGGTGCCAGTGTGACTGATGTGAACGGCAAAGAGATAGCTCCCTATGGCCGGGACGAGCTGGACCTGGTGGCTCCTCACGACGCCGTCCGCGCTGCGGTCGTCGTCGACGCGCCCGTGCACGTCGCGGTCCGCAGGGGCCCGATCAGCGGCATCGCCGTCAGCCCCGACGGCAGCCGCCTGCTGGTGACAAACTTCGGCGGCGACAGCGTCTCGGTCATCGACACCAGGACCCGGCGTGTCGTGCAGACCGTCGACGGCGTCGACGAGCCCTACGCGATCGCCGTCAGCGACGCTGATGCCGACCGCGCCTACGTCAGCATCGTGTCGGCGGCGTACGACGCTATCGGCGTGATCGATGTGCCGTCCAACACCGTCGTGGCGACCCATCCGCTCGCCCTGCGCGTCAGCGATCTGGCCGTCAGCCCCGACGGCGCGCACATCTACGCCACCCGCGACGGCGCCCGCGCCGCCGACGTCGCCGTCGTCGACACCGCGTCCGGCGCGGTGCAGGTGTTGGACCTGGCCGCCGTGGGCGCCACCAGCGCCGAATGCGTGCGCGTCAGCTCCGACGGTTCGCGCGTCTACGTCGGCACCAACGGCCCGGCCGGCGGCCGGCTGGTCGTGATCGACACCCGCGGCGAGGACGACGCCCGTGGCGGCGCCCGTTCGCGGTGGCGCAAGAAGCGCGGCAAAGACGAGCCGAAGGCCCTGCAGCAAGGCGCCGGACACGCACCGCGCGTCGTCGCCGCCATCGAGATCGGACTGCCCGTCCGCGACGTCGCGCTCAGCCCCAACGGCGCCATCGCCTACGTGGCCAGCTGCGGTCCCGACGTCGGCGCCGTGCTCGACGTGGTGGACACCCGCACCAACAAGATCACCAACACGCGCAAGATCGCCGAGATCGGCGGCGTACTCACCGGGCTGACCCTGAGCAGCGACGGCGACCGCGCCTACCTGGTCAGCGACGACAGCATCACCGTGCTGTGCACGCTCACCCACGACGTGATCGGCACGGTCAAGGCGACCGCGCAGCCGTCGTGCCTGGTCGAAAGCCCGGACGGGACGCAGCTGTACATCGCCGACTACGACGGCGTCGTCACCGTGGCGCCGCTCGCCTCGACCCTGACCGGCATCGACAGCGCGGACTCGGGCGACTGGAGCATGCCCGAACTGCTGCAGTACGAGGCAGCTCTCGCCTAACCCGCTTGTGCGGCGATAGCATTCGCCCGGTGTACAGCACGATGCAGGACTTCCCGCTGACCCTGGCTGCCATCATGCGGCACGGCTGCGGTGTCCACGGAGCGCGCACCGTCACCACCGCGGTGGGGGACGGCGACTATCGGCAGGCCACCTACCGCGAAGTGGGCGAACAGGCGGCTCAGCTGGCAAATGCGTTGCGCCGCCTCGGCGTCAGCGGCGACCAGCGCGTCGCCACGTTCATGTGGAACAACGCCGAGCACCTGGTGGCCTACCTGGCGGTGCCCACCATGGGCGCGGTGCTGCACACGCTGAACATCCGGCTGTTCCCCGAGCAGGTCACCTTCGTGGCCAACGAGGCCGAAGACCAGGTCGTCCTGGTCGACATGTCGCTGGCCAAACTGCTGGCGCCAATCCTGCCCACCCTGGACACCGTGCACACCGTGATCGCGGTCGGGGAGGGAGATCTGGAGCCGCTGTCCGAGTCCGGCAAGACCGTGCTGCGCTACGCCGAGGCGATCGGCGGCGAGCCCACCGAATTCGACTGGCCGCAGATCGACGAGCACTCCGCCGCCGCGATGTGCTACACCAGCGGCACCACCGGCCATCCCAAAGGCGTTGTGTACAGCCATCGTTCGAATTTCCTGCACACCATGGCCGCCTGCACGGCCAACGGCATGGGGCTGGGGTCCAGCGACAGCGTGCTGCCGATCGTGCCGATGTTCCACGCCAACGCGTGGGGGCTGCCGTACGCGGCGTTGATGGCGGGCGCGGACCTGGTGTTGCCCGACCGTCACCTGGACGCCCGGTCGGTGGTCGACATGGTCGAGAAGGTGCGGCCGACGGTAACCGGTGCGGTGCCGACGATCTGGAACGACGTGATGCATTTCCTGGAGAAGGAGCCCGACCACGACCTGTCGTCGCTGCGGCTGGTGGTCTGCGGCGGCTCGGCCGTGCCGGTGTCGCTGATGCGCACCTTCGAGGAGAAGCACGGCGTCCAGATCCGCCAGCTGTGGGGCATGACCGAGACGTCGCCGCTGGCGACCATGGCGTGGCCGCCACCCGGCACACCGGAGGAGCAGCACTGGGCGTACCGCGGGACGCAGGGTCAGCCGGTCTGCGGCGTGGAGGCCCGGATCGTCGACGACGACGACCACGTGCTGCCCAACGACGGTGAAGCCGTCGGCGAACTGGAAGTTCGCGGGCCGTGGATCGCCGGCTCGTACTTTCTGGGCCGTGACGAGGCGAAGTTCGCGTCTGGCTGGCTGCGCACCGGCGACGTCGGCCTCATCGACGAGCGTGGTTTCATCACGCTGACCGACCGCGCCAAGGACGTCATCAAGTCCGGCGGCGAATGGATCTCCTCGGTCGAGTTGGAGAACTGCCTGATCGGACACCCCGACGTGCACGAGGCCGCGGTCGTCGGGGTTCCCGACGAGCGCTGGCAGGAACGGCCGTTGGCGGTCATCGTGCTCAACGACGGCGCCTCGGCCAGCGCGGCCGATCTGCGAACGTTCCTCGAGGACAAGGTCGTTCGCTGGTGGCTGCCCGAGCGGTGGGCGTTCACCGACGAGATCCCCCGAACCAGCGTGGGCAAGTACGACAAGAAGACCATCCGCCAGCGCTACTCCGACGACAGCTACGACGTCACCACCCTCTGACGGGCGGTAGAAAGGTAGCCATGCGCGTCGTTCAGTGGGCAACCGGCGGGGTGGGAGTGGCGGCGATCAAGGGCATCCTCGAGCACCCCGAACTCGAATTGGTCGGCTGTTGGGTGCATTCCGACGCCAAGGCCGGCCGCGACGTCGGCGAGATCATCGGCACCGCGCCGCTCGGCGTGATCGCGACCAGCAGCCTCGACGACATCCTCGCGCTGGATGCCGACGCCGTGATCTACGCGCCGCTGATGCCCGACGTCGAGGAGGTCGCCGCGCTGCTGCGGTCCGGCAAGAACGTCGTCACCCCGCTCGGCTGGTTCTACCCGACCGAGAAGGAAGCGGCGCCGCTGGAAGTCGCGGCCCAGGCCGGCAACGCCACCCTGCACGGCGCCGGCATCGGGCCCGGTGCGGCCACCGAGTTGTTTCCGCTGTTGCTGTCGGTGATGTCCACCGGCGTGACGTTCGTTCGCGCCGAGGAATTTTCAGACCTGCGCACCTATGGCGCCCCGGATGTGCTGCGCTACGTGATGGGGTTCGGCGGCAGCCCGGACAGCGCGCTGACCGGCCCGATGCAGAAGCTGCTGGACGGCGGCTTCCGGCAGTCCGTGCGGCTGTGCGTCGACCGGCTGGGATTCGCCGCCGACCCGAAGATCCGCTCGTCGCAGGAGGTGGCCGTCGCCACCGCCCCGATCGACTCGCCGATCGGGGTGATCGAGCCCGGCCAGGTGGCCGCGCGCCGCTTCCACTGGGAGGCGATGGTCGGCGACACGGTGGTCGTCCGGATCACCGTGAACTGGTTGATGGGATCCGAAAACCTGGACCCGCCATGGACTTTCGGGCCGGCGGGCGAGCGCTACGAGGTCGAGGTGCGCGGAAACCCGGACACCTTCGTGACGATCAAGGGCTGGCAGCCGGAAAGCGTGGCGGCGGGCTTGGAGAGCAACCCCGGGATCGTCGCGACCGCGGCGCACTGCGTCAACGCCGTCCCCGCAACCTGCGCCGCCGCGGCCGGCATCCAGAGCTTCTTCGATCTGCCGCTGATCACCGGCCGCGCAGCGCCCGGGCTGGCGCGCTGACGGCGCGGAAACCCGACGCCGTCAAGAGGCCTTGGCGTACCTGCGAACCAAGTCATCCTCTTTGAACGTGCTCGCATGCTGCAGGCCGTGCTCGTCGCTGCCGAAGAATGTCCACTGCTGCGGATCCACCTTCGGGCCGCTGATCAGCTTGACCTTGTAGCGCTTGTCCGTGGGACGAATCGTGCCGATGACGTCACCCACCCGGATCTGCGACGGGTGAATCTGGGGTGCGTCATGCCAACTTTGGACAGCCATGCCACCGATCCTTAACGCTCGTGTCGACGGCGCATTCGGTGGCGCCAGTCAGATACCTCACCCTACTCCGATCCGACGCGGCGCGGATCAAATCGCGGACCGCGCGGCATTCGTTGCGGGGCGCCGAGATCGGCGACGTCGCGACGGCTGGTGATGCACGGCGGGCCGGGCCGGTGGGTGGACCTTCCGGCGTTGCTGCTCGCCCCCGACGGGTGTGCACGGGGCAGTTCCAACCAGCGCCTCCACCGCGTCGGAGGCCGCGGTGACCCGCTGCGGGACGGCATGGATTGCCGCCTTGCGCATCATCGATTGGGTGTCGCGGCGTTGTTCCGGCAGCGCGATGGTGACCACCTCGCCCGACGCGCCGGCCCGTGCCGTGCGGCCGGACCGATGCAGGTAGGCCTTGTGCTCGGCGGGCGGATCGACGTGCACCACCAGCCCGATCTCGTCGACGTGCACCCCGCGGGCGGCGATGTCGGTCGCCACCAGCACGCGCGCGTCGCCGGCGGCGAAGGCCGCCAGGTTCCGGTCGCGCGCGGGCTGGGACAGGTTGCCGTGCAACTCGACCGACGTGATGCCCGACTGGGTGAGCTGACGGGCCAGCTTGCGGGCCTGATGTTTGGTGCGCAGGAACAGGATTCGCCGCGAGTCGCCGGCCGCCAGCCGATACACCAGCTCCTTCTTCGCTTCGACGCCGTCGACGTAGAACAGGTGATGAGTCATCACCGAATCCGTCGAAGCCGGTTCGGCGACCGAGTGCGTCACGGGGTCGTGCAGGAACTTCTTCACCAGGGTGTCGACGGCGGCATCCAGCGTGGCCGAGAAGAGCATGCGCTGGCCGCGCGCCGGAGTGGCCGCCAGGATGCGGGTGACGGTCGGCAAAAAGCCCAGGTCGGCCATGTGGTCGGCTTCGTCGATGACCGTGACGCGCACGGCGTCCAGCTTGACCAGGCCCTGCTTCATCAGGTCATCCAGGCGGCCGGGGCAGGCAACGACGATGTCGACGCCCGCTTGCAGCGCCTTGACCTGCTTGTTCTGCGGAACACCGCCGAAAACGGTGATCACCTTCAGGCCCCGCACGCGGGCGAGCGGCTCGATGGTCGCGGCAATCTGTGTCGCCAGTTCGCGTGTCGGCGCCAGCACCAGGCCGGTGGGCCGGCTCGGCCGCCGATCGCGCGATTCCAGCCGGCTGACCAGCGGAATCGAGAAGGCCAGCGTCTTGCCGCTGCCGGTTTTGCCGCGGCCCAACACATCGCGGCCGGCAAGCGTGTCCGGCAGCGTCTGCTCCTGGATCGCAAACGGTCGGTCCACGCCGCGCGCGGCCAGCGCCTCGACCAACGGTGGGCTCACGCCGAGGTGAGTAAAAGTCTTGTCTTCGTGCATGTTTCAGTGTTCCTAACACGTTTTGAAAGCGGTGGGATCGTCGCGGCTCGAAGCTGTGCACGCGGCACCGGTCATCTTGGACTCGGCGCCCGGCGAGGGATCTGAGCAAAGAAAACGGAGAATCGATCACGACCTGCTGGCACGGCATTGTTGCGGCCAACGTTGTGAACAGTCTAGCGCACCTGGAATCGGGCCGGCCCGCGACCGCGACTAGAGTCCCTACGAACTCCACCCGATCCGGTAAAGGGGCCCGAATTCCCATGGCCAGGTCCGTCGTCGTCGCGCAATCACGGGCGATCCCCGTCACGGTCGAGGACGCGTTCGCCCGAACGCTGCCCATCGAGCTGCCGGAGATCTGTTCGCAGTGGTACGGGGTGTTCCCGCCGATCAAAGCGATCCGCAGCCAGTCCGGTGCCTGGGATGCCGCGGGGCAGACCCGGGTCATCACGATGGTCGGCGGCGGCAGCGTGCACGAGACGCTGACCAGCGTCGATCCGCCGCGCTCCTTCGGCTACACGCTGAGCGACATCAAGGGCGCGATGGCGGCGCTGGTGAGCTCGGTCGACGGCGTGTGGAGCTTCGCGCCCGCGGGCACCGGCACGACGGTGACCTGGCAGTGGACCATCCACGCCAAGTCGGGCCTGGTAGCGCCGCTGCTGCCGATGTTCGGCCAGATGTGGAAGGGCTACGCCCGCGTGACGCTGGAAAAGCTCTCCGATCACCTGGTGGGCTGAGTTTCGGTATGTGTCGACTCTTTGGCCTGCACGCCGGCAAGAAGGCGTGCACCGCGACGTTCTGGCTGCTGAACGCCCCGGACAGCCTGTCCGAGCAGAGCCGCAGAAACCCCGACGGCACCGGCCTGGGCGTCTTCAACGAGCACGGGCACCCGGAGCTGCACAAGGAGCCGATGGCCGCCTGGCAGGACGCCGACTTCGCCACCGAAGCCCACCACCGAACCGGCACGACGTTCATCGCCCACGTCCGGTATGCGACGACGGGATCGCTGGACGTCCGCAACACCCACCCGTTCCTGCAGGACGGCCGGATCTTCGCGCACAACGGCGTGCTCGAGGGACTCGACCCGATCGACGCCCGGCTGCGTGAGGTCGGCACCGACGACCTGGTCCTGGGCCAGACCGATTCCGAGCGGGTGTTCGCGCTGATCACCGGCGCCATCCGGGCCCGCGACGGCGACGTGACGGCGGGGTTCGTCGACGCCATGCGGTGGCTGGCGGCCAACGTCCCGATCTTCGCGGTCAACGTCCTGCTGAGCACGGCCACCGACATGTGGGCGCTGCGCTACCCGGACACCCACGAGCTCTACATGCTGGATCGCCATGCCATGGCGCGGCCCGAATTCAACTTGCGCACCAAGCGAATCCGCGCACACTCCGAGCATCTGCGCACCCGGCGGTCGGTGGTGTTCGCCACCGAACGGATGGACGACGACCTGGGCTGGTCCCTGCTGGCCCCGGGCGAGCTGGTCCACGTCGACGCGGATTTGCGCATCACCCGTAGCCTCATGCTGCCCGACCCGCCCGCGCGGCTGCTGCGCCCCGACGAGCTGAGCCCGGCTGCCCAGGCCGCGCAGCACTGAGCCATGGCAACCCGACAAGCACTCGTCCTGGCCGGCGGCGGGTTGGCCGGAATCGCTTGGGAAACAGGCATTTTGCGCGGTATCGCGGACGAGTCGCCGACGGCGGCGCGGCGGCTGCTGGACTCCGATGTGCTGGTCGGCACGTCGGCCGGTGCGGCGGTGGCCGCGCAGCTCGGCAGCGGCCGCCCACTCGAGGAGCTGTTCGACCGGCAGATCGCCGAGGCGTCGGCGGAGCTGGACCCCGGCGTCGACATCGACACCATCACCGAGCTATTCCTGGCCGCGCTGCGCGAAGCGCCGCCAGGGGATCGGCCGACGGACCGGACGCGCGCCCGGATGCGGCAGATCGGTTCGGTGGCGCTGGTGACCGAGACCGTTCCCGAGGGCGTCCGCCGCCAGGTGATCGCGCAGCGCCTGCCGTCGCACCAGTGGCCGGACCGGGTGCTGCGGATCGCCGCGATCGACACCGCCACGGGCGAACTCGTGGTATTCGACCGGGAATCCGGGGTCGAACTCGTCGATGCCGTGGCGGCCAGTTGCGCGGTTCCGGGGGCGTGGCCGCCGGTGACGATCGCGGGCCGGCGCTACATGGACGGCGGGGTTGCCAGCACCGTCAACATGCCCGTCGCCGACGACTGCGACGTGGCGGTGGTCCTGGTGCCCAGCGGCGCGGACGCTCCGTCGCCGTTCGGCGCCGGACCGGCCGACGAGATCGCGGCGTTCGGGGCCGCGGGGCGCGTGACGCTGACCGTGTTCGCCGACGACGCCGCATTAGCGGCGTTCGGTCCCAATCCGCTGGATCCGCGCTGCCGGCCGCGGTCCGCGTCCGCCGGGCGCGAGCAGGGCCGCCGCGAAGCCGCGCGAGTCGCGCGGTTCCTCGGCGTCTGATCGGCGCGCTGCCGCACGCGGTTTTCTCGCAGCCAGTGCACCCTCGGCGCCACGGATGAAGCGGCTGCGGCGTCCGGCCCGTCAGCCCTCGATCGCGGGAGTGCGGTCGGCGGCCTTGACTTCCAGGGCGTCCAGGGCTTCGCCGGCCAGCGTGCGGCCGGTCTCGATGACCTCGGCCGCGCGGTTGAATTCCATGCTGCGGCACGTCGAGCGGGGCACCTCGATCAGCAGGTCGGGCGGGTAGGCGGCCAGCGTGTGGCGGGCCAGCGCGGATTGGGCGATGTCGATGGTCCGGTTCATCACCTCGAAGCTGCCCATCTTGGGAACTTCGGCCGGCACCGCCTCGTCGGCCTCGTCGGTGTCGGGCAGCTCGATGTCGGACTCCTCGGGCCAGGTTTCCGACTCCGGCAGCGACGCACCAAGCCGACTGAGCACCGCCCGCGCGGCCGGCCGGTCGAGCAGTGACCGCGCGGCGCTGGCGTCGAACAGCGCCGAGGTGCTGCGTATTACGCGGTTGAGCCACTCCGCGGTGACGCTGGGCTCGGCATCGTGGCTGGCGCCGGGCTCGCTGCCGTTGAGGCTCACCGCGATGGTCAGGTCGGCGTTGACCGCGGCGATCGGTGCCATCGGCAACGGGTCCAGGATGCCGCCGTCCGCGAGCAACCGCCCGTCGATCTCGTGGGGAGAGATCACGCCCGGAATCGCGATGGAGGCCCGGATGGCCTCGTCGAGCGGGCCGCGCTGAAACCACACCGATTTTCCGGCCAGCAGGTCGGTGGCCACCGCGGTGAACGGAATCTGCAGGTCCTCGATGTCGACCGGTCCGACGATGTCTCGCACCGCGTCCAGGATCTTCTCGGCCCGCAGCACCCCGGCCGCGGCGATCGAGGGATCCAGCAGCCGCAAAATGGTGCGCTGGGTCAGCGACTTCGCCCAGTCGGCGAGTCCGTCGAGCCGTCCGGCGGCCTGCACCCCGCCGACCAGCGCCCCCATCGACGAGCCGGCGATGCCCACGATCTCGTAGCCGCGCTCCTGCAGCACCTGGATCACCCCGATGTGTGCGTAGCCGCGGGCGCTGCCGCTGCCGAGCGCCAGCGCGACTCGGGTGGGGGCCATCCGCTTATCTTGCCGTGGCGAAACCCGCGCCCATTCAGCCGGGTGCACCCCAGCGTCGGCAATTTCGTACACGCGTGATCTGAATGCGTCGCGGGGTCCCTCAGCCGCACTCGTCGTTGGCGGCCGCGCGCGCCGCCGTGATGACCGCCGCCTGCCGCGCCGGGGTCAGCTCCGCCCACCGCTTGTTCCACGTGCCGGCGCCGCCCGACGGCGAGGCCTGCACCATCGCCAGGTACGGCTCGAGCGGTGACTCACCGGTCTTGGGTCTGGTCTCCATCCACTGTTTTGCGGCGTGACAGGCCTGGAAGTACTCTTCCTCGGTCGAATCGGCGGGCACGTCGACTCGGGTCGTGACACCGGCCGGCGAGAGGCCGATGGCCTCCGGCGGCACCGCACCCGGACCGCGCGCCGGCGCCGACGAGAGCCCTGGGGCCGGCGTGGCCCGGCCGCTCACGTCGTGCGTGCAACCCGCGATCAGGCCGGTGGCAACGACCGCCGTGACCGACAGCAGGACGCGATCGCGGCACCGGTGCACAGTGCCAATCTATGCAACACTGTCGGTCGTGATGGAGCAGTTCGGATTTTGCGAGTGTTGTCGGCCCTGACGCGCCGCCGCTTGTCCAATTCCGTTCACCCTGGAGCTCCCGAATGTCTGCATCTCTCGCCACCCCTGTCGCGCTGCGCACGCTGACGTCGCCCCCGTCGTCGGGACCCACGCGACTGCGGGTGCCCGACCTGTTGCACGCCACCGACCAGGCGGCCGACGACGTCCTGAGCGGCCGGTGCGACGACCTGCTGCCGCCGGGCGGGGTGCCGACCGACGAGCGCTGGTTCACCCGCATCCGCGGCGACGACGAGCTGGACGTCTGGCTGATCAGTTGGGTGCCGGGCCACGCGACCGAACTGCATGACCACGGCGGCTCGCTCGGTGCGCTGACCGTGCTGTCCGGCTCCCTCAACGAATTCCGTTGGGACGGCCGCCGATTGCGCCGCCGTCGCTTGGATGCCGGCGATCAGGCCGGGTTCCCGCTGGGCTGGGTGCACGACGTGGTGTGGGCGCCGCGGCCCGCCGACGCCGTGGCCGTCCAGCCGACCTTGAGCGTGCACGCCTATTCGCCCCCGTTGACCGCGATGTCGTATTACGAAGTGACCGAACGCAATACGCTGCGCCGTCAGCGCACCGAGCTGACCGACCAACCCGAAGGGCCCTGAGATGAGTCGCATCGACCGGGTACTGGCCGCCGCCCGCCGCCGCTACCGCCGCCTGCCCGCCGCCGACGTTCCCGACGCGCTGCGGCGCGGCGCGGTGCTCGTCGACATTCGGCCGCAGGCCCAGCGGTCGCAGGAGGGCGAGGTGCCCGGTGCGCTGGTGATCGAACGCAACGTCCTGGAATGGCGCTGCGACCCGACCAGCGACGCCCGGCTGCCCGAGGCCGTCGACGACGACGTCGAGTGGGTGATCGTGTGCTCGGAGGGCTACACCTCCAGCCTGGCCGCGGCCGCGCTGCTGGACCTCGGCCTGCACCGCGCGACCGACGTCATCGGTGGTTACCACGCGCTGGCCGGGGCCGGCGTGCTGGACCAGCTCGGGCGCGTCCGGGGCGAGTTGGCCGGCGCCACCGGCCGCCGGTGGATCTAGCCCGCGTCGGCGTTGGGATGCAGCAGCGGCCGCAGCCGTGCGGTCTTTTCCGGCGTCCAGCCGGGCGGTGACAGCACCGCGGCCCAGGCGTTGGCGACGTCGGCGACGTACTTGTGCCCGTGCCCCTCTGGCACATCGACGGCCACCGCCATGTCGGCGGACACCTGCAGGAACGTGACAAACGGAATCCACCGCGTCTCGGGCAGCACGTCGTAGCCGCGCGGCTCCTTCAGCCAGTCCGGCCGCGCGAACAGCAGATCGGGTGTCCACCAGGCGATCGGGTCGGAGGCGTGCTGTAGATACACCACCCGCGGGCCCGGCCCCCACTGCGGTTGCGGGCGATCCAAATCGCTTGGGCGAGCGACGAATCGGACGTTGGCGCCGCGGTGGTAGATGGGCAGCCACTGCGGCGAGCCGGCGTCGCGGGTGTTGGTCAGGTCGTTCCAGATGGTGTTGTTGAAGGTCGGGCCGCTGAACAACGCGCCGTCGGTGCGGGCCAGGACGTTGTTGAGGCTCATGAACGGCGCCTCGCCGCCGAACGATCCCAGACTCTCGCCGAACACCACGAGCTTGGGGCGCTGCCCCTCGGGCATCTGCCGGATCAGCCTGTCGACGGCCTCGAACAGGGCTTGGCCGGCGCGCCGGGCGTTCTCCTTGTCGACCAGGAAGGACAGCCAGCTCGGCAGGTACGAGTACTGCATGCTCACGATCGCGCTGTTGCCGTTGTACATGTACTCCAGCGCGTCGGCCTCCGCCTCGTTGATCCAGCCGGTGCCGGTGGTGGTCGCGACCGCGACGACGGCGCGCTGCAGGCCGCCGGTGCGCTTGAGTTCCTGCGCGGCGAGCTCGGCGGTGGCGGTGATGCCGGGCTCCTCGGCGGAATCCAGCCCCGCGTACGCGCGGATCGGCGGGATGGCCGAGACCCCGTTGAACGCGGTGAGTTGCTCCACGGTGGGACCGGCGGCGACGAAGATCCGGCCCTGATGGCCCAGCGACCTCCACGACGCCTTCGACCCCGGACCGCCGGAGCGCAGTTCCGTCGTCGGCGGCGCGGTGTTGGGGTTCGTCTCGTCGTTGACCTGCGCGAAGGTGCCGTTGGCCTTGCGCATCGCGAACTTGATCACCACGCCGTTGAGCAGGGTGACCGTCAGCGCCACCAGCAACACCACGACGATGGTCGCCGAGAGGCGAAATGGCGCGTACCGGTCGACCTTTCCGACCAGGAAGCCGACCAGCCAGTGGATGAACTGACCGACTTCCACCAGGCTGAACAGCACGATCAGCGACAGGGCCACGGTCAGCGGGTAGTCGTACCAGTTCAGGTGCTCGACGCCCATCAGGTCGCGCACGCGGTCCTGCCAGACGTGGAACCAGATCGCCATCAGGATCTGGCCGATCACGCCCAACCCGATCAGCGGGAACCAGGCCCAGCGCGGCGGCGGCGGGCTGGAGTCGCGGGATCGCATGTAGCGGACCAGCCAGACCAGGAAGACGCCCAGGCCATAGCCGATGGCGCCGGAGCACCCGCTGACCACGGCCTGGAACAGCGGACCGCGCGGCAGCAGCGACGGCGTCAGGGAAAGCCAGATGAACACCAGCCCGAACGCGGTGCCGGTGAACGTGTAATGCCGCACCCAGAACGCCTCGTGCTTCGGTTGCGGCTCAGGGACTTCCGGACCGACCGGCTCGGCAGCCGATTCCTCTTGTCCGGCGGGAGCCGCGGAGGCGGTCTCGCTCATCGGTGTTTGAAGTTGGGGGGACGCTTCTCGACGAAGGCCGCCATGCCTTCGGACTGGTCGTGGGTGGCAAAGGTCGAGTGAAACAGCCTGCGCTCGTAGAGAAGTCCTTCGGACAGGCTGGTTTCGAACGCCCGGTTGACGGCTTCCTTGGCCGTCCTCGCCGCGGACCGCGACATCTGCGAGATGGTGGCGGCGACGGCCTTGGCCTCGGTGATCAGCTCGTCGGCCGGCACCACGCGCGAAACCAGGCCGCTGCGTTCGGCTTCGGCGGCGTCGATGGTGCGCCCGGTCAGGATGAGGTCCATGGCCTTGGCCTTGCCGATGGCCCGCGTCAGCCGCTGCGAGCCGCCCATCCCTGGCAGCACACCGAGCTTGATCTCCGGCTGGCCGAATTTCGCTGTGTCCGCGGCGATCAGCAGGTCGCACATCATCGCCAGCTCGCAGCCGCCGCCCAGCGCGTAGCCGGCCACCGCCGCGATCGTCGGGGTGCGGACGGCGGCCAACCTGCTCCACTTCTCGAAGAAGTCGGCGTCGTACGCGTCGGCGAAGCTCAGGTTCGCCATCTCCTTGATGTCGGCACCCGCCGCAAATGCCTTGCTGCCCGAACCGGTGATGATGATCGCCCCGATGCCCGGGTCGTTGTCCAGTTCGGCTGCGGCGCTGGTCACTTCGTTCATCACCTGACTGTTCAGCGCGTTCAGTGCCTCGGGACGATTCAGGATGATGGTGCCGACGCGGTCATCGCGCTCGACCAGGATGGTCTCGTAGCTCATGAGGTGCCTTTCTCGAAGCGAAGGTCGTCGTCGACGGGCTCGAAATACGACTCGATGTCGGCGGCGGTGACTTCGGCCAGCGTCGACGGCGACCACTTCGGGTTGCGGTCCTTGTCGACCAATTGCGCGCGGATCCCCTCGACGAAGTCGTGGGAGCGCAGCGACGCCGTCGACACCCGATAGTCCTGCGTCAGAACGTCTTCCAGCGTGTCCAGCTTGCCGGCGCGGCGCACCGCCTCCAGGGTCACCGACAGCGCGATGGGGGAGCGGGTGCCGATCAGGTTCGCGGCGTCTTGAGCGGGTCCGCCGTGCGCGCGCAGCGCGGCCACGATCTCCTCGACCGTGTCACCCGCGAAGCACTTGTCGATCCAATCGCGTTGTTCGGCAAGGGGGCTCGGCGGCGGCTCGACGGCGTGCTGAGCCACCGCGCCGTCGACCCCGCCGGCGACGATGGCCGCGGTGAACGCCTCGAGGTCGTCGTGCGGCACGTAGTGGTCGGCGAAACCCAGCGCGATCGCGTCGGCGCCGGAGAACGGTGCGCCCGTCAGCGCCGCGTGCAGGCCCAGCGCGCCCGGGGCACGCGAGAGCAGATACGCCCCGCCGACGTCAGGGATGAAGCCGATGCCGACCTCGGGCATCGCGACCTTCGACGTGTCGGTCACCACCCGCACGCGGGCGTGCGCGCCGACGCCGACGCCGCCGCCCATCACGATGCCGTCCATCAGCGACACGTACGGTTTGGGGAATCGGCCGATCTGCGCGTTGAGCAGATACTCATCGCGCCAGAACCGCCGCGCATCCACGCCGTCCTTGCGGGCGCTGTGGTACAGCGCGACGACGTCGCCGCCGGCGCACAGTCCGCGCTCGCCGGCCCCCGACAGCACCACCGCGCGGATCGCGTCGTCGCCCTCCCAGCGGATCAGGACCGTGCTGAGCAGCTCCACCATCGTCTGGCTGAGCGAGTTGATCGCCTTGGGGCGGTTGAGGGTGATTAGGCCGACGCCGTTCTCGACGCGGGTCAGGACTTCATCGGACTCTCCGGTCACGGCTGCAGTCACGCCCTGGTCTCCCCTCGCCGGCATCGGTGGTTATGACTTTGACCAGCAATCTAGATCCTTGGTGACTCGCGAGCGTCCGCGGGTAAGGTTTACCGTGGTCCCGCCGAGAAATCACCAGCTCCCCTGGGAACCCGGGCGGGTCGCTGTTCGTTGATCGTGTGTTCGTACGGCTCGAGCACTGCCACAAGAGAGGATCCGACGGTGCGGGAGACAAGCAACCCGGTATTTCGTTCGCTGCCTAAGCAGCAGGGCGGATACGCGCAGTTCGGCACTGGCCCGGCCCAGATGCAGGCGTATCAGGCGAACCCCTACGCCCCCTATCAGGAGGCCAAGGCCTCCCGTCCGCTGACCATCGACGACGTCGTCACCAAGACCGGCATCACGCTGGCCCTGCTGTCGGCCGTCGCCGCCGTCTCGTATTTCCTGACATCGGCCAACCACGCGCTGGCGTTGCCGCTCGTCGCGATCGGTGGACTCGGCGGCTTCATCCTCGTGATGATCGCCACCTTCGGCAACAAGCAGGACAACCCCGGCATCGTGCTCACGTACGCCGGCCTGGAGGGGCTGTTCCTCGGCGCCATTTCGTTCCTGCTGGCCAACTTCACTGTCGGCGGCGGCAGAACCCACGCCAATGCCGGTGGTTTGATCGCGGAGGCCGTGCTCGGCACGATCGGCGTGTTCGCCGGCATGCTCGTCGTCTACAAGACCGGCGCCATCCGCGTCACGCCGAAGTTCACGCGGATGATTTTCGCTGCCCTTATCGGCGCGGTCGTGCTGATGGTCGGCAACCTGATCATGGGCCTCTTCACCCACGGTGCCGGCCCGCTGCGGGACGGCGGCCCGGTCGCGATCATCTTCTCGCTGGTCATGATCGGCATCGCGGCGTTCAGCTTCCTGATCGACTTCGACGCGGCCGACCAGATGATTCGCGCCGGTGCGCCGGAGAAGGCCGCATGGGGTATCGCGCTGGGCCTGATGGTGACTCTGGTCTGGCTGTACCTTGAGATCCTGCGCCTGCTGAGTTACTTCCAGAACGACTAGCTGCTCTAGCAGCCGCTGAAGCCCCCGGCTTGCCGGGGGCTTCTTGCGTTCGCGCGTCGGCGGCCGCGGGGTTTGCGCGGCTGCGGCCGCGGGCTTTGGGGGCCGCGGCGGCCTGTGGGCCTGGGAGGCGTTGAGTTTGCGGCGGCTGTGGTGTCTACTCGTGCTTTTGCGCGGTGGGCGCAGAGTCAAGTCGGCGCCGCGGCCTGGGAGGCGTTGAGTCTGCGTTGGCTGTGGTCGTTACTCGGACTTGTGCGCAGTGGGCGCAGAGTGAATGCGGATTTCGGTGCCGGGCTGACAACATGCCGCCATGGAAGCGAGTCATCAACCGTTCATCGGCAGCGAGGCGCTGGCCGCCGGCGACGTCACCGCGTTTGAGCTGCGCAGGTACTACCGCGCGATCATGCCGAACGTTTACCTCGACAAACGCGTCAAGCCGTCGTTGCGACAGCGCACTTTCGCCGCGTGGCTCTGGTCGCGCAGGCAGGCGGTCATCGCGGGTGCAGCGGCGTCGGCGATGCACGGCGCCAAGTGGGTCGACGACAAGACCCCGGTGGAGCTGATCTGGCGCAATGCCAGAGCACCGAAAGGCGTCGTCGCGCGGGACGAGTTGCTGTTGGACAGCGAGTCCGAGTGGCTCGGCGGCCTGCGCGTGACGACGCCGGAGCGCACGGCCTTCGACATGGGCAGACGCGGACCCAGGAATCGTGCCGTCGCGGACCTCGACGCGCTCGCGGCGGCCACTGACTTCAAGGTTCGCGATGTCGAGGAGTTGGCCGGCAAACACCGTCGTACCCGCGGCCTGCGTCAGTTGGCGACGGTGCTGGACCTAGTCGATTCCGGCGCTCAGTCGCCGAAGGAAACCTGGCTGCGGCTGCTGTTGATCGACGCGGGGTTCCCGAGGCCGCAGACGCAGATCCCGGTGCTGGGGCCGGACGGCTTTCCGCGGTACTTCCTCGATATGGGCTGGGAGGAGATCATGCTGGCCGTCGAGTACGACGGTGAACAGCACTGGACGGATCCGTGGCAGTTCGGCAGCGACGTCGATCGTCAGGAGTACGTCACTCACGTCGGCTGGACCGATATCAGAGTGGTCGCGCAACACGGGGCCCACGACGTCATTCGCCGAGTTCGCCGGGCCTGGGATGCGTTGAGTCTGCGCTGACTGCGGTCGCTACTCGCGCTTTTGCGCAGTAGGCGCAGAGTCAACCGCGTCGGCGAACTAGGACAGCCGCTCCAGCACCATCGCCATGCCCTGGCCGCCGCCCACGCACATGGTTTCCAGGCCCAGCGTCTTGTCGTGGGTCTTCAGGTTGTTCAGCAGCGTGGTGGCGATCCGGGCGCCGGTCATGCCGAAGGGGTGACCCAGCGCGATCGCTCCACCCGACACGTTGAGCTTGTCCTCGTCGATGCCCAGCTCCCGCGCAGAGCCCAGCACCTGCACCGCGAAAGCCTCGTTGATCTCGAACAGGTCGATGTCGCCGATCGACAGACCGGCGCGGGCCAGCGCCTGCTTGGACGCCTCGATCGGGCCCAGGCCCATGATCTCCGGCGACAAGCCGCTGACCCCGGTGGACACGATGCGGGCCAGCGGCGTCAGGCCCAGCTCCTTTGCCTTGGTGTCGCTGGTGATCACCAGCGCGGCGGCGCCGTCGTTGAGCGGACACGCATTGCCGGCGGTGACGGTGCCGTTGGGGCGGAACACCGGCTTGAGCTCGCTGATCTTCTCGTAGGTGGTCCCGGCGCGCGGGCCGTCGTCGGTGCTGACCGTGCTGCCGTCGGGCAGGGTGACCGGGGAGATCTCGCGCTCGAAGAACCCGCTCTTGATCGCCTCCTCGGCACGATTCTGGCTGCGCACGCCCCAGTGGTCCTGGTCCTCGCGGCTGATGCCGGACAAGATCGCCACGTTCTCGGCGGTTTGGCCCATCGCGATGTAGACGTCGGGCACGTTCCCGTCGGCGCGCGGGTCGTGCCACTCGTCGGCGCCCGCCGCGGCCGCCTGAGAGCGTTCCTGCGCCGAGTCGAACAGCGGGTTCTTGGTGTCCGGCAGGGAGTCCGAGTTGCCCTTGGCGAACCGTGACACGGTCTCCACGCCCGCGGAGATGAATGCGTCGCCCTCGCCGGCCTTGATCGCGTGGAACGCCATCCGGGTGGTCTGCAACGACGACGAGCAGTACCGGTTCACCGTCGTGCCCGGCAGGAAGTCGAACCCGAGCGCAACCGAGACGACGCGCCCCATGTTGAAGCCCTGCTCGCCGCCGGGCAGGCCGCAGCCCAGGATCAGGTCGTCGATCTGGTGCGGGTTCAACGCCGGGACCTTGTCCAGCGCCGCACGCACCATCTGTACCGCCAGGTCGTCGGGGCGCATGCTGACCAGCGACCCTTTCATCGCACGGCCGATCGGCGAGCGGGCAGTTGCGACGATGACGGCTTCCGGCATGACGACTCCTTTGTATAGGCCCGGCTTGGAAACCGAGACCCAACAAATCTAGTCGCTGCCGACCGGCTGGCACGACGACGGGGCGGCCAGATCCGACGACGGACGCCGCCATAACCGCGACACCACGCCGAGCCGCGAGTGCGCCGCGCCCGGACCGGGCGCAGCTGCCGACGGCAGCGGCGGCGCGGGAACATCCAACTCCACGCAGAGAGCGGCCAGCAGCTGCGCGGCCGCCAGCGCATACGCGGGGGCGGCGGGGTGGTAGCCGTCCGGGGAGAACATCCGCTCCGGCATCGAACGGAAATGCGGCGCCATGATCTGCGCCAGCGGGACCGGCACGCCGCCCGCGGCCCGCACGGCCGCGGCCTGGGCCCGGGCGAGCTGCGTGCCCCGCGTGTGCGCCAGCGAGCGCAGCGGCTGGGGGATGGCGCTGATGACGCCCAGATCCGGGCAGGTGCCGACGACCACCGCCGCTCCGCGCGCGCGCAGCTTGCGCACGCACATGCCCAGCCGGCCCGCAGACTGGCTGACGCCGTTGAGCGCGGTGATGTCGTTGGCGCCGAGCATCATCACCGCGGCATCCGGCGGCGGGCCGGCCACGAACATCGCGTCGACCTGGCCGCAGAGGCCTTTCGAAGTGGCGCCGACGATGGCCTTGGTGCTCAACCGCACGCGCTTGCCGGTGCACTCGGCCAGTCCGCGGGCGATCTGCACGCCGGGCACGTCGTCGGCGCTCATACAGCCGTAGCCGGCGGCCGTCGAATCACCGAAGATCATCAGACAAAGGTCGAAGGGCGCCCCGCGCCGCCAGCGTTGCACGGGGCCGCCGCCCGGCGTGTACACGCCGTCGGCGCGGGGCGGAATGTCCCAGGATTTCGGGATCACGGTGCGCGCGTGCGTCGCCTGGCCAACCAGTAGGTTGCGTGCGCCCAGATAGGCCGTGCCCGTCGAGGCCAGCGCACCCGCTGTGGCCAGGGCGATCGTCGAACGACGCGGCACCCGCATGGTCACGTGAATCAGTTTAGGTCGTCTGCGGACTTTGCGCGGGTTGCTGACGAACTACGCGATTACGTTGTGGAAGAAATGTGGTATCGAATTAGCTTCTTCATATCCGCCACTCAGCTAGGCCTGTCAAGCTAAGTTTGCGGGGTTGGCTGAACGCTCGGGGAACACCAGTTGAACCGGACGGACCGCCGCTTCGTCACATGCTGTATCGGACTACAAAGACGTAGGAAGTGTTGAGCATGACCGCACCTAGCAAGGTATCCGGCTCGCCCCGTCATGCCATTCGGCCACGTGACGTACTGCGGGCACGTAAAGTTGAAAACCGCAGATTCGCGATCAGCGATGGCGCCCCGGTCGAGGTGCTCGAATCCGGGCCAAGCATCGCTGCTCGATTAGCCACGCTGGCGTCATGGTTGACGATCCGGCCGGTGCTCGCGGTCGGAAGCTACGTTCCGAATCTGCCCTGGCCCTGGGGCCTCGTCGACATGACGGCCAAGGCGCTCCTTCCGACAACCGCCACCGTGCGGGCCGAGGTGACCTTGCCTAATGCGTCGGCGCAGCTGGTTCGAGCGCCGGGAGTGCTTCCCGCGGACGGCACCCGACGCGTCGTCCTGTATCTGCACGGTGGCGCGTTCCTAACCTGTGGAGCAAACTCGCACGGGAGGCTCGTCGAAGCGCTCTCGGAGTTTGCTGACACGCCGGTTCTGGTCGTCAACTACCGGCTGCTGCCCAAGCATTCGATCGGGATGGCGCTCGACGACTGTTACGACGGCTACCGGTGGCTGCGGCTGCGCGGCTATGACCCGGAGCAGATCGTGCTGGCCGGCGATTCGGCCGGCGGCTACCTCGCGCTGACCCTCGCGCAGCGTCTGCAGGACGAGGGCGAGGAGCCGGCGGCTCTGGTAGCCATCTCGCCACTGCTCCAGCTAGCAAAGGAATGCAAGCAGGCCCACCCCAACATCAAATGCGATGCGATGTTCCAGGCGAGGGTTTTCGACGCGCTCACCGAGTTGGTTGCTGGGGCGGCTGCCAAGCACATGGTTGACGGCAAGCCGGAGGAGATTTACGAGCCCTTGGAGCACATCAAGCCGGGGCTGCCGCGCACGCTGATCCACGTGTCCGGGTCCGAGGTGTTGCTGCACGACGCGCAGTTGGCTGCCACCCGGCTCGCGGCCGTCGGGGTGCCGGCGGAGGTGCGGGTCTGGCCAGGCCAGGTTCACGACTTCCAGCTCGCCGCGCCGCTGGTGCCCGAGGCGCTCCGTTCGCTACGCCAGATCGGCGAGTACATCCGCGAGGCCACCGGCTAGCAGATCGGACGGTGCGCCGCATCGAGCCGGCAGAGCGGGTGTGCGCGGCGCGAAATCGCCTGAGACGATATGCGCATGCGGATTGCGCAGCACATCAGTGACCTCATCGGGCATACGCCACTGGTTCGCCTGAATTCCGTCGTCCCCGCCGGTGCCGGGACCGTGGCGGCAAAGGTCGAATATCTCAATCCCGGCGGCAGTTCGAAGGACCGGATCGCGGCCAAGATGATCGACGCCGCCGAGGCCAGCGGAGAGCTGAAGCCGGGCGGCACCATCGTCGAACCCACCTCCGGCAACACCGGCGTCGGCCTGGCGCTGGTGGCGCAGCACCGCGGCTACAAGTGTGTCTTCGTCTGCCCGGACAAGGTCAGCGAGGACAAGCGAAATGTCTTGATCGCCTACGGCGCCGAGGTGGTCGTTTGCCCGACGGCGGTGCCGCCCGACGACCCGGCAAGTTACTACAGCGTCTCCAACCGGCTGGTCACCGAGATCGACGGCGCCTGGAAGCCCGACCAGTACGCCAACCCGCAGGGGCCGGCCAGCCACTACGACACCACCGGCCCGGAGATCTGGGCCGACACCGAGGGCAAGGTCACCCATTTCGTCGCGGGCATCGGCACGGGCGGCACCATCACCGGGGCCGGACGCTATCTCAAAGAGGTGTCGGGCGGCGCCGTACGCATCATCGGCGCCGACCCCGAGGGCTCGGTGTATTCGGGCGGCACCGGCCGGCCGTATCTGGTCGAGGGCGTCGGCGAGGACTTCTGGCCCGCGGCGTATGACCCGACGGTGCCCGACCAGATCATCGCGGTGTCCGACTCCGACTCGTTCAACATGACCCGACGGCTGGCCCGCGAGGAGGCGATGCTGGTCGGCGGGTCCTGCGGGATGGCGGTGGTGGCGGCGCTCAAAGTGGCCGTGGAAGCCGGGCCCGACTCGCTCGTCGTCGTCCTGCTGCCCGACGGCGGACGCGGCTACATGTCGAAGATCTTCAACGACGCGTGGATGTCGTCCTACGGTTTCCTGCGCACTCGCCTCGACGGGTCGACCGATGAGTTCAGCGTCGGCGATGTGCTGCGCCGCAAGTCGGGCGAGCTGCCGGACCTGGTGCACACCCATCCGTCGGAGACCGTGCGCGACGCGATCGGCATCCTGCGCGAGTACGGGGTGTCCCAGATGCCGGTCGTCGGCGCCGAGCCGCCGGTGATGGCCGGCGAGGTCGCCGGCAGCGTCTCCGAGCGCGAGTTGCTCTCGGCCGTCTTCGAGGGGCGCGCCAATCTCGCCGACGCGGTGTCGGAGCACATGAGTCCGCCGCTGCGGATGATCGGTGCCGGTGAGTTGATCAGCGTGGCGGGCAAGGCGTTGCGTGACTTCGACGCGCTGATGGTGGTGGAGCAGGGCAAGCCGGTCGGCGTGATCACCCGCTACGACCTGTTGGGTTTCCTGTCGGACGGCCCCCGCCGGCGGTAGCTGCTCAGGTACTGTAATGCCGCTAGTTCGGCTTTCTTCGGAGTGGAAGGTTGCACCATGACCAATCAACCGCCGACCAATCAACCGCCCGGCGGCCCCAATCAGCCGCCCCCGCCGCCCGAGGGCATGTCCTACCCGCCGCCGCCCCCGCCTTCCGGTGGCGTCGCGCCGCCGCCGCCCGGGCCGGTGGTCCGTGCCATGCCGAAAGAGAGCTACACGCCATGGCTGACCCGCGTGCTGGCTTACCTGATCGACAGCATTCCCGTCGCCGTCCTGTACGGCATCGCCGCGGTGATCGGTGCGGTCAGTGTGGAGCACAAGTGCGTCAGCAGCCCCAACCCGTCCGTGTCTGATTTTTGCTACGACGCGCCTTCGCCGATCGCGTCGATCGTGTGGGGGCTGGTGGGCTTGCTGGTCTTCGCGTACGTCGTCTGGAACTTCGGCTACCGCCAGGGCACGACGGGCTCAAGCATCGGCAAGGGCGTCATGAAGTTCAAGGTGGTCAGCGAGGTCACCGGGCAGCCGATTGGATTCGCGATGTCGTTCGTGCGTCAGCTGGCGCACATCCTCGACTCGTTCTGCTTCGTCGGTTACCTGTTCCCGCTGTGGGACGCCAAGCGTCAGACGTTTGCCGACAAGCTCATGACGACGGTCTGCCTGCCGATCTGACCTACGCTGGTCGTCGATGAACGATCAGCACGCATTCACGGGCCTGGCCACCAAGGCCATCCACGCCGGCTACCGTCCCGATCCCGCGACCGGGGCGGTAAACGCGCCAATCTATGCCAGCAGCACGTTCGCCCAGGACGGGGTCGGCGGCCTGCGTGGCGGGTTCGAGTACGCCCGCACCGGCAACCCCACCCGGGCTGCGCTGGAGGCCGCGCTGGCCGCGGTCGAAAACGGCAGCCACGGGCGGGCTTTCGCGTCCGGGATGGCCGCGACCGACTGCGCGCTGCGGGCGATGCTGCGGCCGGGGGACCACGTCGTCATCCCCGACGACGCCTACGGCGGCACCTTCCGGCTGATCGACAAGGTCTTCACGCAGTGGAACGTCCAGTACACGCCGGTCTCGCTGGCCGACCTGGACGCCGTGGCGGCGGCGATCACGCCGGCTACCCGGCTGATCTGGGTGGAGACGCCGACCAATCCGCTGCTGTCGATCGCGGACATCACCGGAATTTGCGCCATCGGCGCGCAGGCGTCCGCGAAGGTGCTGGTGGACAACACCTTCGCCTCGCCGGCCCTGCAGCAGCCGTTGACGCTGGGTGCCGACGTGGTGTTGCACTCGACCACCAAGTACATCGGCGGGCACTCCGATGTGGTGGGTGGTGCGCTGGTCACCAACGATGCGGAGTTGGACGCCGCGTTCGCCTTCCTGCAGAACGGGGCCGGGGCGGTGCCGGGCCCGTTCGACGCCTACCTGACGATGCGCGGCCTGAAGACCCTGGTGCTGCGGATGCAGCGGCACAGCGAAAACGCCCAGGCCGTAGCGGAATTCCTCCACGACCAGCCGTCGGTGAGCGCGGTGCTGTATCCGGGCCTGCCCAGTCATCCGGGGCATGAGGTCGCCGCGCGGCAGATGCGGGGCTTCGGCGGGATGGTGTCCGTGCGGATGCGCGGCGGACGCCGGGCCGCCGAGGCGCTGTGCGCGCGCACGCGGGTGTTCATCCTGGCGGAGTCGCTGGGCGGGGTGGAGTCGCTGATCGAGCACCCCAGCGCCATGACGCACGCGTCGACGGCCGGCTCACAGCTCGAGGTTCCCGACGATCTGGTGCGCCTTTCGGTCGGCATCGAGGACATTGCCGACCTGCTGGCCGACCTGGAGCAGGCCCTCTAACACCGCCGAGCAGACGCAAAAGTGCCTCATTTCGTGCCGAAATGGGGGCTTTTGCGTCTGCTCGCGCAAAATTACGAGTGGTAAGGCTCCGCGCTGACGAGCGTGACCTGGACGGTGTTGCCGTTGGGCACCGTATAGCTGCGCGTCTCGCCCTCTTTGGCGTCGATCAGGGCGCCGCCCAGCGGTGAGGCCGGCGAATACACCTCGAGCTTGCCGTCCTGGACCGACTGCTCGCGGGTGCCGATCAGGAACGTCTCGCTGTCCGACTCGTCGCCGTTGTAGTAGACCTTCACGACCGAACCGGGCAGCGCCACGCCCGACTGCTTGGGCGCCTCGCCGACCTTGGCGTTGTTGAGCAGGTCCTGCAGCTGCCGGATGCGGGCCTCCTGCTGGCCCTGCTCCTCGCGGGCGGCGTGGTAGCCGCCGTTCTCGCGCAGGTCGCCCTCCTCGCGGCGGTCGTTGATTTCCGCGGCGATGACGGGACGATTGGCAATCAAATGGTCGAGCTCGGCCTTGAGTCGGTCATGTGATTCCTGGGTCAGCCAGGTCACCTGAGTATCCGTCATCTCGTCGCGCTCCTCATGTTCTCTGTGTTCGGCTCCGCGTATCGCGCAAGCTTCCGATCCCGCCTGCCGGGAAGTGTCCGGGTCCCACCCCGCGGGTCGCCGCTCCGTTCTGCTCACGGCCATTAATGCAGCAATACACGGTCCCAGGCCGGAACCGTGCATCGACCCATGTTACCACTGCGGAAACTTGCAGTGACGGACGTCACGCATTCGGGTCGCGACGAGCCGTCAGGCCGGACGCAGGTAGGCCGGAACGGTAGTGCCGCAACCGTAAACGTCCGCCATCACCGGCGGCTTGCTGGATTTCAGCGTGGTCGTGACCTGCATCGTGCCCTGCGTCGACGGGGGGACCAGCACCTCCCGTCGGCCCGTTTCGCTGCCGTCCTTGGCCTTGACCCGCACGATGCAGTCCACCGGCCGCGACGGGTCCGAGCGCGTCACGCTGATCGTCACCGACGCCGTCTCGCCGTCGATCACCTGGTAGCCGGCCAGCGTCCCCGAGACGGGGCTGGTGCCCAACCGCTGGTAGCCGAGGATGGCGACGACGACACCGGTCGCGAGGACCAGCACCGTCAGGGCGATGACGACGCGGCGTCGTGACCTGCCGGAAAGCCCCGGACGCCCGTAGCGGGCTTCGGGTCGTGCGTCGGGTGAGCGGGATGCGGCCATCGGAATTTGGAATTATAGGGTCACCTGAAGGATCGATAAGGGGACAAGTGAGCAAACTGCGGTTGATGGCGGTGCACGCCCACCCGGACGACGAGTCCAGCAAGGGCGCCGCCACGCTTGCCCGCTACGCCGACGAGGGCCATAACGTGCTCGTGGTGACGTTGACGGGCGGCGAACGCGGCGAGATCCTCAACCCCGCGATGGACCTGCCCGACGTGCACGGACACATCGCCGAGATCCGCCGCGACGAGATGGCCAAGGCGGCCGAGATCCTGGGCGTCCAGCACACGTGGCTGGGCTTCGTCGACTCCGGGCTGCCCAAGGGCGATCTTCCGCCGCCGCTGCCCGACGGCTGTTTCGCGCTGGTGCCGCTCGAGGTTTCGACCGCGGCCCTGGTGCGGGTGGTGCGCGAGTTCCGGCCGCATGTGATGGTCACCTACGACGAAAACGGGGGTTATCCGCACCCGGATCACATTCGCTGCCACCAGGTATCGGTGGCCGCCTACGAGGCGGCGGCCGACTACTGCCGATTCCCCGATGCCGGTGAGCCGTGGACGGTGTCCAAGCTCTACTACGTCCACGGCTTCCTGCGTCAGCGGATGCAAATACTGCAGGACGAGTTCGTCCGGCACGGCAAGGAGGGGCCGTTCAAGAAATGGCTGGAGCTGTGGGATCCCACGCATGACGCGCTGGCAGACCGCGTGACCACGCGCGTCGAGTGCTCCGCCTACTTCGGCCGGCGCGACGACGCATTGCTGGCCCACGCCACCCAAATCGACCCGAAGTCCGAGTTCTTCACCGCGCCCATCGAGTGGCAGCGGCGGCTGTGGCCGACCGAGGAATACGAGTTGGCGCGGTCGCGGGTCCCCGTCGCCATGCCCGAGCACGAGCTGTACGCCGGAATCGAGCTGGACGCGTGACCGGGCTGGTTCTTGCGGTGAGCGTGCTGGCCGACGGCGGCGCGCCCCACAACACGGGCCCCGACTTCGGCAAGGCCAGCCCGTTCGGGCTGCTGATTGTCGTGCTGCTGGTGGTCGCGACGGTGTTCCTGGTGCGTTCGATGAACAAGCAGCTGAAGAGGGTGCCCAAGTCGTTCGACCGCGACAACCCCGAGCCCGACCAGGCCGCCGACGAGGGCACCGACACCGCCGGCGGCCCGACCATCGATGGCCCCGGCTAATACCCTCGGGCTGGCCACCAGCCCGTATCTGCGCCAGCACGCCGACAACCCGGTGCACTGGCAGCAGTGGACGCCGCAGGCCCTGGCCGACGCCGCCGCGCGCGACGTGCCGATCCTGCTGTCCATCGGGTACGCGGCTTGTCACTGGTGTCACGTGATGGCGCACGAGTCGTTCGAGGACGACGAGGTGGCCGCCGTCATGAACCAGGGCTTCGTCTGCGTCAAGGTCGACCGCGAGGAACGGCCCGACATCGACGCGGTCTACATGAACGCCACCGTCGCGCTCACCGGGCAGGGCGGTTGGCCCATGACCTGTTTCCTGACGCCCGACGGCCGACCCTTCTTCTGTGGCACCTACTACCCGAAGGCCAGTTTCCTGCAGCTACTTTCGGCCGTGACCGAGACGTGGCGGGATCGCCGCGACGAGGTCGAGCAGGCATCCGACCATATCGCGGGCGAGCTGCGCTCGATGGCTTCCGGGCTGCCGTCGGGGGGTCCGGACGTGGCGCCGGAGTTGTGCGACCACGCCGTCGCCGCGGTGCTGCGCGACCAGGACACGCTCCACGGCGGCTTCGGCGGTGCGCCCAAGTTCCCGCCGTCGGCGCTGCTCGAGGCGTTGGTGCGGGCCTACGAGCGCACGGGCTCGCCGGACGCGCTGCACGCGGTCGAGCGGACCGGCAGCGCGATGGCCCGCGGCGGCATCTACGACCAGCTGGCCGGCGGCTTTGCCCGCTACAGCGTGGACAACGCCTGGGTGGTGCCACATTTCGAGAAGATGCTGTACGACAACGCGCTGCTGTTGCGGGTGTATGCGCACTGGGCGCGACGGACCGGGGATGCGTTGGCCCGCAGGGTTACCGAGGAGACCGCGCGGTTTCTGCTCGACGACCTGATGGCTGACGAGGTGTTCACCTCCTCCCTGGACGCCGACGCCGACGGTCACGAGGGCTCGACGTACGTCTGGACGCCCGCGCAGCTGACCGAGGTGCTCGGCGACAACGACGGCCGTTGGGCGGCGCGGCTTTTCGCCGTCAGCCCGTCGGGCACCTTCGAACACGGCACCTCGGTGCTGCAGCTGCCCGCCGACCCGGATGATCCGCAGCGGGCCGACCGCGTCCGGGCGGCGTTGCTGCGGGCGCGGCTCGGCCGGGTGCAGCCCGGCCGCGACGACAAGGTCGTCACCTCCTGGAACGGTCTGGCGATCACCGCATTGGTCGAGGCGAGTGTCGCGTTGGCGCAACCCGAGCTGTTGACGGCCGCGCAGCGATGCGCGACCACGCTGCTGAGCCTGCACGTGGTCGACGGGCGCCTGCGGCGGGCCAGCCTGGGCGGCGTGGTGGGCGACAGTGCCGCGATCCTGGAGGACCACGCGATGCTCGCAACCGGTCTGCTGGCGCTCTATCAACGCAGCGCCGACGACTCCTGGCTGCCGGCGGCCACCGACCTGCTGGACCTCGCATTGGAGCACTTCGCCGATCCGGAGCAACCCGGCCGCTGGTTCGACACCGCCGACGACGCGGAGCGGTTGGTGCTGCGTCCCGCCGACCCGATGGACGGCGCGACGCCGTCGGGTGCGTCGTCGATCACCGAGGCGTTGCTGACCGCGGCGCACCTGGTCGACGGCGAACGCGCCGAGCGCTACCTGCAGGCCGCGGCCGACGCGCTGCGGGCCAGCTCGGTGCTACTGGCCCGGGCGCCGCGGTCGGCCGGGCATTGGCTGGCCGTCGCCGAGGCCGCGGTGCGCGGGCCGCTGCAAATCGTGGTCGCCGGCGATCCAGCGCGGTCGTCCCTGCTGGCCGAGGCGCGGCGGCTGGCGCCGGGCGGGGCGATCGTCGTCGGGGGAGAGGCGGACTCGTCGCCGCTGCTGGTCGGTCGCGACCGGGTGGCCGGCGCCGACGCCGCCTACGTGTGCCGCGGCCGCACCTGCGACTTGCCGGTCACATCGGCTGCCGAGTTGGCGGCCGCGCTGGGCTCCGGCGGTCGTTGATTCTGCGTTGACCGCGGTCGCTTCTCGCACTTTCGCGCAGTAGGCGCAGAGTCAGTGTGAGGGTGGCCGCGCTGGGCCCCGGCGGTCGTTGATTCTGCGTTGACCGCGGTCGCTTCTCGCACTTTCGCGCAGTAGGCGCAGAGTCAGTGTGAGGGGCGCAGGGGCGTCGCTCAGAACACCACGAACCACATCGCGATGTAGTGGCAGATCGCCGCCACCGCGGTGCAGGCGTGGAAGAACTCGTGATAGCCGAAGGTGGTCGGCCAGGGGTCCGGCCAGCGCAGCGCGTAGAGAACGCCGCCGATGCTGTACAAGGCGCCCCCGACGATCAGCAACACCATCGCGGCCACACCGGCGTTGTGCAGGATGGTCCCGGTAAACCAGATCGCCACCCAGCCCAGCAATATGTACAGCGGTACGCCCAGCCAGCGCGGCGACGACGGCCACAGCACCTTCAGCAAAATCCCGGCCGCCGCACCGCCCCACACGATCCCCAGCACCAGGTGACCCTGGTTCGGTGGCAGGGTGAGCACCGCGAACGGCGTGTAACTGCCGGCGATGAACACGAAGATCATCGAGTGGTCCAGCCGCTTCATCCAGTTTCGCGCGGTCCGGGACTTCCACTTCACGCGGTGATAGGTGGCGCTGACCGTGAACATCACGATCGTGGCCGCCGTATAGGCCAGCGTCGCCAGCCCTGCGCGGGTCGATGCGACCGCCCACGAGACCGCGACCAGCGACGCGCCCGCGAACACCGCGACACCCGCGGAATAGACGTGGATCCAGCCGCGGAACCGCGGCTTGGTCAGGACCTTGGTGACGCCATCTACCAAGCCTTCGACCAGCTGCTCGGCGACCGAGCCCTGCTCGGGAGCCTGCGGCTCGGGCTTCGTGTTCGTGACCGTGCTCACCTAGCCAGGTCCTTTCTGGGCCGTCGTCGATCTTTCAGGGTAACGCCGAAGTCCGTCCAACGTTGTTGGGCCGAACGTGGTGTTGCCCAAACGCGGGTCCGAAACTGGTCTGCGTCACAGTAGTGTGGATTTCCGTGGAGATCATCCCGCCGCGGCTCAAAGAGCCCTTGTATCGCGTCTACGAGCTGCGGTTGAAGCAGGGTCTGGCCGCCTCGAAATCCGAACTGCCCCGCCACATTGCGGTCCTTTGCGATGGTAACCGTCGATGGGCCCGCAGCGCGGGCTACGACGACGTCAGCTACGGCTACCGGATGGGCGCCGCCAAGATCGCCGAGATGCTGCGGTGGTGCCAGGAAGCCGGCATCGAGATGACCACCGTGTACCTGCTGTCGACTGAGAATCTGCAGCGTGACCCCGACGAGCTCGCCGCGCTCATCGAAATCATCACCGACGTCGTCGAGGAGATCTGCGCGCCGGCCAACCGCTGGAGCGTGCGCACCGTCGGCGATCTCGAGCTACTCGGCGAGGAACCGGCCCGCCGGTTGCGCGGCGCCGTGGAGTCGACGCCCGGCACGGCCTCGTTCCACGTCAACGTCGCGGTGGGCTACGGCGGGCGGCAGGAGATCGTCGACGCGGTGCGCGCGCTGCTGAGCAAGGAACTCGCCAACGGCGCGACCGGCGAGGACCTCATCGAGGCGGTAACGGCAGACGCCATCTCCGAGAACCTCTACACCTCCGGCCAGCCCGACCCCGACCTGGTGATCCGCACGTCCGGCGAGCAGCGCCTGTCCGGCTTCCTGCTCTGGCAGAGCGCGTATTCGGAGATGTGGTTCACCGAGGCGCACTGGCCCGCGTTCCGCCGGGTCGACTTCCTGCGCGCGCTGCGCGACTACAGCCAGCGGAACCGCCGATACGGAAAGTAACCTGGCGTCATGGCTGCGCTGTCGGCGGTGGTCTTCACGCTGAGCGGTTGGCTGGGGCTGTATTTGCTGGCCCGCGACCCGCGCAAGCCGGTGCTTGTGCTGGCGGCGACCGGGCTGTGCGGCTTCGCGCTGGTGGTGGCGCTGGACGCGGTGCGATCGGCCAGCGTCGTCAACACCCGCCTGCTCGGCCAGATCGAGATCTACCTGGCGGCCGTGCCCAGCGTGGCGTGGTTCGCCGTGCTCGTCGAGCTGGCCCGGCCGTGCGACACCTGGCGCACCCGCACCAAGGAGCTGCTGCTGGTCGCCGGCGTCGGCGCGCTGACGCTGCTCGCGGCGGCCATGGCCGGCAGCGTCGAAGGGCCCCTGCGGACCGGGCACGTGCTGATGGTCGCGGTGATCTCGACGTCCACATTGGCCGCCATGGTCGCGGCGGTGCGCCGGCCCGCGCAACCGGTGCCCGTCGTGGGGGTGGTGATCGTCGCGACGCTGTTCTTCGCGCTGGCCAACGCCATCGTGATCATCCCGCTGGGCCTGCTGCCCAGCTGGCTGGCGCTGGCGTCGACGGGGATCGATGTGCTGCTGCTCGGGGTGGCGGTGGCCAGATGGGACGCGTTCGACGAGGGTCAGGCGCTGCGGGCCGACATGCTGCGCTCGTTCGCCGGCTGTTCGGCGGTGGCCGTGCTGTTCGGCGGCCAGGCGCTGATCGGCCTGGCGGTGACCCGTCACGAACCGACCGCGCAGACCGCGCTGACCGTGCTGTTGTTCACCAGCCTGGCGATCTCGATCGCCGTGCAGGTGCTGGCCGATCCGCTGGCCGGGGTGCTGGACCGGCTGGCCTTCTCCAGGTCGCCCGCGCTGCGCGCGGACCGCGCCGCCCTGCGCAACACCGGGGCGGCGCTGCCGCTGCGCGCCGAAGATCCCTTGAGCGACGTCGACGACGACACCTTCGCCCGCCTGACCCGCCGCGCACTGGGCCACTACGCCGACCTGACCAAACTGGTCGCCAGCCCGCTCACCGCCCTGCCCGTGATCGACCAGCGGCTGGCCGCCCGCGGCGCACCCGATCACCCGCTGGAACGGGCCAACGAGCTCAAGGCCGTCCTCGCCGACGGCATCGGGCGGCTCAAGCCGCGCGAGGCCGGTGACTTCGGCACCACCGAGGAGTGGCGCTACTACAACTCGCTGTACTTCCCGTACGTCGTCGGCGTGCGGGCATACGCGCAGAACGCCACCGCCGCAGGGCTGGATCCCACCGCCCGGCAGGCCTGGCAGTGGCTCGTCACTGAAGTCCCGCAGCGCTCGCTACACAACTGGCAGAACGCCGCGGCCCGGCTCATCGCTGCCGATCTGCGTGGACGCATCACCGTCACCAGTGACTAAGCTCGCGGCCGTGTCCTCATCAAAGTTTCCGCCCGCCAACGTCGTTCGAGTAATCGACACGGCGCGCCAGCAACTCGGCCGCCTGCACCGGCGGATGGTTCCGCCGCCGGCCGCGATGCTGGAGATCGTGGTCGGCGCGTGGACCGCGCAGGCGATCGCCGCCGCGGCGGAACTCGGTATCGCCGACGCGCTCGCGACCGGGCCCAAGTCGGCCGAGGACTTGGCGGCGGCCGTCGGCGCCGATGCCGACGCGCTTCGCCGGCTGCTGCGGGCGTTGATCGGCCGCGGCATCTTCCGTCAGCGTCGGGACGGCCGCTACGCCCTGACCCCGCTCGCGGACACGCTGCGCCGCGACGCCGAGGTGTCGCTGGCGGGCTGGGCTCGTTGGTTGGGTTCGCCCCAGCACCGCGAACACTGGAGTCACCTGACCGAGGCGATTCGCACCGGGCGCTCGGTCGTGCCCGCGTTGCGCGGTAAACCCATGTTCGAGTACCTGGCCTCGGAGCCCGAGCTCAGCGAGATCTTCAACGACGCGATGACGGCGGGGTCGGCACTGTCGATCGGTCCCGTCATCGCCGCCTACGACTTCAGCCCCTACCCCACGATCGTCGACGTCGGCGGCGGCCACGGTCGGCTGCTCTCCGAGGTGCTGGCCGCCACGCCCACCGCGCAAGGCGTGCTGTTCGATCAACCCCAGGTGGTGGCCGGCGCCGGCGCCCTCTTCGCCGAGCGCGGTGTCGCCGACCGGGTCCGCATCGCCGAAGGATCGTTCTTCGAATCCGTCCCGAGCGGCGGAGACGCGTACATCCTCAAGAGCGTCATCCACGACTGGCCCGACGAGGACGCGGTGCGGATCCTGCGTAACGTGCGCGACGCGGCCGCGGTGGGCAGCCACGTTCTGCTGGTGGAGTTCGTCGTCCCCGACCACGACCGTGACTACGCGGGCAACTGGCTGGACCTGGAAATGCTGCTGGCGCTGGACGCGCGCGAACGCACCGTCGAGGAATACGGGGAATTGTTCCGGCGCGCCGGCTTCCGGCTGACGCGCGCGGTCCAGACGGCGTCGCCGTTCAGCGTCCTCGAAGCCGTCGCGGTCTAGGTGATCCGGCTCATAACTTTTTGGTCCCCGCGGGGAATACCCGGGAATATCGTGGTGAACTCCCTGGTCGTTTAACTCGTGGCAGTAGTTGGCAGTGCCACGAGTCGATATGGCAGTGGGCCGGACGGCACGCTCAGACATGTCCGACCCGGCCCCTCCACCGCAAGGAGTAATCGCATGACCGCTGTAATGACTACCCGGCCCCTCTACGACTCAACGGACTCGCTGCTGCGGTTCGCGATGCGCGCCGACGCGACGCTGACCGGGCTGCTGGGCCTGGCCGCTGCCTTCCTCGCCGACCCGCTCGCGCGGCTGACCGGCCTGACGCCCAGCCAGGAATTCGGCATGGGCGCGTTCTTCGTGCTCTACGGCCTGGCCGTGTACGCCTTGGCGGCGCTGCCCGACCTGCGTCGCGCCGGCATCGGAGTCATCGTCGCCAACGTCGTCTACACCCTGGCCGTGATCGTGGTGGTCGAACTGCTGCCGATGACCGCTTTCGGCGTCGCGGCGACGCTGGCCAGCGGTGTGTACACCGCGATCTTCGCCGGGCTGCAGTACCTGGGAGTGCGCCGCCTCGAGGCGTGACCCGCTGATGCTCGCCGAGTGTCGGATTGAGACACGTTTCGACCTCTGTGGCGTGACACAACCCGACACTCGGCCGACGGCCAAGAGCAGTTACAGCTTGCGCAGGCGCAGCCGATTGATCGAGTGGTTCGCGTCCTTGCGCAACACCAGGGTGGCGCGGGGACGCGTGGGCAGGATGTTCTCGACCAGATTCGGCCGGTTGATCGACCGCCAGATCTCCTTCGCGGCGACGACGGCCTGCGGGTCCGCGAGGGCCGAGTAGTGGTGGAAGTGCGATTCCGGGTCGGCGAACGCGGTGCTGCGCATGGCCAGGAACCGCGACACATACCACTGCTCGATGTCTTCGATCCGGGCGTCCACATACAGCGAGAAGTCGAACAGGTCCGACACCATCAGCGTCGGACCCGTCTGCAGGACGTTGAGACCCTCCAGAATCAGGATGTCGGGGTGCCGGACGACGTGCTTGGCGCCGGGAATGATGTCGTAGTGCAGGTGCGAATACACCGGCGCGCACGCGTAGTCCGACCCCGATTTGACCGAGGTCACGAACCGCATCAGGGCCCGACGGTTGTAGCTCTCCGGAAAGCCCTTGCGATGCATCAGGTTGCGCCGATCCAGCTCGGCGTTGGGATAGAGGAAGCCGTCGGTGGTCACCAGGTCCACGCGCGGGTGGTGATCCCAGCGGGCCAGCAGCGCCTGCAGCACACGCGCGGTGGTCGACTTGCCGACCGCCACGCTGCCGGCCACGCCGATGATGAACGGCACCGGCCGGTCCGGGTTCTGCACCGGCTCGCCGAGGAACTCCGCGGTCGCGGCGAACAGCCGCTGGCGGGCGGCAACCTGCAGATGGATCAACCGGGCCAGCGGCAGATAGACCTCTTCGACCTCGAGCAGGTCGATCTGTTCGCCGAGTCCGCGCAGGCCGACCAGTTCCTCTTCGGTGAGGGCCAGCGGCGTCGACATGCGAAGCGCACGCCACTGCTTCCGGTCGAACTCCACGTAGGGGCTCGGCTCGCTCAGCCGCGGCATAGGTCACAGTGTTGCAGGGCTGGGCGCTCGCCCGACGGCTGGGCTGGCGAAAACGTCGGTCGATAGACTGGCGTTCGTGACTGCCGCACCTGATGCCCGCCCGTCCGTTTCCGCGACCGGCGCCGTGATGAGCGCCCCGCTGGCCGAGGTCGACCCCGATATCGCCGAACTGCTCGGCAGAGAGCTCGGGCGGCAGCGCGACACCCTGGAGATGATCGCGTCGGAGAACTTCGTGCCGCGCGCGGTGCTGCAGGCCCAGGGCAGCGTGCTGACCAACAAATACGCCGAGGGCCTGCCCGGGCGGCGTTACTACGGCGGTTGCGAGCACGTCGACGTCGTCGAGAACATCGCCCGCGACCGGGCCAAGGCCCTGTTCGGCGCCGACTTCGCCAACGTGCAGCCGCATTCGGGTGCCCAGGCCAACGCCGCGGTGCTGGCCGCGCTGATGTCGCCGGGGGAGCGGCTGCTCGGCCTGGACCTCGCCAACGGCGGACACCTGACCCACGGCATGCGGCTCAATTTCTCCGGCAAGCTGTATGAAAACGGCTTCTACGGCGTGGACCCGACCACCCACCTGATCGACATGGACGCGCTGCGGGCCCAGGCGCTCGAGTTCCGGCCGCAGGTGATCATCGCCGGCTGGTCGGCTTACCCGCGGATTCTCGACTTCGCCGCGTTCCGGTCGATCGCCGACGAGGTCGGCGCCAAGCTGTGGGTCGACATGGCGCACTTCGCGGGCCTGGTCGCCGCGGGATTGCACCCGTCGCCGGTGCCGCACGCCGACGTGGTGTCCACCACCATCCACAAGACCCTCGGCGGTGGCCGCTCCGGCATGATCCTGGGCAAGCAGGAGTACGCCAAGGCCATCAACTCCGCGGTCTTTCCCGGCCAGCAGGGCGGACCGCTGATGCACGTCATCGCGGGCAAGGCCGTCGCGCTGAAAATCGCCGCCACTCCCGAATTCGCCGAGCGCCAGCAGCGCACGCTGGCCGGTGCGCGCATCCTCGCCGACCGGCTGCTGGCCGATGACGTCGCCAAGGCCGGCGTGTCGGTGGTCAGCGGCGGCACCGACGTCCACCTGGTGCTGGTGGACCTGCGCAACTCGCCGCTCGACGGCCAGGCCGCCGAGGACCTGCTCCACGAGGTCGGCATCACCGTCAACCGCAACGCCGTCCCCAACGACCCCCGGCCGCCGATGGTGACCTCCGGCCTGCGGATCGGGACTCCGGCGCTGGCCACCCGCGGCTTCGGCGAAGCCGAGTTCACCGAGGTCGCCGACATCATCGCCGCGGCGCTGGCCGCCGGAACCTCCGCAGACATGGTTGGGCTGCGCGAGCGCGTGACCCGGCTGGCCAGGGAGTTTCCGCTGTATGACGGGCTCGAAGACTGGAGCCTGGCCGCCGGCTAACGTCTGCTCGCACCGCACCGCGACACGCAGCGCGCCGGAATTTGAAAGAACCTGTGTATGCGAGTTACAGTAACCGCATGGCACAGAGACCTGTCGCTAACGCGCTGATTCTTGAACTTGAACCGCTGGTGGAATCCGAGATGGACCGCCACCTCAACACCGAGGACATCTGGTTCGCGCACGACTACGTGCCGTTCGACCAGGGCGAGAACTTCGCGTTCCTCGGCGGCCGCGACTGGGATCCGTCTCAGACGACGCTGCCCCGGACCATCACCGACGCCTGCGAGATACTGCTGCTGCTCAAGGACAACCTGGCTGCCCACCACCGCGAGCTCGTCGAGCACTTCATCCTCGAGGACTGGTGGGGCCGCTGGCTGGGCCGCTGGACCGCCGAGGAGCACCTGCACGCGATCGCGCTGCGCCAATACCTGGTCGTGACCCGCGAGGTGGACCC
This sequence comes from Mycobacterium sp. NGS68, assembly GCF_059812195.1. NCBI lineage: Bacteria > Bacillati > Actinomycetota > Actinomycetes > Mycobacteriales > Mycobacteriaceae > Mycobacterium > Mycobacterium sp. NGS68. The sequence continues at coordinate 56,429 of NZ_JCALCE010000021.1, read as the reverse complement.
GACGGCCAACGAGGAAGCCCGCGTCCAGTACGTGATGAAGGGCTACCGCGCCGAGACCCTCTCGCAGGTGGAAACCCTCGTTGAGCGGGCGTTCGCCGAGCATTCCTTCGCGGTCTACTGCCACAACCTGGCGGTGCGGATCGAGGAGCCGATCCTGGCCGGGCTGATCGACCGGATCGCCCGGGACGACGCGCGTCACGACCTGTTCTGGGGCAACCTCGTCGCGCGCTGCCTCGAATACACCCGCGACGAGACGATCGCCGCGATCGCGTCGCGGGCCGCCGCGCAGGAAGTGCTGGGCGCCGACATCGACGCCTACGCGGACAAGGTGCAAAACATCGCCGAGGCCGGCATCTTCGACCCCGCGCAGCTGCGCCAGGCGGTCTCCGAGCGCATCACCGCGTGGGGCCTGGCCGACGAGCCGCAATTGCAGGAATTCGTCACCGGCTAAGCAGATTTCCCTTCGGTACTTCAATGTCGGCGCGCCTGCCCTGCGGGCGTGTCGGCATCGGAGTAGCGTCGCACTCGATGGCCAGCGACATGCTCTGCTGCCAGGGCGGCACTCCCGGTTTCTGCTCGGGTTACTACAACGGCAGGACCGGCCCCGGTCCTGGTGCCGCGGCCCCCGCCGACATGCCTGTGTGGGTCCGCGCGGGCGCTGACCGGCCTCACAAGGGCTTATAGGAGCGCTCCGTGACCGATATCCGGACGTACGTGCTCGACACCTCCGTACTGCTGTCCGACCCCTGGGCGTGCAGCCGGTTTGCCGAACACGACGTGGTGGTTCCCCTGGTGGTGATCAGCGAGTTGGAGGCCAAACGCCACCACCACGAGCTGGGCTGGTTCGCCCGGCAGGCGTTGCGGCTGTTCGACGACCTGCGGCTCGAGCACGGCAGGCTCGATCAGCCCATTCCGGTTGGCACGCAAGGCGGTTCGCTGCGCGTCGAACTGAATCACACCGACCCCGCAGTGTTGCCCGCGGGTTTCCGAACCGACAGCAACGATTCGCGGATCCTGTGCTGCGCGGCCAACCTCGCCGCGGAGGGCAAGCAGGTCACGCTGGTCAGCAAGGACATTCCGCTCCGCGTGAAGGCCGCGGCGGTGGGACTGGCCGCCGACGAGTACCACGCCCAGGACGTCGTCGCCTCCGGCTGGTCCGGGATGCGCGAGCTCGAGGTGGCCGCGCAGGACATCGACACCCTGTTCGCCGACGGCGAGATCGACCTGGCCGACGCCCGGGACCTGCCCTGCCATACCGGGATTCGGCTGCTGGGCGGGAGTTCGCATGCGCTCGGCAGGGTGACGGCCGCCAAACGGGTTCAGCTAGTGCGCGGTGACCGCGAGGTGTTCGGGCTGCGCGGGCGTTCCGCCGAGCAGCGGGTGGCGCTCGATCTGCTGCTCGACGAGTCCGTCGGCATCGTCTCGCTCGGGGGCAAGGCCGGCACCGGGAAGTCGGCGCTGGCGTTGTGCGCCGGGCTGGAGGCGGTGCTGGAGCGTCGCACCCACCGCAAGGTCGTCGTCTTCCGCCCGCTGTACGCCGTCGGCGGGCAGGAGCTGGGCTACCTGCCCGGCAGCGAGAGCGAAAAGATGGGCCCCTGGGCCCAGGCCGTCTTCGACACCCTCGAAGGCCTGGCCAGCCCGGCGGTGCTCGACGAGGTGCTCTCCCGCGGCATGCTCGAGGTGCTGCCCCTCACCCACATCCGGGGCCGCTCGCTGCACGACTCGTTCGTGATCGTCGACGAGGCGCAGTCGCTGGAGCGCAACGTGCTGCTCACCGTGCTGTCCAGGCTGGGTACCGGCTCTCGCGTCGTGCTGACCCACGACATCGCCCAGCGGGACAACCTGCGGGTCGGCCGCCACGACGGGGTGGCCGCGGTGATCGAAAAGCTCAAGGGTCATCCGCTGTTCGCCCACATCACCCTGCTGCGTAGCGAACGGTCGCCGATCGCCGCGCTGGTCACCGAGATGCTCGAGGAAATCGCCGGGCCGCAATAGCCTGCGCTGACGGCACGATTGCCCCCGATTTCCGGGCCCTGGACGCGGGGTCAAAAGCCCTGGTTGCAGGGTGCAATGCCGCGTTGCCCGCGCGACCCCCGACGGTCGGCGCGCGGGACGCGGAGCACGCGCCCGGTAAACTTCCCTCGTGCCGAAACGACCTGACACGCAGGCCTGGCGCTACTGGCGGACCGTCTTCGGCGTCGTGGCGGCTGGGGCGGTGCTGGTCATCGGCGGTCTCACGGGCCACGTGACGCGCGCGGACAACCTCAATTGCGCGGTCGTGAAGTGCATCGCGCTGACGTTCGACGACGGGCCCAGCCCCTACACCGACCGGCTGCTCAAGGTGCTGAGGGACAACGACGCCAAGGCCACGTTCTTCCTGATCGGCAACAAGGTGGCGGCCAACCCGTCGGGAGCCCGGCGCATCGCGGATGCGGGGATGGAGATCGGCAGTCACACCTGGGAACACCCCAACATGACGACCATCCCGCCCGAAGCCATCGCCGCGCAGTTCAGTAGGGCCAACGACGCGATCACCGCCGCGACCGGCCGCACCCCGAACCTCTACCGGCCCGCCGGCGGACTGTCCAACGCGACGGTACGGCAGACCGCCGCCCGCTTCGGGTTGGCCGAAATACTTTGGGACGTCATCCCTTTCGACTGGGCGAACGACTCGAACACGCCGGCGACGCGGACGGTGTTGATGCAGCAGATCAAGCCGGGCTCGGTGGTGCTGTTCCACGACACCTACTCGAGCACCGTCGACCTGGTCTACCAGTTCATCCCGGTGCTCAAGGCCAACGGCTACCACCTGGTGACGGTCAGCGAAATGGTGGGCCCGCGCGCGCCGGGCAGCAGCTACGGCAGCCGCGAAAACGGCCCGCCCGTCAACGAACTGCACGACATCCCGCCCGGTGACATCCCGGCGCTGCCCAACACGCCGTCGCCCAAGCCGATGCCGAACTTCCCGATCAGCGACATCCCCAACCAGAACTCCGGCGGCCCGAACAACGGTGGCTGAGCGCCGGCTCGAGGAACATCCGAAGACGCCCCGCCGGTTGTCGTTGCAATATGCGGCGGACCTCGCGCTGGCCTACGTCTTCGCGGTCACGGGAGCGGCCGCGATCATGGTTCCGTTGCGGGGCCACGCCGTCGGCGCGGCGAATGCCGACTTCGCCCGCAACAACACCGCGCTGGTAGTGGTGCTGGTGACGCTGGGAATCATCATCGTCGCGGTAACCGGCGCGCGGATCCTGGCGCCCACCCTGCGCTGGTATGTCGCCGGGGAACAGCCCGACGAGACCCAGCGGGCCAGAGCGATCAAGCTCGCCGCCCGCCAGTCGAGGCTGCTGGTGGGCGTCTGGTCCGCATGCGGCGGGGTCCTGATGCTGGTCAACTACCGCGCCGGGGCCTCGCTGCTGCTGCCGATCCTGCTCGGCATCGTCCTCGGCGGGATAGCGGCCGCCGGCACGGGGCTGTTGCTGGCCCAACGCACGCTGCGCCCCATCATGGTCGCCGCCACCCGGGGCAGCGAGCCGCACCTGACGACCCCGGGCGTGTTGGCGCGGCTGGTGCTGATGTGGTTCTTGTGCAGTGCGCTCCCTGTCGTGATCATCGCGATTTTCATCGTGCTGCGGTCCAACGGCTGGATGATCCCCAAGGGAACCTCGGTGGACGTGCCCGTCCTGGTGGTGGTGATGGCGGCGGTGGTACTGGGTCTACCGACCATGATCCTGACCTCCCGATCCATCTCGGATCCGGTCGGCGAGGTCGTCGACGCGATGGCGGAGGTCGAGCACGGCAACATCGAGACCTACGTCGGCGCGTACGAACGCTCCCAGATCGGGCGTCTGCAAACGGGTTTCAACCGGATGGTGGCCGGGCTGGCCGAACGGGACAGGCTGCGTGACCTTTTCGGCCGTCACGTCGGCGCGGACGTCGCCCAGCGCGCCCTCGAGGAGGGCGCCTCGCTGTCGGGGGACGTGGTCGAGGCGGCCGTCCTGTTCATCGACCTGGTCGGTTCGACGAAGCTGGCGGAAAGCCGTCCGCCGCAAGAGGTTGCCGAGGTGCTCAACGATTTCTTCCGGATCGTCGTGGACGCCGTCGACGACCACAACGGGCTGATCAACAAATTCGAGGGCGACGCCGCGCTGGCCATCTTCGGCGCACCGCTCAAGATGGCCGGCCCGGCGTCGGCGGCGTTGGCGACAGCGCGCACCCTGGGCACCGAGCTGCGCCGGCTGGAGGTGGTCGACTTCGGCATCGGGGTCTCGGCGGGCCGCGTCTTCGCGGGCAATATCGGAGCCGAAAACCGTTACGAGTACACGGTGATCGGCGATCCGGTCAACGAGGCCGCGCGGCTCGCCGACCTCGCCAAGACCGCCGACCGGCGAATCCTGTGCTCGGCCGCGGCCATCGAGCGCGCCGACGACGAGCGCGACCGATGGGCCCAGTGCTACTCAACCGTGCTGCGCGGCCGCTCCGAAGCCACCGACGTCTGGGCACCGGCGGGCCGGCACTAGCTCTTGACGACCTTGAGCGCCGCGATGACCCCGTTGATCACGCCCTGCGACGCCGGGTCGCCGATCGGTGATGCCCCGAGGAAGATGGTCACCGGCTTGGTGTTGACCGCGATGATGACGACGGTGTCGCCCTTCACGTTGCGGGTGGTGTCGCCGATCGTGACATCCGCGTCCACCCGGGCGGCGTTGACCCCGTCCACCTTGATCGACGACGTCTTCTTCGGGCCCAGGCTCGGCGATGCGTTCGCGTAGCCGGGTCCGGCGACGACGCAGTCCAGCAACTTCGATGCCTGCGCCGCGACGTCCATGCTGGAGACGAAGTTGGTGACGGCGACCTCGGCCTGCATCATCCACTGGCTGGCACCCGGCACCTCCGTGCCGACGCCGACCCCGCCGATCAGGTTCGGGTTCTGGTCGTCGGAGTAGGGCTGCCACCCCGGCGCCGCGCTGGCCGGGAAGGAGAGCTTGCCGGCGCTGATGATGTCGCCGGCCGGCTTCTCGCCGGGCGACACGTTGGACGTGCAGTCCGTCGCGGTCTGCTCGGTGTTGTTCGGCTGCGACGTCGCGGCGGACGACGACGCCGACGTGGCGGTGCTCGACTTTTTGTCGTTTCCGCCGGCGATCACCAGGATCACCACCAGGGCGATGATGCCTACCAACGCGATGCCGGCGACGATCAGCCACGGCGCCTTGGAGCCACCGGGGCCCTTCGGCGGCGGGCCGGGCGGGTACGGTCCGGGCGCCCAGCCCTGGCCGGGCGGAACCTGCTGGCCGGGCTGCGGGTACTGCTGGGGGGCGTAGGCGGTGGCCCCCTGCTGCGTGCCGTACGCGGTGGGGTCCGGCTGGTACTGCGGGTATTGCGAATACTGCCCGCCCTGCTGGTACGGGTCGACCGGCGGGTACGGCTGACCCCCACCCTGCGGCTGACCGGCCCAATACGGGTCTTGCCCATGCGGATTGGTTCCGTAGGGATCCTGACCGTAGGGGCCGCCCGGGGGAGTCGTCATCGCTGAACCACCATTACTCGCCCTTACTCTTCAAGACCACCCTCGTGAGGTGGCCACACAACCGCGTCACGGCAATTATGTGCGTAACTTCGATGTCGCGCCTTTTGGCCAGGTTGGGGCCGGTTCCGTCGGCGCTAGTCCTGGGCAACCTTGGCCATCGCCAACACGTCGAGTCGGCGGTCCAGCTCCTCTTCGGACAACTTGTCGCCGATCAGGCCGCGGTCGATGACGGTCTGGCGGATGGTCTTGCGCTCCTTGAGCGCCTGCTTGGCCACCGCCGCGGCCTCCTCGTAGCCGATCGCGGAGTTCAGCGGCGTCACGATGGACGGCGAGGATTCCGCCAACTCGCGCAGATGCTCGACGTTGGCCTTCAACCCCACGATGCAGCGCTCCGCGAACAGCCGGGACACGTTGGTCAGTAGCTTGAACGACTCCAGGATGTTGCGGGCCATCATCGGGATGTAGACGTTGAGCTCGAAGGCGCCCGACAGGCCGCCGACGGCCACCGCCGCGTCGTTACCGATCACCTGCGCGGCCACCTGCGTAACCGCTTCCGGCAGTACCGGATTCACCTTGCCGGGCATGATCGAGCTACCCGGCTGCAGGTCCGGCAGCTGGATCTCGGCCAGGCCGGTCAGCGGACCGGATCCCATCCAGCGGATGTCATTGGCGATCTTGGTCAACGACACCGCGATGGTGCGCAGCGCGCCGGACGCCTCCACCAGCCCGTCTCGCGCCGCCTGGGCTTCGAAAGAGTTTGCCGCCGTACGCAGTTCGGTCAGACCCGTCTCGGCGACCAGCGTCTCGACCACCTTGGCGCCGAAGCCGTCGGGGGCGTTGAGGCCGGTGCCCACCGCCGTGCCGCCGATCGCGAGTTCGCCGAGCCGGGGCAGCGTGGCCCGCACTCTTTCTATCCCGGCCTCGATCTGGCGGGCGTAGCCGCCGAACTCCTGGCCGAGCGTCACGGGCACCGCGTCCATCAGGTGGGTGCGGCCCGACTTGACCACCGTCTGCCACTCGCCGGCCTTGCCCGCCAGCGCCTCGTGGAGCTCCCCGAGCGCCGGAATCAGGTGCCGCACGGCGGCTTCGGTGGCCGCGATGTGGGTGGCGGTCGGGAACGTGTCGTTCGACGACTGCGACATGTTGACGTCGTCGTTGGGGTGCACCGTGACGCCGTTGGCGGCCGCGATCGACGCGATCACCTCGTTGGTGTTCATGTTGGAGCTGGTGCCCGAGCCGGTCTGGAACACGTCGATGGGGAACTGGTCGTCGTGCTTGCCGTCGGCGATCTCGGCGGCCGCGGCGATGATCGCGTCGGCCTTCTCCGGCGCCAGCAGCCCGAGCTCCTTGTTGACCTGCGCGCAGGCGCCCTTCAGCAGACCCAACGCCCGGATTTGCGTGCGTTCCAGGCCCCGCCCGGAGATCGGGAAGTTCTCCACCGCGCGCTGGGTCTGTGCGCGCCACAACGCTTTTGCCGGTACCCGGACCTCGCCCATGGTGTCGTGCTCGATGCGGTACTCGGCGTCGTGTGCGTCCGGGGCCATGAAATGAATCCTGTTCGTCGGCGGTGGGAGGTTACGGCAGGGGGTAGGCGGCGGTGCTGTCGCCGGTGAAGTCGATCGCGGAGTACTCGTTGAGCTTCGAAAGCCGGTGGTAGGCCTCGATCATCCGGACGGTGCCCGACTTCGAGCGCATGACGATCGACTGGGTGGTGCAGCCGCCGGGGTAGTAGCGCACGCCCTTGAGCAGGTCGCCGTCGGTGACGCCGGTGGCGCAGAAGAACACGTTCTCACCGGAGACCAGGTCCTCGGTGGTCAGCACCTGGTCCAGGTCGTAGCCGGCGTCCAGGGCCTTGCGGCGCTCCGCCTCGTCCTTGGGCGCCAGCTGCGCCTGGATCGCCCCGCCCATGCAGCGGATGGCCGCCGCGGCGATGATGCCCTCCGGTGTGCCGCCGATGCCGGCCAGCATGTTGGTGCCCGAGTCCGGCCGGCAGGCCGAGATCGCGCCGGCCACGTCGCCGTCGGTGATCAGCCGGATCCGCGCGCCGGTGGCGCGGGCGTCATCGATCAGCTGCGCATGCCGCGGGCGGTCCAGAATGCACACCGTCATGTCCCGCACGGACAGGCCCTTGACCCTGGCGACGGCCTTGATGTTGTCGGCGATCGGGGCGGTGATGTCCAGCACGTGCGCCGCGTCGGGCCCGACGGCGATCTTGTTCATGTAGAACACCGCCGACGGGTCGAACATCGCGCCGCGGTCGGCCACCGCGAGCACCGAGATGGCGTTGGGCATGCCCTTGCTCATCAGCGTGGTGCCGTCGACGGGGTCCACCGCGAAGTCGCACTCCGGGCCGTCACCGTTGCCGACCTGTTCGCCGTTGTAGAGCATCGGCGCCTCGTCTTTTTCACCCTCGCCGATCACTACCACGCCGCGCATCGAGACCGAATTCACCAGTTCGCGGATCGCGTCGACGGCCGCGCCGTCGCCGCCCTCCTTGTCTCCACGTCCCACCCAGCGGCCCGCGGCCATGGCCCCGGCCTCGGTGACCCGGACCAGCTCCATGGCCAGGTTGCGATCGGGGGCTTCGCCGCGGCCGCGCGGCTGCGCGACGCCCGCCACGGCGGTCGGCGACGGACCAGGTCCAGCTGTCATGGTTGCTGATTCTCCCAGAGGCAGATCGGCCGGCTGGAGCTGGGCTGGGCGCCGGGTGGGGACTGTCACCGCGGGCTGGGATACTCGGGGGCGTGACCGTGGACCCAACGCCGAGCGACCCGCACGCCGGTGGCGCCGACGAGTCGGCGTCGGCGCCGGGACCCGTTTCGCGGCCGGTGCACGGCCCGGTGGCCCGGCCGGCCAAGCCGCGGCTGCTCCAGGACGGCCGCGACATGTTCTGGTCGCTCGCGCCGCTGGTGATCGGCTGCATCCTGCTGGCAGGCCTGGTCGGCATGTGTTCGTTTCAGGCCGGTCGCAACACCGAGGGGCGGATCCCGTCTTACGACGCGGCGGGGGCGCTGCGGGCCGACGCCGCCGCGCTGGGCTTCCCGATTCGCCTGCCACAGCTGCCGGACGGCTGGCGATCCAACTCCGGCTCCCGCGGCGGCATCGAGAACGGGCGCACCGACCCGTCGACGGGTCAGCGGGTGCGGGCGACGACGTCGACCGTCGGCTACATCACCCCGACCGGAAAATATGTGAGCCTGACGCAGAGCAACGCCGACGAGGACAAGCTCGTCGGCTCGATCCATCGGTCGGCGTACCCGAGCGGCGCGGTGGACGTCGCCGGCGTCAGCTGGGTGGTCTATCAGGGCAGCGGGCAGGGGGCGGACGCCGAGCCGGTGTGGACCACCGCGCTCAGCGGCCCGGGCGGGCGCGCCCAGCTCGCGATCACCGGCGCGGGCAGCGCCGATCAGTTCCGTACGCTTGCAGCCGCAACGCAATCGCAGCCGCCCTTGCCCGCCCGACACTAAGGAACACCGCGTGAGCGCACCTGAAGCAGACCTGTCCGGATGGTCGGCGGCGCCGTTCACCGGCGGCGGCTTCACCCACGACGTCTACCGCAAGGGCAGCGGCCCCGGAGTGCTGCTGATTCCGGAGATTCCGGGCATTCACCCCGGTGTGCTGGGCCTGGGCAATCATCTGGTGGACAACGGCTTCACCGTCGCGATCCCGTCGCTGTTCGGCAAGCCGGGGAAGTCGAAGACGGCGGGCTACATCGTCTCGACCATCGCGCGGGCCTGCGTGGCCCGGGAATTCGCGGCCCTGGCGCTGAACAAGCAGCGGCCGGTGGCGTCGTTCCTGCGCGCGCTGGCCCGTGACCTCAACGCCTCGACTCCGGGCAAGGGGGTCGGGGTCATCGGACAGTGCTTCACCGGGGGGTTCGCGCTGGCCGCGGCGGTCGACGACAGCGTGCTGGCCCCGGTGCTCAGCCAGCCGTCCGTGCCGTTTCCGCTCACCGCCGCGCAGCGCCGCGACGCCGGGATGAGCGAGGCCGAGCTGACGACGGTGGCCGACCGCTGCGCCAACGACGGCCTGTGCGCCATGGGCCTGCGGTTCAGCGAGGACAAGATGGCACCCGGCGAACGGTTCACCACCCTCAAGCAGCGGCTCGGTGACGCGTTCGAGGTGATCGAGATCGACTCCGGCCCGGGCAACCAGCACGGATTCACCAAGATGGCGCACTCGGTGCTGACCGACGAGGTCCGCGAGGTCGACGGCCAGCCCGCCTACGAGGCGCGCAAGCGGGTGGTCGAGTTCCTCACCGAGCGGTTGACATAGCCGGCGGACCGCTGGGCCACGCCATCTGCAGATACAGGTCGATGCGGACGATTTTGCCCGCATCGTCGAACTGGTAAACCGAAAGCGAATCGACCACGCTGGCGAAATCGCCGACGGCGCTGCGTTCTTCGAGCTCCAGAAAAACAACGTCCGCCGTTTCGGTGAGGCGTTTGAAGGAGCATTCCCACTCCGAGGAGACCGCCCACGTCGTCAGGAACTCGACGTACTGCGGCCACGTCATCACTTCGCGGAACGCGCCGACCCGGACGAACTCGTCGATGGCGACCAGTTCGGCCAGCGGCCCCCAGCTCTCGGCGGAGAACCCGGGCTTCTTCGCCTCGTCGACCATGCGCTTGACGACCGTGCAGTATCGCAGCACCGCCAGCGCGCGACCGGTGTACTCGCCGATGACGTCCTCGATGTTCCGCGCTTCCGGATTCACGCGCCGCTGGCCATGTAGCGGTCGACGACTGAGTGATAGTGGCCGATGACGACTTCCTCGTCGACCAGCGACATGTGGTCGAGGCGGTTGTTGCGCAGACCCAGCTGTTGGCACGGCATCTGCTCGTAATCCTGTTGCAGGGCCTCGAAATACTTGTAACTCCCGGGTTCGGAGACTTCGGTCAGACCGACCCGGAACGCGTCGCGGTGTTCGGCAGGCAGATACATGTAGCTGCTGACGTGCCACATGCAGCGATTGGGATCGCCGTCCGGATGCGGCGCGGCCATGATCACGTGGCATTCGCCGGCGCGGATCGTCATGAAGTAGTTCGGGAACAACACCCAGCCCTGGTTGTCGCTCATCTGCTCGTCGGTCAGGTCGGTGACGTCCAGCCCCATGCCGGTCAAGGTGTCGCGGGTGGCCCGCTGCAGCAGCCGGCGGGCCGTGACGCCCTCGGGAAACTCGACTGACCGCGCGGCGTTGGGCTACGAATTCGCCCTGTTCCTGTTGCGGAATCCCGAACCACGCGAGCGACTCGCCGAGCAGAGGCTGGATACCATCCGATCGTTGGGCCAGTTCATCAGCGAAAACGTGGCCAGGCTCGGCGCCACCCTGACGATGCCGGCCGAAACCCTCGCCCGGGTGATTCTCGCCGTCAACGACGGGATCACCCTGGGCAGTCACCTCGACGGCGAGGACCTCTACGAACCCTATTTGCAGCTGGTGGTCTCGAGTATCAGCGCGCCGGCTACCGGTCGGTAACCTGAGGTTTGCAGCTGAAGGGAGTGGTAGGCGTATGGCGATGGACAACTGTGTGGCAGAAACCGGCTATGGCCCGGTCCGCGGCAGCCGCGAAGGCTCAGACGGCCGGGTCACGGCATGGAAAGGCATCCGGTACGCCGCGCCACCGCTGGGTGACCTGCGATTCCGGGCCCCTCAGCCGCCCGAGCCGTGGACCGAGGTGGCCGACGCCACCTCCTTCGGGCCGGCGTGCCCGCAGCCGGAGATTCCCAACGTCCCCCTCGACCTGGGCGCGCCCAAGGGCGAGGACTGCCTGAGCCTGAACGTCTGGGCGCCGTCGGGCGCCGGGCCCGGTGACCGTAGGCCGGTGCTGGTCTGGCTGCACGGCGGCGCGTATGTCCTGGGCGCGGGCAGCCAGCCGCTCTATGACGGCCGCCGGTTGGCCGCGTCCGGCCCCGACGGCGGCGTCGTCGTGGTGACCGTCAACTACCGGATCGGCGCCTTCGGCTTCCTCGACCTGTCGTCGGTGGATCCGCGCTTCGACTCGAACATCGGGCTGCGCGACGTGCTGGCGGCGCTGCATTGGGTGCGCGACAACATCGCGGCGTTCGGCGGCGATCCCGATCGGGTCACGCTGTTCGGCGAATCCGCCGGGGCCGGGTTGGTCACGACCCTGCTCGCCGTCCCGGCGGCCGAAGGCCTGTTCGCCGGCGCGATCGCGCAGAGCTCGCCCGCGACGTCGGTGTATGACCGCAGCAGGGCCGAGCGGGTCGCGGTGACCGTGCTGGAGAAGCTCGGCATGGACCGGTCGGACGTTTCGCGGCTGCGCGACGTGCCGGCGGACGCGCTGGTAACCGCGGCGAGCGAGGTGTTCAACGAGGTGCCGGTGAGCAACCCCGGCACGCTGGCGTTCGTCCCGCTCGTCGACGGCGAACTGCTGCACGACTATCCGGTGAAGATGGCGCAGGAGGGGCGCACGCATCCCGTGCCGTTGATCATCGGCACCAACAGGCACGAGGCCGCGCTGTTTCGCTTGATGAAGTCGCCGCTGATGCCGATCACGCCGAGCGCGATCACGTCGATGTTCACCCAGATCGCCGCCGAACAGCCCGACTTGCAGCTGCCGACGGAGCGGGAGATCGTGTCGGCCTACCCGCGGCGGCACGGCAAGGCGCGGGGCATGAGCATCGCCACCGACGTCGGGTTCCGGATGCCGTCGGTGTGGCTGGCCGAGGGGCACGGCCGCGTGGCACCGGTGTACCTGTACCGCTTCGACTACTCGACGCCGCTGCTGAAGCTGTTCCTGGTGGGGGCCGCGCACGCGACCGAATTGCCTTATGTCTGGGGCAATCTCGGCGGTCCCAAGGACCCCACCCTGAAGCTCGGCGGCGCCAAGACCGCCAAGGCGATCTCGCACAGGGTGCGCACCCGGTGGATCAACTTCGCCGCGCAGGGCAAGCCGCAGGGCCCGTCCGGCGAGCCCGAGTGGACGCCCTACCAGGACACCGATCGCGCCTGCCTGGTCATTGGCAAGCACGACGCCGTTGTGTCCGACCTGGACGCGAACATCCGGGCCGCCTGGGGCACCGAGATGGTGGGCTTCCGGTAGCGGGTCCTCTCGGCGTAACGCGCGAACCCGAGGGCCGTCCCTTTCGCCAACGTGCTCTGGCGGCGAGGAATTGGCGGGTTTGTTGGCCCTCAGGACACGTTGGGCGCTCGCCGGTCAGCAGATGTGGGCGGCTCGTCGTCGTCGCGTTGCGGCTCGACGCCCTTATACACCGCGAGGTAGACGTCGACGGTCGTGACGATCACGATCATCAGCACCGGACCGATGATGATGCCCCACGGGCCGAACATGCCGATCCCGGCGAACACCGACATCAACATCAGCGCCGGATTCAGCCGGGCGTCGCGCGGAACCAGGATGGGCCGCAGAAAGTTGTCGACGTTGGTGACGACCACCAGATGCCACAGCACCACGAACGCGCCGCCGATGATGTTGCCGAAGAACATCATTCCGATGCCGAACGGAATGGTGACGATGCCGCCGCCCAGCGGAATGATCGACAGCGCGGTCAGCAGAATCGCGAAAATGAAGAAGCCGTGGTGGAATCCGGCGATATAGATGGACGCGGCACCGGCGACGCCCTGGAAAGCGGCTATGACGAACTGGCCGTTGACGGTGCCGCGCACCATCGAGCCCATCTTGTGCAGATACAGGTCCGTGACTTCCTCGCCCAACGGGTTGAGCTGGCCGATCATCGTCCGCAGCTTGTCGCGGTTCACCAACAGCGCGATGAACACGTAGAGGAAGATGATCGCCGACGTGACGGCGCCGGCCACGCTGCCGGCCGCGTTCTGCAGCACGTGCAGCAGCCACTGCCCGACGTTCTGCGCCACCGAGATCATCGCCTTGCGCAGCATCTCGGGCGTTACGGTGGTGTGCAGGAACGGGACTCGGGACAGCACGTCGTTGACCAGGTGCAGCGCCCGCTCGCCCAACGTGTTGGGATCGGTCGCTCTCACCCACTCGGCGACGTGGTCGATCATGCGGGCGATCTGAGCGACGGCCAGCGCCGCGACGGCCGCGACGGGCACGATCACCACGGCCAGCGCCGCCAACAGCGTGAGCGCGGCCGACAGTCCCGCGCTCATCCGCTTGCTGAACCAATTGAACAGTGGCGTAAACAGATACGCGCCGACGGCGGCGACCACGATGAGGACGAAGTAGTCGCGCAGGAAGTACGCACCGAAGAGCAGGGCCACGATCGTGAAGATCGTCAGGGCGCGTTTCTGCGTGGGTGTGAACTCGGTGTTCATGTGCGTCCCCCGGGGCAGGCTACTCCGGCGGGGGTGCGGTGACGACGGACGCCAGGTGCGGCTTGGCCGCCGCCTTGACCTGCTCGAAAAGGTCGCAGTAGTAGGGCAGGCACTCTTCCATGGCCTGCTTGGTGGTGAACAGCGGACGGTAGCCCAGATCGCGCTCCGCCTTGGCGATGGAGAAGTAGTTGTCCAGGTAGAGCCGTTCCACCGCAAGGGGTTCCAGCATGGGCTTGGGGAACTTCAACTTGAAGTGCAGCCATTGCCACAACAACATCACGTCGCGCACCAGCCGGCCCGACACCCGGATCTTCGGCCACGGCTGGCCGCATGCGGTGACCACCGGCCGCGCGAACTCGAACATGTTGATCGGCTCGCCGTCGTTGATGAAGTATGCCTGCCCGGGCGCGGTCCCACCTTCCACCAGGTGCTCGCCGGCCAGGATGAAGCCGTGGATCAGGTTGTCCACGTAAGAGTTGTCCAGCTTGGCGTTCTTGTCGCCGATCAGGAACTTGACGTGGCCGGCCACCACGCTTTCGAACATCTTGCGGAACATCGTCTGGTCACCGCGGCCCCAGATGCCGCTGGGCCGGATGGAACAGGTCAGCAGGCCGTCCACGCCGTTTTGCGACAGCACGTACTTTTCGGCGACCACCTTGGTCTCGGTGTACAGGTCGGCGAAGCGCTCGGTGTAGGGCAGCGTCTCGTCGCCGCCCGAGATGGGTTGTCCGCCCATCACCACGCTGTTGGACGCCGTGTAGACGAATCGTTTGACGCCGGCCTTCTGGCCCGCGTGGATCAGGTTCTTGGTGCCGCCGACGTTCACCGAGTAGCTGCGGTTGCGGTATTCCTCGGTCACCTGCGAGCCGCCCATCAGCTCGATGACGGCCGCGGTGTGGATGATCGTGTCGATGCCCTCCACCGCCGCCGCGCAGACGGCTTCGTCGGTGATGTCGCCCTGCAGTACCTCCAGCTTGGGATGCTGGGGCAGCGGCGACGGCACGCGGTCGAAGGACCGTACCCGGTGCCCGCGGTCGAGCAGCGCGGTCACGAGGTTGGCGCCGACGAAGCCGGAGCCGCCGGTCACGAGGACATTGCCGAGTTCGGTTGTCAGCGATGCATCACCCATAGTGTGCGAAGCATAGTCGAGAAAAACTGAAACGTGTTCCAGTTTGGATTGGAACTTTTCATCGGGCCGACGCCGGTCGCTGCGCGGGTCAGTCCTCTTCTGCCTGGCCACCGGCGAGCGCATCCGCAACCCGCTGACGCGCCCCGGCTAAATGTTCCTCGCACCTTTTCGCGAGTTGTTCGCCACGTTCCCACAGTTTCAGCGAAGCGTCGAGATCGAGCCCGCCCTGCTCGAGCTGGCGGACGACTTCGATCAGTTCGTCACGGCAAGCTTCGTAGCCAAGCTGACTAATGGGCGTAACCTCGCCAGCTTCACTCATCGGTTTGTCCCTCACTCACGGCCGACACCGCGCCGTCGGCGACCCGCACCCGCAACCGGGTGCCCGCGGGCGCGTCGTCGACCGAACGCAGGACCCGCATGGCCGGCACCGTCTGCACCACCGCGTAGCCGCGGGCCAGTGTGGCGGCGGGGCCCAGGGTGGCCAGCCGCGCGCCCAGATGGCCCACCCGCTCGGTCTCGGCGGTGACCAACCGGGTGATGTCGCGGCGGATTGCCGAGCGTGCGCGGTGGATCTCGTCGGCGCGCGCCGTCAGCGCCGTCAGCGGCGCCGCCAGCACCGGGCGGCTGCGCAGCTGGGTCAGCGCGCGTTGCTCGCGTGCCACCCAGTTGCGCAGGGCCTGGGCGCTGCGCCGGCGCAGGTCGTCGACGAGGCGCTGTTCGGCGGCGGTGTCCGGGACCACCTTCTTGGCGGCGTCGGTCGGGGTGGCGGCGCGCAGGTCGGCGACCAGGTCGCACAGCGGGTTGTCGGGCTCGTGGCCGACCGCGCTGATCACCGGGGTGTGGCAGGCCGCGATGGCGCGGCACAGCGTCTCGTCGGAAAACGGCAGCAGGTCCTCCACGCTGCCGCCGCCGCGGGCGATCACGATCACGTCGACGTGGGGGTCCGCGTCGAGTTCGCGCAGCGCGTCCACGATCTGCGGGACGGCGTTGACGCCCTGCACGGCGGCGTGGCGGATCGCGAAACGCACCGCCGGCCAGCGGGCGGCGGCCACCGAGGTCACGTCGTGCTCGGCGTGGCTGGCGCGGCTGGTGATCAGTCCAATCGTGTTGGGCAGAAACGGAATCGGCCGTTTGAGGCGCGCGTCGAACAGGCCCTCGGCATCGAGCAGCCGGCGTAGCCGGTCGATGCGGGCCAGCAGCTCTCCCACGCCGACGGCGCGAATCTCGCTGACCCGCAACGAAAACGTGCCGCGTGCCGTGTAGAACGACGGCTTGCCACACACCACGACCTGAGTGCCCTCGCTCAGCTTCACCGGCGCGCTCTGCACCAGGGCGCGTGAGCATGTCACGGTCAGCGACATATCGGCCGCCGGGTCGCGCAGCACCATGAACACCGTATTGGTGTTGGGCCGCATGCTGATCTGGGCCAACTGCCCCTCAACCCAGACGGTGCCGAGCTTGTCGATCCAGCCCGCGACGCGGACGGCCACCGCGCGAACCGGGAACGGGTTCTCGGGCGAATTCGCCTCGGCGGCTCGGGTCACTTCGCGGTCGCGCGGGTGATCCTGTTGGCGAGCAGCGTCTGGAACGGGGCGCGGGCCTTGGTGGCCTGTTCGTAGGCCAGCAGGGCTTCGAGTTCGTCGACATGCAGCGACTGCAGCCTGGCCCGCAACTGGGCCAGCGTCAGCGACTCGTAGCCGAGTTCGGTCGCCACGGCGGGCTCCGGAACCGACGGCTTGGCCGTGGACTTCTTCGACTGCTTGTTTATCGGCTGCGTCGGCTCGTCACCGGCGGGCGCATCGGATACCGAGTACAGGGCAAACCGCCCCTCGGCGCGGCGCTCCCCGTCGCCGACCTCCGGCAACGCAGACAGGCCCTCGCCGGCGGGCAGGTCCTCGTCGAACGTCGCCCACTCCGGCTGCTCGTCCTTCGGCGGGAAAATCGACTCCAGGGTGCTGTCGCCCTTGATCACCAGCTCGGCCAGGTTTTGCTGAAAACGCATCACCAAATGCGCTGCCTGGCTGGCCAATGTCATCGGATACATGAGGATGGTTTTCGGCAGCTTGATCGTCTCCTCGACGGCGACTGTCGCCGCGCCGACCAGTAGCCGAACCCCGTACGGTGCAGAAGCCATGGCCCCCAGCCTGCCCTAAGCGGCGGATAACTCCAAGCCGACCTGCGGATAGACCGCGACGTCCGTGGCTCGGGCGTCAGGTCACCAGTTCGTATTCGACCTGCAGCAGCTCGTAGGTTCGGACGGCCCGCAGGTCGTGGGTGAGCAGCGTCGTCCCGAGGGTTTTTGCGGTGAATCCGACCAGCGCGTCGTAGGTGACACCGCCGGTCACATTGTGCGCGGCGAGGTAGTCGATCAGGCTGCGATGCGATCGCGGGTCCAGCGTCAGGTATTCGGCGGATGTGACGTCGGCCAGGTATGCGTGAACGACGGCAGCCGCTACGCGATGCGGTGGTGGCAGGCGCGTCAGCACGGAATAGGTTTCCACCGCGGTGTGTGCGATCAGGTGAACGCCCCGGTTGAGGGCGCGTACCGCGGACGGGTGCGCTTCGTGCCAAGTCGCGAAGCCGGCAACGAGAACGCTGGTGTCGGGCGCGATCACCGCCGGATGCGGTCTAGCGTGTCGCGAACGATTTCGTCGGTCAACGGGGGCAGCGGCCTGTCCGGCCGCGCAACCAGGATCGACCCTTCCCGAACCAACTCGACGTCCGTCGGCACTGGTTCGATCTCGATTCGCCCGTCTCGCTCTGTGATTTCAACCTGTTCGTTCGCGCGTAAACCGAGGCGATCACGAATCCGCTTCGGGATCACCAACCGCCCTGCCGCGTCGATGGTTGTTTTGATGGTAGAAAAAATACCATCGGCGGCCGACGCAACGTCGGTAACGCGCGCCACTAGTAAGTACGCTGGACGTCATGCCCACCACTGTCGACATCGGTTTCCCCGGCACCACGGGTTCGGTCGACGGCCCAATCCGCAAGCGGGTGCTGCTGGCGGAGCCGCGTGGCTACTGCGCGGGCGTGGATCGGGCCGTCGAGACGGTCGAGCGCGCGCTGGAGAAGTACGGCCCGCCCGTCTACGTGCGCCACGAGATCGTGCACAACCGCCACGTGGTGGACACCCTGGCCAAGGCCGGTGCGGTGTTCGTCGACGAAACCGACCAGGTCCCCGAGGGTGCCATCGTCGTGTTCTCCGCCCACGGCGTCGCGCCGACGGTCTACGCCGCCGCCGCCGAACGCAACCTGCAGACCATCGACGCCACCTGCCCGCTGGTCACCAAGGTGCACAACGAGGCCAGGCGCTTCGCCCGCGACGACTACGACATCCTGCTGATCGGCCACGAAGGCCACGAGGAAGTGGTGGGCACCGCCGGGGAGGCGCCCGACCACGTGCAGCTCGTCGACGGCGTCGAGGCCGTGGACCGGGTGACGGTGCGCGACGAGGACAAGGTGGTCTGGTTGTCGCAGACCACGCTGTCGGTCGACGAGACCATGGAGATCGTCGAGGGCCTGCGCCGGCGATTCCCGAAGCTGCAGGACCCGCCCAGCGACGACATTTGCTACGCCACCCAGAACCGGCAGGTCGCGGTCAAGGCGATGGCACCCGAATGCGAGCTGGTGATCGTCGTCGGCTCACGTAACTCGTCGAACTCGGTGCGGCTGGTGGAGGTGGCGCTGGGTGCCGGATCGCGCACCGCCCACCTGGTCGACTGGGCCGACGACATCGACCCGACATGGCTAGAGGGGGTCACCACCGTGGGTGTCACCTCGGGCGCGTCAGTCCCGGAGGTGCTGGTCAGCGGCGTGCTCGAGCGGCTGGCCGACTGCGGTTTCGACGTGGTGCAGCCGGTGACGACGGCAAACGAGACGTTGGTGTTCGCGCTGCCCCGGGAGATCCGGAAAGCGCGCAAGGCTTAGACGTCGTATTCCCAGGACTCGGCCTGGGGTCGCCGCGGCGTGCGCGGACGTGCCCGGCGTTCGCCGCGAGGCTCTTCCCGACGGTCCTCGCGTGCCGCGGACCCGCGGTAGCGGACCTGGGAGATCGGGTGGTGCGGCGGGTTGGCGCTGGGGCCGCCGGAGCGTCGCCGGGGCGGGTCGTAGCGCTCGTAGGGCTTCTCGTATCGGTCGAACGGCTCGGCCGACGGCTCGTAGGCCTCGTACGGCTCGAAGCGGCTGCCGCGCCCTGCCGGCCGTTCGCGCTCGTAGGAGCTGCTGCGGCGCCCGTACGGCTCGCGACGGCTCTCTCGGGGTGGCTGGGTGCGCGGATCCGGTTCCCCCTGCGGCCGCGGCCGGCGGGACCGCCGGGGTGGGTCGGCGGGGTCGAAATCGCGGGCCGGCGGCGGATTCCTGCGGCGCCGGCGCTCGGCCGTCGGGTCACCCTCGTCGGGCTCGGCCGTCCGCGAATGCCGGGAACGGGTCCGCGTCGAACGCTCCGACGGTCGGGCGCCGCGCGCCGTACGACCCGACTTCGCGCCGGTCCTGGCCGTCCGGCCCACCGTGTGGCTCGCGGGTGCGTCGGCCGAGGAAGCCGCGTCGGCCTGGTCTTCGTCGTCGTCATCGGGGCCGCTGAGCAGTGACGACAGCTTCGCTCCGAGGCCGCTGAGGAAGGACTTCGACTCGGAGCGCGATGCCGTCTCTGCCGTCTCGCCGGCCATATCGTGCGACATCCCGAAATACCACCGGATCAGGCCGATCAGCAGCACGACACCGGCGGTGCCCAGCATCAGCGGGAAGCGCTCGATCAGCGGATAGCCGCAGTTGATGAGGAGGTCCTTGATCTTCGTGGTCTTGCCGCCGTGGAACAACCAATAGGCGCCCGGCACCGCGCAGAACAGGATCAGCGGCGGCTGGATGACCGCGGTGAACACGCCCGACTGCCGCACCGCCAGCACCGCGAGCACACAACCGGCGATGTAGCAGACCGCGAAGACGTGGGTCAGTTCCTTGTGGCCAGCGTCGATGGCGTACCCGAGGATCGTCGCGGACGTCGCGATGAGCAAAGCCGCCCACCACGGCACACCTAGAACGTTGGGGAGGATCGAGCGGTGGGCAGCCTCTACTGCCGACCTGTCCCGCTGCGCTGACACAGTAGAACCGTACCGGCAATGGGCCCAAAGACTCGTAAATACCTTGTCAAGGCGAGGGCGTGGCATGTATGCGCCCCGCCCATCCGTATCGGCCGGCCCGGCCGGCGAGCCTTAGACTTGGTTCCCCGTGAGCCTGAGCCTGGGAATCGTTGGTCTGCCCAACGTCGGAAAGTCGACGTTGTTCAACGCGCTGACCCGCAACAACGTGCTGGCGGCCAACTACCCGTTCGCCACGATCGAGCCCAACGAGGGCGTCGTTTCGCTGCCCGATCCGCGGCTGGACAAGCTTGCGGAGCTGTTCGGCTCGGCGCGCGTCGTCCCGGCGCCGGTGACGTTCGTCGACATCGCCGGCCTGGTCCAGGGCGCGTCCGAGGGGGCCGGCCTGGGCAACAAGTTCCTGGCCCACATCCGCGAATGCGACGCCATCTGCCAGGTGGTTCGGGTGTTCTCGGACGACGATGTGACGCATGTCTCGGGGCGGGTCGACCCGCAAGCCGACATCGAGGTGGTGCACACCGAGCTGATCCTGGCCGATCTGCAGACCCTGGAGCGCGCCCTGCCCCGGCTGGAGAAGGAAGCCCGTACCAACAAGGAGCGCAAGCCGCTCTACGACGCGGCGCTGTCCGCGCAACAGTTGCTGGACGGCGGGACGACGCTGTTCGCCGCCGGGATCGACACTTCGCTTCTGCGTGAGCTGAACCTGTTGACCACCAAGCCGTTTCTCTATGTCTTCAACGCCGACGAGGCGGTGCTGACTGACGCCGCCCGCATCGCCGAGCTGCGCGCGCTGATCGCGCCGGCGGACGCGGTGTTCCTGGACGCCGCCATCGAATCCGAGCTGATCGAGCTTGACGACGAGTCCGCAGCTGAGCTGTTGGAGTCCATCGGACAGACCGAACGGGGCCTGGATGCGTTGGCACGCGCGGGATTTCACACGCTGAAGCTGCAGACGTATTTGACGGCCGGCCCAAAAGAGGCACGG
Source organism: Mycobacterium sp. NGS68 (assembly GCF_059812195.1). Taxonomy (NCBI): domain Bacteria; kingdom Bacillati; phylum Actinomycetota; class Actinomycetes; order Mycobacteriales; family Mycobacteriaceae; genus Mycobacterium; species Mycobacterium sp. NGS68. The sequence goes on along the minus strand of NZ_JCALCE010000021.1, from coordinate 35,414 downwards.
GCGTGGACAATTCACCAGGGCGACACCGCACCCAAGGCCGCCGGAGTGATTCACACCGACTTCGAAAAGGGCTTCATCAAGGCCGAGATCGTTTCCTACGACGATCTGATCGCTGCCGGATCGATGGCCGCCGCCAAGGCGGCCGGAAAGGTCCGGATGGAAGGCAAGGACTATGTGATGGCCGACGGCGACGTGGTCGAGTTCCGGTTCAACGTCTAAAGGTGCAGGTCAGCCCTGGTCTACCGGTTCTCGGTCCGCAGTTGGTCCGCAGCGCTGGCCGTCGCGTCGGCAAACATGCCCGCCGCCGCCTTGCGGGTCCGGTCCTCGGCCTTCGGCCACCTATGCGAGTACGTGTTGAGCGTGACCGTGGCTGACTTGTGGCCCATGGCGCGCTGCACGGTCACCACGTCGCACCCGGCCGCGATCAATCCAGAGGCGTAGAAGTGGCGCAAGTCGTGAAGCCGGTAGTCCACACCGGCCTTCGCCTTCGCCTTCGCCCAGAGGTAGCCCACAGAGTTTTGGTGCAAGGGATGCTCACCCTCGCCGGGGAACATCCACCTGTTCGGATCATCGCCGGGTACGTGGACACGGACGTGTTCGGCGAGAAGTTGAATGAGTTCCTCAGGCGCATAGATGGTGCGATTGGAGCCGTACTTCGGTGGGCGGATCTCCACTTGCTTCCCGTTGGCCCGCTGCACCTGCCGGTCCACGCGGATCTCCTTGCGGATGAAATCAACGTCCGAGACTTTGAGCGCGGCAGCCTCACCGAGGCGCAGACCGGCGAAGGCGCATAAGCCGATGAACGCCGCGAACTTGTCGTGAGCGTCCCGCAGAAGTGCACCAACTTCGCCAGCTTCGGGGATGATGAGTCCATCATCGTCGGCACCTTCGGGCCGATTTACGCGGGGAAGCCGAACGTTCAGCGTCACGTCGAACGGGATGGCGCGGTCTGCCAGCGCGGCGCGGATGACGGTGCGGACGTTGTTGAACCGGGTACGGATAGTGCTTGGCTCTAAACCTTTGTCCTGCATGGCCTTCACCCAAGATTGGATATGGGATGGGCGAATGCGCTCCAATTCGGTGTTGCCGAAGGTGACTGATCCGGCGGCGAGGTTCATCGCCTTGACGGTGCCGCCCGCCCATGGCTGATCGGCGGACCATTGTTTGTAGAACTCGCTGAATAGCGTGTGGCCGTTGCGGTTTGCGTACTCACCGCGCGCCACGCTTTTCAGGTGGGCCTTAGCCGCGCGTTCGCTGGCGAAGCTGGCCGAGCGTTCCTGGCCGTCGTCGTCCACCCAACGGGCGCGGTACTGCCTGCCCTGCCCGTTGCGGGGTTTGGGCTGGCCGTCGCGGTCATACCAGCGGTTTTCCACGTATCCGATGGCGCTTGGCAGGCGTTTAGTGCTCATAGCGGCGGATAGTACGCCCGGCCGCAGGGCCGGGGATGGCGGTTTGGCCGCTGGCTGGCCCGTAGGCGGCTCCGGGGCGTGCTCGGGTATTGCCTATTCACCCCGAACAGTTCCGGCCCGCTGCGCCGCAATCCAGCCGTCCACATCAGAACGGGCATAAACGACGCGGCGACCCAATCGGTACGATTTCGGTCCTTTGTTTTCGTGACGCCACCAACGCAGCGTTGCGACTGGTGTACGGATGTAGGCGGAAACTTCCGCTGTGTTCATCTGATCGTTCATCTTGCTTTTCCCCAATGCGGGGGCGGCGACATTGCTGATCGGCCCCGCCCCATTCAGCCAATCCTATCCGCCGGTGTCCGCCACCCACCAGGGGACACGCCAAGAGAAGCATAGATACACTAACTAGTGTGGGCTATTACAACTTAATAAACACCTGAGAGATTTGCAGACCGGGAACATAGTTCCACCCGCGCGGCGTTGGAAATGCCGAAGATCAATCGCCAATACAAGAAAGACCCGTATGAACACTGCCCTTACCCCTGTCCAACTCAGAGAACTTGCCAGACTGCTTAGCGCCGAGAATCTGACCGAAGCTGAGACGCTAGAGATGGTCAAGTTAACCAAATTGGCGTATGACGCGAAAGTGCCCGTCAACCAGCTAAGCGCAATGGCGACTCCGGAGGGTGGATTCTTTGGGATTCACCGCGAACACTTAGAACGGCCCGACGCCGTGAAGGTGTTTAAGGACGATAACGGCTGGAGTGTGTTCGTACGGATCGACGGACCGTTCCCGGTTCGGGAGTTAGCGAACGGGTCGTCTAAACTGGTCGCCGCCGATTTGGCTGATGTGGCGACAGCGAGAAGTTGATATGGAACTGCAGGCCGGGCATACACTTTGTCCCGGCCTACCTTTCCGCTTCGCGTCCACGCCGAAGGCGTGCAATCACACCGTCGTTCAGCAACATTCGGGTTATTTCCCGTATTTTGGACAGACCTCGCTTAAGGGGAGGTACCGCATCAGTTCAACGCCGCGCCAACATCCCAAGTGTGGAATATATGGTTATCTCGCTCACCCTTCGGGTACCGCGACCATGTTGGTCGCGCTTCCGTTTTTGGTGGCTTGGGGGAAACGCGCGGAGGCATCCACTGACCCTCTATCCATAGCGTAACACGTAAAACCTTTGCCGATGACTTTCACCAAAACTCTTTCTGGCGCAGAACAGGGCTTAAGCTGGATTTAGAAAGAGCAGTTTGTGTTTGAGATGGGTGAAATAAATGCACACATGTCCGACCTGCGGACGCACCGGCACGCTGTCCGGTGACGTGTTGATGTTCGTGCGCCACAACGGCCCGGTGCGCGCCGATCAGGTCGCAGAACAGTTCGGTGTTCCGAAGTGGCAGGCCGCACGTACGCTCTGCCATCTGGCCGACCGTGGATTCATCGGCCGCCTGCGCCGTGGCGTCTATTCGGGTGACCTTGAATTGCGCCGCCGGGTGTTACTTGAGCAGCTCGAAAGGTTGACCCCGGCGTGAGTGCATCCGTGGCGGTTGACGCATTTCGTACGGAATGGCAGGCGGCAGCCAAACGGCGCGGCATCAGCGCGCCGCTCCCGACAAACTGGCAGAACACCCTGCACGGGTGGATCGGCAAGGGTATGCCGACGTTCGACTTGGTAGACCTCATCCCGGCCGCGATGAACAGACACGTTGCAAATCCGTGGCGCTATTTCTGCGGCGTGGTGGACAACCGCATACGGGTGCGTCGCGGCTTCCGGGAGTTTGAGCGGAACCGCAGATTGGTGCTAGCCGGTGAAACCTACCGCTCGCACCGCCAGTCCGATTGGCGCAGGCGTGGCCGGGATGGTACCTACGTTGATTCGGGTCGGCACCTATGACCGGCGTCTGTGTCGAGTGCGGTGCCGCCGTGGCGTGGTTGGCGACTCTCTGCCCCCGGTGCCAGGCAGCGAGAAGAACAGAAACAACTCCGCGACTGGATTAACGACAATGGCTAGGGTCACCTTCAGCGACGGCACCGCGCTGGACGCCGAAGATGTCCGCGTAAATGCCGACGGGTCGGTGGCGGTCACCACCGACAAGCGCATCGGAATCTTTGAGCAGAACACCGTGGTGTTCGTGTACCAGTACGCGCCCGACTGTTTCGATAACCCGTACGTTGTCAAGAAAATCAAGCGGTGCCACGGCGCTGACGTGGACGCCTATGTTGAACGACATAAGGCGGCGAACAAGTGATTGACGCCGCCAACCTGTTGCAGCCCGACCCCAACAGCATCGTTGTCAGCTATCACCCCCGCCACGGTGGAGACGATGCAGTCAGTGTGCAGTTCGATGACCCCGAACTTGGTCGGCATGTGGTGGTGTTCACCCCGAAGGTCGCCAAGCATTTGGCGACGCTGTTGCAGACCGCCGTCACATCACCGCGTATCGGTGCGGTGGCCGATCAAATCCGGTCAGCCCAACGGGACGCGTGACAGTGACACAACGGATTTGGGCCTTGACGGCCACGCTGAGACACGTTTCCGCGTGGCGCGGTAGAACATACCGGCCAGCACATTTCAGCCCATCAGAAGGCCGCTGAGACGATGACGTTCGGATGGCGGTTCTGGCGCGTGACGCACGGCGGTGAACTTGTCTCACCAGTTCGGCGAGCCGTCCTGCCCGCCGATGGCGTGCTTGTCGCTGAATGCGGCGACGGCCACGAACCGCCCGAGATCGGTTGTGACTGCGGCATCGGCTACTGGCCCACACAGAGGGACGCGGAACTCGCGGTCGATCTGCTCGAACTATTTCCGCAGGGACGGACATCGGACGCGGCAATCACCATCGGCACCACCGAAGGCCGGATACTCCCCGATGAGTTCCCGCGACGGTGGGCACTCCGATATGTCGGCGGATTTGTAGGCGGCAACGTGAATCTTGCCCCGGCAATGCGGTGCAACACCTACCGGGTGCAAGCCATCCTCACCCCTTGGCCCCACCGACTCCGGTATGCGGTGCCCGTCATCCGTGGCACAGAACTAGCGAAACTTCAGGAAGCAATACAGAAGTGAATATCGTTGACGGCGTTACTGTCTCGGTGTACCGAGGCCCGAGAGATCGCGTCGGAGACAAGACAGACACCCTCATCGGCACAATCGAACAGTGCGTACTCGACCATAAAGTGAGCGTCGGGCAATACACCGACGGCGGCCGGTTCGCGGAAACCGCTGTGCTGGAAACGATTCTATGGGCACCAACCACCGCTGCCCTGAAACTCGAAAACCGCGACAGAGTGACCTTCGACGGTGATACGTACCGCGTTGTGGGGAAACGGATTTGGGACAACGCTCACCCGGCCACCGGAATGCGCTACTCGCACTATGCCGTACAAGTCGAGTCGGTGATGTGATGGCGAAGTCCTGTATCCGGTGCGGACAACTCGGCGAATCACCATGCGCCACATGCAAACCCAAAACACGCTACCGGCCCACCAAATCCGCCAGGGAACGCGGATACGACTACGAACACCAGAAGCTATCCAAGCGGGCCAGAGCATTGCAGCCCTTCTGCCTACTCTGCGGTGCAACCGAGGATTTGCAACTGCATCACACGCCGGAAGCGTGGAAGCTACATGAACAGGGCACGCGGCTCACGATGAAACACGTTGAGGCCGGCCTACTTTCAGTAGTCTGTCGACTGCATAATGCCCACCTTGGGCCGGCGCGACAGCTCAGCCGAAACATGCTGGCAAACAACAGATTTCAGCATATCAACGAGCCTGATGGGTATAAGGCAGGTTGATACGGAGGCTAGCAAACGAGTTTGCTGGAAACAACGGCGGGTCCAACCCGGCAAAAATGCCCCTGACCTGCATGTTTAGGGCAGGCAAGCCCGTCAAGGGTGGGGAGATGACCTGCCAGCAAACAGAACCCAACTCGCGAGCGAGGCGACTTGAAGAATAGATAGTTACTTTAATTAGAGGCGCTAACTACTGAAATACGTTGTGGCAAAACGCATTTTGGCCAAATCATGCGCCTTGCTGTCCGCAGAATCCGCCGACTTGCGCGCACACTGCAGACCCGAATAACTAAGTAGCACAACAGGTTTAACGAAAATCAGAGCAGGACCGAAACCGCGAGTAGATGACTCGCCAATTCCCTTTAATCCCAGGGGCTTACCGTCCCGGCAGTTCGAAGCATTCTGCCGGGAATTTCTGGTTGTGCCCAAGGGCCACGGCTCCCAGCAAACTTTCGTTTTGAGGCCCTGGCAGCGGGATTTAGTGGCGTCCGTGCTGGACAAACCCCAGCAGCCACGTCTCGCCGGGTGGATGATGCCACGCGGGAACGGCAAATCTACCCTGCTAGCGGCTTGGGCGGTCTGGCATCTATTCGTCGCGGGGCAGGGTGCCACGGTGGTGATCGTAGCCGTTAGCCGTGAGCAAGCCGGGATTTTGTACCGGGCGGCGCGCCGCATGGTGGAGCTATCGCCGGCCCTGGCGTCCCGGTGCCAGATAGGCCGGGAGAAGCTGTATATCCCCCGCACCGACGCAACACTTGAGTGTTTACCGGCAGAGCCGAAAGCACTTGAGGGGCTCGATTATTCGCTTGCGCTATTGGATGAGGCCGGAGTTGTTGACCGGGCATCGTATGAAGTGCTGGCGCTGGCGCAGGGCAAGCGGGAAGTGTCCACCCTGATCGCCATTGGTACCCCCGGCCCCGACCCCAGCAATTCGGTGTTGACCGATTTGCGGAATATGGCGGCCGAACTTGGCGACGACTACGTGGTCTGGCGCGAATTTTCCGCCAACGATTTCCAGCACCACCCGGTGGACTGCCGTCACTGCTGGAAACTCGCCAACCCGGCCCTTGGAGATTTCCTGGCCGAGGACGCCATGGTCACGCTCGTTAAATCCACGCGGGAGAACACTTTTCGTAGGGCAAGACTCTGCCAATTGGTGAATGACACCACCGGCATGTTTCTACCCGCCGGGATTTGGGACGGCTTGGATACCGGCCGAGGCATCCCCAAGGACTCCGAAGTGATTGTAGCCCTTGATGGCTCATTCAGTGACGACAGTACGGCCTTGGTTATCGGCACCGTAGCCAAAGAACCGCACTTCGATCTGCTGGGTATCTGGCAGAAGCCGCCCGATGATGACGGCTACCGGGTGCCCATCGCCGAAGTAGAGGACCGCATACGCCAAGCGTGCAAAGACTTCAAAGTGGTTGAGCTGGTTGCTGATCCGTGGGGTTGGTCGCGGACTCTGCAAATCCTTGAGGCGGAAGGCTTGACGGTGGCCGAGTTCCCGCAGTCCCCGACCAGGATGGTGGCGGCAACTACAGACTTATACAACGCGGCCACCAACGGGACGATGAGCCATTCCGGCAACCCGGTATTGGCCCAGCACATAGGCAACGCAATAGCTATCGCTGATGGGCGTGGTGTGCGCATTGCTAAAGCGTCCCGGTCAGTGCACGCCCGCAAGGTGGACGCGGCAGTCGCGCTGGTGATGTGTCATTCCCGGTCAACGTGGCACGCCACAAAACGCAAACCCCCTAAACGCTATGCCTCATTTGCGAATTGAACAGAATAGATGAACCAAGACTTACTAGTTTCGCTACTTCAAGCCCTTGACGCTCCGCAGTACCGCTACTGCCAGTTGGAGAGCTACTACACCGGGACACAACCGCTTTCATTCCTGAGTCCCGAAGCCAAGACGGCACTGGGCACCCGGTTTGCCCGCATGGCGTCGAATATCCCCCGACTGGCGGTCACCAGCTTGGCCGAACGCCTGCGGATTACCGGCTTCGCCGGTGCCGATGTGTGGGCCGATTGGTTGCGGTTGGACTTGGACCAGTTGTCGGCCGCCGCACACCGCGAGGCCCTGCTGTTTGGGCAGTCCTTTGTCATTGTGTGGGCCGACTCCACCGGCAAACCGTTGGTGACAGTGGAGTCTCCCAAGCAAGTCGCTGTGATCTGCGACCCTGGCACGCGGGTAGTCACGGCGGCGGTGAAACGGTGGCGCACCCAAACGACAACCGAAGCCGTCGTCTATCTCCCCGATGAAATCATTCGTCTGCGGGCAGATACACCGGGCGCGGCAACTGCGGGCTTCTACGTGGTCGAGACGCTGGATAACCCGCTGGGCGTTGTTCCCGTGGTGCCGCTGCGCAACACCGATCTGATTTCGGTGTGGCGTCCCGACGCGAACGGCGCCACCGACACCGGGCACTCGGAGATTTTCGACCTTCAGCCATTGGTGGACGGCTTGAACAAGGTGCTGGCCGACATGATGGTCAGCTCCGAATACGTCGGCAGACCGAGGCGTTGGGCTACCGGAATTGAACTGGTTGAGAAGCCGGTGACCGACGATGACGGCAACCCGGTCTTGGACGACGACAGCAATCCGGTGATTGAAACCGTGTCTCCGATTCCCGAGGGGGATCGGCTGATGGTGGCCGAGGAAGCCACGGCCAAGTTCGGCCAGTTGGACGCCGCCGACCTACGCGGCTACTCCAACGCCGTCAACGTGCTGCTCACTCAAATCATGGCGGTGTCTGCTCTCCCGGCCCATTACGTCGGGGTGATGACTCAGGCCCCGACTAGTGCCGATTCGATCCGCGCCAGCGAGGCATCGTTGACCGCTAGGGCCGAAGCGCGACAGCAGACGTTCGGGCGGGCTTGGGAACAGGTGGCACGGCTTCTGGTGGCGGTGCGTGACGGTGTTGATCCGGCGACGGTAGAGGTTCGGGTGCAGTGGGCCGACGCCAGTACCCGCAGCGTCGCCGCCGAGGCCGATGCCACCGTGAAGTTGTTTCAGGCGCAGTTGCTTCCCCGCTCGTATGCGCTGGCGAAGCTGGGCTACTCCGCCGACGAGATAGCAGCGATCAGGACGGCTGTAGCGGCCGACGCGGCGGCCGTGACCAATCACACCAACCAACCCGAGATCGGCCCGCAGATCGCGAATCAGGGCCACAACTAAGGCACAACCATGGACACCGACACGACCAACACCGAGATAACCACCTTTACCGCCGACACTGCACCCGATACGGCTGATGAGACGGTGGAGACGGTGGAAACCACCAACGCCGGGGACACCGGAGACGCCGACACGGCCGACGCCGACACATTCAGCCGCGTCTACGTCGAGAAGCTCCGTGAGGAGAATGCGAAGCTACGGGTGCGCGCCCAACACACGGACGAACTTGCCCACCGGTTGCACCGGGCGTTGGTGGAGCAGACCGGCCTTTTGGCCGACCCGTCAGACTTGGACTTCGACCCCGAACACCTAGACGATGGCGGCAAGCTGACGGCCGCGATTGATACGCTGCTTTCGACTAAGCCTCATCTGCGGTCACGAACACCTAAAGGTGATGTGGGGCAAGGCAATCGGGGCACCTCGGAATCGCCGGCCAATTTAATGACGATCCTCAAATCGTTTGTGTAGCAAGGTAAAATCAAGGTAGGTAGTAGCGCCGGGTGCGCTCCCTGCTCTGACAGTCGTCCGGGTGACGAAACGTCAATCACCTGTTGATATTTCGTTTCCTTTAGGACGCATTCATGTCTATTGAAGTTACGTCTGGTAACTCCACTCTTTTGCAGTCGCAGGTAGCGCAGCTACTTGTCCAGCCTCTTGAACAGGCTTCGACTTTCCTGGCCGCTGGCCCGGTCATCATCGACTCGAACGACAGTGTTCGTGTTCCGCGTATCGCCAGCGGTGTGACCGCCGGATTTGTGGCCGAAGGCTCCCAGATCAGTGACGGTGATGTTGCCTTTGACGAGGTGACCTTACTGCCGTCCACCCTCAAGAGCCTTAAGGTTCTGGTTAGGGTGAGCAATGAGCTCATTCGTCAGAGCGTTGTCGGGCTGGAAGTTGTGCTTCAACAGCGGCTTATCACCGATGTTGCCAATGCTCTGGACGCCGCATTGTGGGATGGCGCGGGCACGTCGAACACCATTAAGGGCATTCTGCGGGCCAGCTCTATTGCCACCGGCACACTGGATTTGACCGACGCCGACAGCCTGATCGACGCTATCGCCGCCGCGCAGGGCAACAAGGTCAACCCAACCCACTGGGTGATGACTTCGGGCAGCTTCGCCGCGCTTCGCAAGCTCAAGATTGCCAACCCCGGCGAAACATCGGATCAGGACTTCCGACAGTATCTATTCGACCCCAACACTATCCAGAACGGCACCGCGTTCCAGTTGTTCGGCCTGCCGGTCATCATCACCGACAACATCCCCGCAGTCTCCACAAAGAAGCGGGTTGCCCTGGTGGACATGTCCAAGGTGGTTGTCGCGCGTGACGTTGACTCGGAAGTCAAAATCCTTGACCAGACTTGGGGTGATTACGATTCGGTGGGTATCCGCGTGGTCACCCGCTTCGACGTTGCCCTGTTGCAGGCAAAGGCTGTCACACTGCTGACTGAGGCGTAAATGGCGCTGGCCGACAACGTAACCGATCTGTTGGGCACTTCCCCCGACGCGGGACAAGTGACCCAAGCACTCGCGGTCATCACCAGCATGGCGAAGGCATACACCAGATCGGTGGGCTTCGACTCCGATGGGGCACCCAACGATGAGATTGCCGCCGTGATCTGCGCCGCCACATGCAGGCTATTACGGAATCCCGGCCAGTTGAGTGTTCGCGAGGAAATGGGCACTCTGGTAACAGATTTCCGCGGCGGCTTCACCGGGTGGAGTATCCCGGAGTTGGCGGTGTTGAACCGCTACCGGGTCACCGCAACATAACTCGATTCTTCCCCGGCCTGTTGGCTTTCATTTCGCTCACCAACGGGCCGGGGGCACAGCTTGGCCGCGCCATAGTCGGTCAGGACACCGCCCAGTGATGGGCGGGTTTCCATGATCCACCGCCCCCTGAGGCGGGGAACTTGTAAGTCGGGCACCGCCCCTCTTGGTTATCCCAAGGGGGGCGGTGTTTTTCATGGGTCTAGTTCGTCGTCCCACACTGCAAGGTCAAGCCGGTCTAGGAACGCCCGAATGTCGTCATCGGCGGGTTTCCTGCCGTCCAGCACTGCGCGGGGTATCCACGCCAGTTCGTCGGGCAGGTGGTCGGCTAGGTATGCGAGCGCGGCAAGTTCCATGTGGGCATCGTCACCCCGCGAAATTCGGCTGTCAAGCACGTTATCGTGGGCTATTACCGAGAGCTGCAACAAATTTCATGCTGGAGGCGGGATGTCCTCATTTTTGCACGGTTGGTCATCGTCACCCTTCTTTCCAATCCTAGAAATAGTAGTTGTTACCTTCAGCCACAAGGTTTTAACGGATTTGTTGCCCCAGCGGAAGTAACTAGGGATGCCATCGAACAACCAGCGGAAGAATCTATCTCCCGCGTACTGCACCAACGTCACCGGCAGGGCCAATTCAGGTGAGAGCCGCTCCTCCGCGAGATATGCACGTACCACGGCGGTACGCTCGCGGTGGCCGATGCGGCTAATGAGCGTTGCCCACAAGAACGCAACCACCACAAGAAGCGCCAGTCTCCCCAACGGGTAGTGATGCGCGATGGCAACAGCCGTGCCAACACCGCCGAGACCCGAAACTATGAATGAGGTCCAAGCACCGATAAACGCGGACTTCATGCGGTATTCGATTGGCAACATCGCGGCCCGGTTCCCCGCGTAACGCAACAAGACGGCCTTCGCCTCCGACGTGTCGGGCAGCTTCTCCGCAATCTCAAGGTCTTGGAGAATTTGCACCCGCACATTTCTTCGCGCCAGGGCGTTAGCGATGTACGCGGCGGCCACGGTCGCCGTTCCCGCGATGAGCGCCGCGCCGATGGGAACAACCCACTGCGTCACGCTCATCGGTCGAGTCTAGGTTTTAGGCCGCTGAGAGGGCCGCAGGGACACGAACATGCCGGGGTTGCGCCGGTCCGCACCCGGTCCGCAGTTGGTCACGTATGGGCCGCCTGGGTGGATTTGGGTAAGCCCTGGTCAAGGCTATGTTTCCGGGGTTTCCACAGAACCGCCAACGTCAACAAACGCCCAGTTGGAAGTTCCGGTTCAACGTCTGATCGAAGAGCAAGGCGAAGTAGAGGTTTGGCTCAACGCGGACAGGGACTTCATTGTCTCGGCGGGCATACTTCGGCAGGGCCTGTTCATCACCGCAAGGGTGTTCGGATGAGAGCGATCGCGGAGATACCACGCGTCGGCCGAAACTGTTGCGGCGAAGGCGGTGAACGCCTTCTAGCGAGAATGGGCCCGTGGAAACGAACGCCACGGCGACGATCGTCTGAGCAGTCAAGAAGAGATCGGCGAGGTATCTGTCCGAGCACCGCAGTAACTCCGCGCGCACGACGAGTGGCGCCCGCCGCTCAGGCCAGCGGGAAGACAATTCCCGTCAGCTCTTCAGAGATCGCCCACAACCGGCGTTGGGCCGCGACATCGTGCGACGACGCGCTTGAGGCCACCACCTTGGGATAGCCGCGCTGTTCGGCGAAACCGCCGGGGCCGTAGTACTGCCCGCCGATCACGCCCGGATCGGTTGCTGCGCGCAATGTCGGTAGGGCGCCCATTGCAGCGCTCTGGAAGAACGGCCGCATGAGGCGCACCAGGGGCGGTGAGTTGCTCACGATCTCGGTCTTGGAGCCTCCGGGATGCGCGGCAACGGCGATGGTGTTCGTGCCCTGCAGGCGTCGCTGCAGCTCGTAGGTAAACATCAGATTGGCGAGTTTGGACTGGCCGTACGCGTCCAGGGGTCTGTAGTTGCGGTCCCATTGCAGGTCGTTGAAGCGGATGCCGCTGCGGGGGAAGCGATGGCCTGGGCTGCTGACGGTCACGATCCGCGAGCCTGGGGCCTTAACGATCCGGTCCACCAGCAGGCCGGTGAATGCGAAGTGGCCTAGATGATTGGTGCCAAACTGTAGTTCGAAGCCGTCCCTGGTCGTGGACTTCGATCGTGTCATCACGCCCGCGTTGTTGATCAGCAGGTCGATGGTGTCGAGCTTGGACTTCAACTCGTCGGCCGCTGCGCGCACAGAGTCCAACGAGGCCAGGTCAAGCTCTTGGATCGCCACGTTGGCACCGGGGTGAGTCTCCGCGATTAAGTCGGCGGCAGCCTTGCCCTTGCGAAGATTACGGACGGCGAGCACCACTTGTGCGCCTCTCGTCACGAGGGCCGTGGCCGTCTCGTAACCCACCCCAGCGTTGGCGCCGGTGACAACGGCCGTGCGGCCTGTCTGGTCGGGTATGTCGGCGACGGTCCACTTGCCCATGACTCACTCCTACGACGTTTCGAACCGGAAGGGCGCTCCGTTCGATTGGCCCCCAGACCGGCGCGCGGCGCCGATTCCGGAGATACCAACCCTGGCGATCAGGACCTCCGGATGCCTGAAGGGCGGTGTGGTCACGGCGAATTCTCCTCGGAGGCGAACGGCCTTGCTGACCATGGTCCCGTCGGCGGGCACCCGTTACCAATGGCACTACTGCTCAACATCGACCTATGGATGGTGCACAATGCACCACCAGCTGTACGGTGGCGGTGTGCCGTGGCCGCTGCCGTCCGCTCGCGTGGGGGACTTGATACGCCGGGGCGCCGAGATCGTGCTCAACGCTCCAACCGCGTGGCTGGAGGAGTTGGATCGAGCAACGCTGGCGGCCAACCCGCAGATGGCCGAAGACCCCGAGCTGGCCGCCGCAGCCAGTCGCACCAATCGCGCCAACCTGCTGGTGTGGGCGTCGGCCAATCTCCGCGACCCCGGCGCGCCTGTGCCCGCCAATCTCGGCTCCGAACCGCTGGCCATTGCCCGCGACCTGGTGCGACGCGGTCTGGATCAGTACGCACTCGACGGCTACCGGGTCGGGCAGAACATCGCCTGGCGGCGATGGATGCAGATCGCGTTCACCCTGACCGACGACCCCACCGAGTTGGCCGAGCTACTGGACGTCACCGCCCAATCGATCGCTGGCTTCATCAACGACACCATCGCCGGCATCAACGCTCAAATGCACAGCGAACGCGCCGAACTCACTGGTGGCTCGCAAGCCGACCGCCGTGAAGTGGTTGCCCTAATCCTCGACGGCGCCCCCATCGGCCAACAACGCGCCGAGCAGCGACTGGGCTACCGGCTCACCGGTACGCATACCGCCGCCGTCGTATGGACCGAACAACCCGAAGTCGACGCCCGCCGACTCGACCGTGTCGCCGAAGCGATCGGGCGCGCGGCCAACACCCGGCCCTTGAGCATTCTGGCCAGCACCGCCACCCGCTGGGTCTGGGTCAACGCGACAAACTTGGGCACCATCGACGAACTGCGGGAACTGGTCAAAGCCTTTCCTGACGTCCGCGCCGCCATCGGTCCGCCTGGCGCCGGAATGGAGGGCTTCCGCCGCAGCCACCTCGACGCACTCACCACCCAACGGATGCTCGCTCGACTGCACTCCACCCAGCAGGTGGCTGCGTTCGAAGACGTCGAACTCGTTGCCCTGCTGACTAACGACCCTGACGCCGTCGACGCGTTCATCCGCCGCACGCTCGGCGGACTTGCCTCTGCCAACGCTGAGTTACGAGCCACCGTAGCCACCTTCATCGCCGAACAACACAACGCGTCCGCGGCTGCTGAACGCCTTCACCTGCACCGCAACACCCTCATGCGCAGGATTGCGCGTGCCGAAGAGCTTCTACCAAACCCATTGCGCGACAACGGTACTCACGTAGCCGTGGCCTTGGAAATCCTGCACTATCAGAACCGTAGCCTCGCAGAGCTGATCCGATAACCCGCCTCGGTGCCGGTCTTACCGATCGAGGGTTCAGGTTCCGGGGAGGGCCGGGGTCGGGGCGGGGTTCAGTTCTCCCGCCAGCGCGATGCGCCAGTCGCGTGACCTGACCCGGCGGCTCAGCCGTTGGCCGCAGGTTGAACCGACGGCTTGGGGGAGCTCGACGGCGGCGCGCTGGGGCCGGGCGGGACCTTGCCCGGGACCGGAGGGGCGGTGAGGGAGCCGTATTGGGGGCAGTAGGCCTGGATCGCGGCCCCCGTGAAGTAGGCGGCGTTGAGCGCCGGCCAGTTGGTGGCGTTGGTGACCTTGGCGATCAGATCCGCGTTGCTGGTGTGGGGGTTCTCCTTGAGGCTGCCGCAGACCACAGTTTTCGCGACCTGGATTGCCTTGTCGGGTGGGCCGTAGTCCATGCCCGAGGTGCCGAGATTGGTGATGAATGCGTCGTCGGTGGCGTCCGCTAGAGCCGGTGCTGCAAGCCCGACGGCAAGGACTATCAATGCGATGACCCTCACCAGCATGGCGATATCCTCCCGGTGAATTCAGCGGCGTTCGGTGACCAGCCTGGGAAGTCACCACGAGATGCCACGCCATTTTAACGAGCAGCCCGAGCTTGCGCCTGCCGCCGCGGGAGCCCACGGCGTTAGGGTTGAGCAGTGGTCACCGAGGGCGGTGCCGGAGTCGACCCGCGAGCCGCCGAGTTCGACAGGCGCGCTCGGGCAATCTCGCGGCGCGAAGATGAGCTCTCGAGACGAGAGCGCGTCGCTGATGAACGAGACCAGGTCGCCGATGAGCGGGACCGAATCGCGGACGATCGCGAGCAGTCCGCGGACGACCGCGAAATTAGTGCGGACATCCGCGAGGGTGCCAGTGAGCAGCGCGAGCGCGAACGACTGCAACGGGTCGACGACCGGAAGCTGCGCGGGGAAGCCGCCGCCATGCGGGAGACGGCTGAAATCAGGCGGGCCGTGGCGGAAACCCGGCGAAGTCTCGAAGAAGTCCCGTCGTCGCCGGATGAGGGGGCGGCGTCCGGCAACCTGCCTGCGAATCCGCCACCAGGTCCGACACCGTCGTAGGAGCCGCGGGAAACGGACCGGCCAGGCGCTAGAGGCCGGGGCCGATCGATCCGCATTTCACGTCGTCGCCGCCCACGCCGCGCTGAGGTTGGAATTGCCACTTGCCTGAAACCGGTCGGGGGGAAATTCTTGGCAGATGGCGACTGCAAGGCAAACGAAACCGTGGCTGCAGCGGTCTGCGCGCGTGTTGGTGGGCGGCGGGTTGGCATTGTGCGCGCTTGGACTGGCCGGTGGACCGCCGGTTCAGGCGGCCCCGGCGCCCGGCAATCACTGGTGTCCGGGCGATCCATGGAACCCAGGCTGGGGCACCGTCTACGACTGGGACTGGAATCGCTGCCATGACTGGCAGGGCCCGCCGGGTCGAAGCGGTCCGGCGGGGTGGGGACCGTGGGGTCCGCCGCCGGGGTGGGCCCCGCCTGCCCCGCCGCCAGCGCCCTGGGCGCCGGGGGCGCAGCTGATGTGGAATCCGACGGCCCAGAATTGGGGATTCTGGAATAACGCGATATGGACTCCGATCTAGCCCAAACGCCGTCGGGAAACGACGTGGCTGTGGCCGGCGTGGTAATTCAAAATTGAGCTCATGGACAGTCGTGAGCGCGCGTCGGTGACGATTGATCTCTCCGCCGACGAGGCGGTCGTGCTCTTCGATTGGCTCGCACGGACGACGGACGCGGGCGAGCCGGTGCCATTCGCCGATCAAGCGGAGCAGCGGGTGCTCTGGGATTTGGAATGCATGCTCGAACGGGTGCTGGTCGAGCCGTTGTCCGCCCGCTACACATCCTTGCTGGAGGCGGCCCGCCGTGCCGTTCGTGACGAGGTGACCGAGTAACGTCGTGCGTGTTGCGGGGAGGGGGCACCATGCGGTGGCGGGGCGTCAGCCACCTGGAGTTGGCGGTGCTGGACTACGGCGACTCCATCGCGTTCTACGACGCGTTGTTCGGCTGGCTCGGATACAGCAGCTTCTCGTCGCTGAACATGGAGTACCAGTCGATCTACTACATGACGCGATATGCCAACCCGCACAGCTACATTGGCATTCAGCCGGCCCGCACCGGGGGCAGGCTGACGCACGGCGACCAGGCCGTCGGGATCAATCACGTTGCGCTGTGGGCGCGTAGCCGAAAAGAGGTCGACCGCTTTCATCGTGAATTCTTGATCGCGTGCGACATTCCCGTCACCGACGAACCCAAGGAATACCCGCAGTACTGGCCGGGCTACTACGCGGTCTTCTTCGATGACCCCGTCAACGGGATCCACTGGGAATTGGCGTGGGTGCCGAAAGTCCCTACGCCCCGGCAAGTTTGGTCGTTCTATCGCGCACTGAGAGGTTTCGCTCGAAGCAGGGCGGATCTGGCTGACACGGTCGTCGGCGTCACCTGGCAGGCGCGGCGAACTCTGCCGCGCCGTTGAGCGGCAGCACCGGCCTGATCGGCATAAAGAAATCGACAAGGATGCCCCAAGAAAGCATTTAGGCGCCTATCGGACTCTGGTGTCACGGGAAACACCCCAAACACCTACAGACAGAAGGAGTCCCAAATGTTCAACGACCGCTTCCGCAAGTTCGCCGTCACCGCTGCGGCCGCCGCCACCCTCGGCTTGGCCGGCCTGGCCGCCGCTTCCACCGCCTCGGCCGACCCCAACTACGGCGGCGGCGTCGTCGGCGGCCCCAATGGCGGGCACGGCACGGTGCACTGGAACGGCACCCACCCGGGTCACGCCACCGTCAACTGGCACTGACATCACCGCCAGCGCCGGTGGCCGTTCGCGAGATCGGACGGCCACCGGCGTTTTCGCGTGCCCGACGGCCGCCGGCGACTTCCGCCCGATGTGACACCGTGCGGTCAGCAATCGTGGAAAACTCGCTTGCCGTGAGCACAGAACCTCGTTGGTCAGAAACCCAGAGAACCGCCACCCTCGCGGCGATCGACATCGTCAAGACGTTTTTCAAAGCGGACAGCGGGGCCGCGGGCGCCAAGATCAACGAGCACCTGAAGCAGATCGGCACCGAGGGCGTCATCTCCGGCTACAACGCCTTGTGCGGGATGCTCGTCAAGCACGTCGCCGAGGTGACGGGCGAGGATCCGCTGGTCGTGATTTATAAAGCCGAAGAGGCCGCGCGCAACGTGAAGTCCGATCGAGACGGCTAGTCGGTCCCACTTTGCGCTGATGGCCGCCGGCAAAGGCGATATGCGCAGCTAGGCGCACAAGTTGCGCAATTGTGCTGTTTGCTCTTCTGAATCGAAACAGCTTCCGACGCCGAGTATCGATAGAGGTAAAGCGCATAAATCAAGTGCGTAGGAATACTTCAGGTAGTTTGCTAGTCACTTCTGTTTCACTAATTACATTCTGCCGTGATAAGTTTGCTGTAATGGCGCTCGGCCAATAGTGATTAGTGCCACAAACTTTGATTCGCTATGGATATAGTTGGTAGCGTTCCGGCTCATGATTCTCGCAACGCTGTTGGCGCTTGTTAATCAAGTGTCTGGCACCCCTTATATTCCGGGCGGCGATACTCCCGCCGGAACTGACTGTTCAGGGCTGGCTTCGTGGGTTTCGAATGCGGCAACTGACCGGCCGGTTTTCGGAAGCCGTTTCAACACCGGAAACGAAGAGTCCGCACTCCTGGCGCGCGGCTTTCAATATGGGACCGCCCCCAACGCCCTGGTGATCGGCTGGAACGGCCGCCACACCGCGGTCACCCTGCCGGACGGCACCCCGGTGTCCAGCGGTGAGGGCGGTGGCGTCCATATCGGTGGCGCAGGTGCCTACCAGGCCGGATTCAACCACCACATGTTCCTGCCGGCGGACGAGGTCGAAGGCTTTGCGCCGCCGCCTCCGCCCGACGCGCCGCCTCCGCCCGACGCGCCTCCGCCGCCGGTGCTGGTCGATGCCGCGATGCCGGCTCCCGACGCGCCTCCGCCGCCGGACGCTCCGCCGCCTCCTCCGCCTGCGGATCCGGCGCCGGCCGGTGACCCGGGAATGGCGAACGCGTAGACAAAACCGTCACGGATGTGGTGATTCGCGCAACCCATTCCAATTGCGATCTGGATCACATTCGTCCGTCTTAGTTACAGAATTAGGCCGCAGCCGCCGCGTGTGGGGAATGTCACTCAATTTCCCACAGCGGCGGCTTCAGCGGTTCTTAATCCGATTCAAAAAGTTCCGCGCAAGTCGGGGCTATTTGCTCCGGAGATACATGGTCGTTTTCCGGCAAGCGCGGCCGAATCTGCGGCGGCGCCCCGAGCGCCATATGCGCGCCCTGGCCGCCGTCTCGGCGGAAACAAGCCGACGACGGGAACGCCTTATCATCGCCAGGACACTAAGGAGCCCGCCGTGACAACCTCGACCAACCACCAGGCGCACCTGGGCAAACTCATTGCCGCCACCCAAGGCGCGGTCGCCGCGGACACGTCCAAGGCCCAGGTCGTCTTCCGGGCCTCGGCGACCGCCCACGACGCAGTGGCCAGCACCGTCACGCTCGGCGAGTACCGGGTCGAGGTCGACGAGCCGCCCGTCCTCGGCGGGGAAGGCAAGGCGCCCAATCCCGTCGAGTACTACCTGGCCTCCCTGCTTTCCTGCCAGGTTGTGACCTGGCGCTTCTGGGCGGAGAAGCTCGGAATCGCGATCGACGAGATCACCGCTCACGCCGAGGGTGACCTCGATGTGCAGGGCTTCTTCGGTTTCGACGAATCCATCCGCGCCGGCTTTCAGGAGGTGCGCGTCGTCGTCGAGGTGACCGGACCCGAAACCGCGGAGCGGTACCGCGAGCTGCAGGACGCGGTCGACGCGCACTGCCCCGTCCTGGATCTGACCCGCAACGCAACCCCGGTAATCACCCGCGTTGAGATCGCCTGATCGCGTAGCGTCGCGAATCAGCTGTCGGAAAATGCGGCAGCGCGTTTTGGCGCGGTGACGATGGGGCAATTGGTTGGATGTGACGGGTGCCGAGCGCGGAGACGACACCGCGGCGCAGTACTCGATCTTCGGCGCCGACGACGAGATCGGGGCCGACCTGGCCGCCGTCGACTGGGCGGCGACGCCGCTCGGACCCCCGGCCGAGTGGCCGCAGAGCCTGCAGACCGCGGTCCGCATACTGCTGTCCTCGCGCTTCTCCATGTGGCTGGCGTGGGGGCCCGAGCTCACGTTCTTCTGCAACGCCGCCTACCGGCGCGACACCCTGGGCCGTAAATACCCCTGGGCGTTAGGCCGGCCGGCGAACGAGGTGTGGGCGGAGATCTGGCCGGACGTCAGCCCACGCATCGACCAGGTGCTGTCGACCGGGAAGGCCACCTGGGACGAGGCGTTGCGGCTGTTCGTCGAGCGGTCGGGTTATTCCGAGGAGTCATACCACACGTTCTCCTACAGCCCGCTGCACGACGACGCCGGCGCGGTGGTCGGGATGCTGTGCGTGGTCCGCGAGGACACCGACCGGGTGATCGCCGATCGGCGGATGGAGACGCTGCGGCTCCTGGGCTCCGATCCCAGCTCGGCCCGCACCGAGCAGCAGACGTTGGCCTTCACCGGGGACCGGCTGAGCCGCAACCTGCGCGACCTTCCGTTTACCCTGACCTACCTGTTCGACGACGACGGCGCCGCGCGTCTGGCCGCCACCAGCGGCATCACCGCGGGACACCCGGCGGCGCCGGAGGTGATCGAGCCGGGCGACGCCTCGATATGGCCCGCGGCCGAGCTGCTCAGCGGCGAGTCGGTGCTGGTGGACCTTGCCGATCGCGGCGATCTACCCACCGGCGACTGGCACATGCCGCCCACCCAAGCGTTGGTGGTGCCGCTGGTGCAGGCGGGCGCCACGCCCTATGGCTTCCTGGTCGCCGCGCTCAACCGCTATCGGGCGCTGGACAACGATTACCGTGGGTTCACCGAGTTGGTGGCCGGACACGTTTCGTCGGCGATCGGCCTCGCCCGCAGCTACCAGGCCCAGCAGCGCCGCGCCGAGGAACTCGCCGAGCTGGACAAGGCCAAGACGACGTTCTTCTCCAACATCAGTCATGAATTCCGCACCCCGCTGTCGCTCATCCTGGGACCGGTCGCCGAATTGCGTAGCGGCGCCGGCGAACAGGCGAGCGAAGAACTCGATCTCATACACCGAAACGCGTTGCGACTCAACAAACTTGTCAACACGCTGCTCGACTTCTCCCGCATCGAGGCGGGGCGCATGCAGGCGCATTTCGAGCCGGTCGAACTCGGTACCAGCACCGCCGAGCTGGCCAGCGTCTTCCGTTCGGCGATCGAACGCGCGGGCCTGACGTTCACGGTCGATTGCCCACCGCTGGACGAACCGGTCTACCTGGACCGCGACATGTGGGAGAAGGTGGTCCTCAATCTGCTGTCCAACGCGTTGAAGTTCACCTTCGAGGGCTCGATCACGGTGCGGCTACGACGCGACGGCGCCCACGCGGTCGTGACGATCACCGACACCGGCGTGGGGATGCCGGACACCGAGATGCCCCGGTTGTTCGAGCGGTTCCACCGCGTGGAGACCACGCTCGCCCGGTCGAACGAGGGCAGCGGGATCGGGCTTGCGCTGGTGAAGGAGCTCGTCGGGCTGCACAGCGGCGACATCACAGCCGAGAGCAAGCTCGGCGCGGGCACCACCTTCACGATCCGGCTCCCGTTCGGTACCGCGCACCTGCATGGCTACGGCGACGGCTCCCCCGAGCACACCCGGACGTTCGCAAGTGCCGCCGACCCGTATGTGGAGGAGGCATTGCGCTGGCTGCCGCCCGACGCCGCCCCGGCGAGGTACGAGGACGCCGCGCCGTTGATGTCGCGGGCTGTAGGAGTCCTGGTCGCCCCGACCCTGGGCGGCGGGGTGCCGGCCCGGGTACTGGTTGCCGACGACAACGCCGACATGCGCGACTACCTGACTCGCCTGCTGCGTACCGCCGGCTACACGGTCGACGCTGTCACTGACGGCGAGCAGGCACTGCGCGCCGTTCGCGCGGACCCGCCGTCGCTCGTGGTCAGCGACGTGATGATGCAACGGATGGACGGCCTGCAGCTGGTCGCCGCGCTGCGCCAGGACCCACGTACCGCCCCGATACCGGTGCTGTTGTTGTCCGCGCGCGCCGGCCAGGAGGCCTCCATCGAAGGCCTGCAGGCGGGCGCCGACGACTATCTGGTCAAGCCGTTCGCGGCCGCGGAACTGCTGGCCCGGGCCCGGGCCACCATCGAGCTGGCGAGTATGCGCAACCACCACGCGCGCTGGCGCACGGCCCTGGTCGACTCGCTGCAGGAAGCATTCTTCGTCTGCGACGAACACGGCTCGGTCATCGAGATCAACTCCGCCTTCGCCGACGCCCTCGGCTACGGGCCCGAAGGCCTGCCCTATCCACCGATCGCCCCGTGGTTTCCCGACGCCGACACCGACGCCGACGCCCACCGCCAGGTCCTCGAGGCATTCGACACCTTGGTCGATGGCAGCCGGAGCAACTTCACCATTCCGCTGACCCACCGCGACGGGCACCGGTTGTGGGTTGCCGTCAACTTCAACCACGTGGACGACCCGGATACCGGCCGTCACGTCATCGTCGGCGCCTTCCGCGACGTCACCGCCGAGCACTACACGGTGCAGAGCCAGATGGCGTTGGCCGCGCTCAACCAGCAGCTCGGTCAGGCCGATACGGTCGACGACGCGGTGCAGGCCGCGGCCGAGGAACTGCTGCGGCTGTGGCAGGCGCGCCGCGTGCTGGCCGTCACCTTCGCCTACCCGGCGTCCTCGTCCGCGACGCCGGACGTCGTGTGCCTCGGCGAGTCGGCGGCGTGGGCGGACCTGACCGACGCGGCACGATCCGCGATCGGCGCGCTGTCCGGCGGTGACCTGCTTACCGTCGACATGCGGGAACCCGGGACGGCCGGCATCGCGCTCGAGCACCCGCACGGGGTGCTGGTCATCTGGATCGAGTTGGCCGAACGCCGGCCGTTCAGCGCAGAGGACCAAACGCTGCTGACCGCGCTGGCCAGCCGCCTCAGCCACGGCTTGCGGCGCGTGCAACAGCTTGACCAGCAGCGGGAGACGGCGCTGGCGCTGCAGCACGCGATCCTCGGCCCGTCGCAATTGCCCCACGGATTCGCGGTCCGCTACCAGCCCGCGACCCGGCCCCTGCAAGTCGGCGGCGACTGGTATGACGTGCTCGCCCTCGACGACGGGCGCATCGCGTTGATCGTCGGCGACTGCGTGGGCCATGGCCTGGCCGCCGCGACCGTGATGGGCCAGTTGCGCAGCGCCTGCCGTGCGCTACTGCTCGAGCACCCCAGCCCCAGCGCCGCGCTGGCGAGCGTGGACCGGTTCGCTCAGCGTCTACCCGACGCCCCGTGCACCACCGCGTTCTGCGCGGTGCTCGACCCTTCGACCGGCGAGCTGCTCTACTCCAGCGCCGGGCACACGCCGCCCGTCGTCGTCGAGGCCGACGGCACCAAGCACACCCTCGACGGCGGGCGTTCCATACCGCTGGGCATACGGGTGGACCGGCCGCGCCCGGAGGCGCGGATGACGTTGCCGCCGCGGGCGACGCTGCTGCTGTACACGGATGGGCTGGTGGAGCGCCGCCGGCAGCCCCTGGAACACGGCATCGCCCGCGCCGCCGACGTCGTCCGAAAGGGCGGCGCCGCGCCGCTGGAGAATCTGGCGACCGACCTCATGTCCGAACTCGCGCCCAGTGGTGGCTACCAGGATGACGTCGCACTGTTGCTGTACCGTCAGCCCGCCCCGCTGGACGTCAGCGTTCCCGCCCACGTCGGCGAGCTCGCGGGCACCCGCGCCGCGCTGCGCGACTGGCTGCGCCGGGCCGCTGTGGGCCCGGCGCAGATCCAGGACATTCTCGTCGCCGCGGGTGAAGCCGTGGCCAACGCCATCGAGCACGGGCACCGGGACAGTCCCGGAGGCACCGTGAGCCTGCGCGCGACCGCGTTGGTCGACCAGGTGTGGTTGACAGTCACCGACACGGGTTCCTGGAAGGCGCCGGCGCCTGACCCGGGCGCCCGCCGCGGCCGCGGTGTCGCCCTGATGCGGGGCATGATGCAGCACGTCGACATCCATCCCGGGGCCACCGGCACAACCGTTCACCTACACGCGAGGATCGCACAGTGACCACACCGCTGGATGTCAGCACCAACCGTCGCGATGACGGCACATTCGTGCTGTGCGCGGCCGGAGAACTCGACCTGAGCAATGTGGCGACATTTACCCAAGCCCTCAACGACGCGATCGACGCCGCAGCCCGCGTCGCGGAGGTCGTTACAGTCGACTTCAGCGATATCGAGTACATGGACAGCAGCGGCATCAACGTGCTGTTCACCCACGCCGGTCAGATTCGAGGCCTCATCATCAACCCCCTGCTGAGTTCGGTCGTCACCTTCAGCGGCCTTGACGAATTGGTGCCGGTCGAACCCCCTGCCCGACGTTAGCCAGCCAGCGAGGACCAGCCATGATCTTCATCGTCGTCAAGTTCGAGACCAAACCCGAATGGACCGAGCGCTGGCCGGAGCTGGTCGCGCCGTTCACCGCGGCCACGCGCGCCGAGGCCGGCAATCTGTGGTTCGAGTGGTCGCGCAGCCTGGACAACCCGGCCGAATACGTTCTGGTGGAAGCCTTTCGCGACGGCGACGCGGGCGGTGTGCACGTCAACAGCGAGCACTTCAAGCACGCGATGGCGGAGCTGCCGCAGGCCCTGGCGTCCACGCCCAAGATCATCAGCCAGACCGTCGACGCGACCGGGTGGTCGGAGATGGGGGAGATGACGGTCGACTAACTCGCCCGCCCCCCGGGTGTCCGCGTGCTCAACCCGACACTCGGTGCGGTCTAGCCGCCGACGATCTCGATTTCGCTGCCCAGCTGGTAACCCGGCGCCAGCGGCAGCGTGTCACCGCTCCAGAACTTGCCCGGGTCGAACCAGTTCGCGTCCTTGTCCGTGACCAGCAATCCCATTTCCTCATAGGTGATCGCGACCGTCTCCGCGCAGTACGCCGTCGCCAGACCCAGCTTGCGCTGACTTTCCTTGCGGCGCTGCGTCTGCTCGCGAACCCTGCGGTCCACCAACGGAATTCCGCGTAGCCAGTCGTTGATGGTCGGCAGCCGGCCGCGCAGCCAACGGCCCGTCAACCGTGCGGTGGTGGGGAACGCGGTGCCGTTCATCCGCGCGATGACCCGCAACAGTTCGTTCTCCTGTTTGCGGGTGGCGTACGGAGTCAGCTGCCGCAGCCACGCCCGCTGGTGGTACCGGCCCGTCCACTGCTCGAAGACCTGGCGGGCGTCGTTGAGCTGAACGCCGCGGTGGTGGGTGCCGGTCCACATGTCGACCAGCTTGTCGCCCAGTTCGGCATGCCAGATCAGCGGCGGCAGATCATCGATGGCGACCGTCATGCCGACGTGGTTCACCGGTGCATTCGTCAGCGTCTGGATTGCGCGGTCGGGCCGGGAGCCGCCGCGGAACAGCCAGAGGTCACCGGTGCGGGTCTCTTCGAGCGCCTGGTTGAGGGTCAGCATCTGATGGCCGCCGTCAGGTGGTAGATCACTTCTTCGATCTCCTTGTGGGTCAATCCGTCATTCTGCGCGAACTGGTAGTGGGTGTGCAGCGGACTCGTCAAATCTTCTGGGCTGCAAGGAAGTAACTCTCCGAACATCTGCAGGCTTTCGGCGCCCGCGCCGGCCGGCCAGCCCAGCGCCCAACACCGCTGCCCGCGCCGACGACGACGGCGGTCCTGCCGCGAAGGGTCTCCACCGTCCTAGCGGTACCCGGGCGCGGAATAGCCTGTCAACCATGCGCAGCATTTGGAAATGGATCGGGCTGGCCGGTGTCGCGGGCGTCGTCGCCGGCGGCGCGCTGGTTGTGCGCGATCAACGCAAGCGACGTGCCTACACGCCCGACGAGGTGCGGTCCCGGCTGCATCAGCGGCTCGCCGAATCCGAGGCGGAAAGCTTTCAGTCCAAGTCGGGGTCGGGTTCCGCTTCGACCGCGAACAACTGATAGCTGCCGGAGAACCCCTTCAACTCGACTTCGCGGCCGTCGTCGAAGCGGATGTCGTCGTACTTGCTGACGGCGTCTCGCACCGGCTTGCTCACCAGGATCTCGCCGCCGACGGCCTCCGCGGCGACGCGAGCCGCCATGGCCACGTTGCGCCCGAACAGGTCGTCGCCGCGGCGCACCGAGCGGCCCATGTGGATGCCGATCCGTACCCGAATGTCCTCGTGCCGCTTGCGCTTTGCGCTCTTGTGCAACGCCTGCTGGACGTCGATGCCACACCGCACCGCCTGCTCGGCGCGGGCGAAGGCGACCATGAATCCGTCGCCCTGGCTCTTCACGACGTGCCCGCTCCACTCCTCCACGAGTCCCTGCACCAGCTTGTCGTGTGCGCCGATCAGCTTGACCCACGCGCGGTCGCCGATCCGCTCGTTGAGCGCGGTCGACTCCTCGATGTCGGAGAACAGAATCACCACCCGACCGTCGGGCGTGATCCGGGCCAGGTCGGGCCGTTCCACCTCGGCCCAGTCGGCGAGGTCCTCGATCGAGCTGCGAACGACGGCCCCGAAGCCCTCGGTGCGCATCAGGTTGGCGCTCTTCCACACCGTTTTGACGGCCTCGCGTCCGCCGGAAAGCAACCAGTTGCGTGCCTCGGAGCGGTGCCGCAGCTCCTCGACCTCCTGCCGACTGCGGGTGAGCAGCCGCCACAGCACGACGAGCCCGCCGGCCTCGACCAGGGCAACGGCGGCCAGGACGTAGACCGCAACCTGCAGCGCATCGCCCATGTCACGTAATCCTTCCAGGGCCTATACCCTCGGGCGTAGGCGGCGTCGACGTGACCCATGTGAGGAGACGAAAGAGCATGCAGCTAGGGATGATCGGACTGGGCCGGATGGGCGCGAACATTGTGCGCCGCCTGACCGACGCCGGACATGAATGCGTGGTGTACGACCACAATCCGGACGCCATCAAGGCTATGGCCGGCGAGGAAAACACCACCGGCGCGTTCTCGCTGTCCGAGCTGCGCGACAAGCTCGCCGCGCCGCGCGTGGTCTGGGTGATGGTGCCCGCCGGTGACATCGTCACCGGGGTGATCGAGGAGCTGGCCGACATCCTCGATTCCGACGACATCGTGATCGACGGCGGCAACTCCTACTACCGCGACGACCTCAAGCACGCAAAGCTGCTGTCGGAAAAGGGCATTCACCTCATGGACTGCGGCACCAGCGGCGGCGTGTGGGGCCGTGACCGCGGCTACTGCCTGATGATCGGCGGCGACCAGTATGCCTTCGACCACGCGGAGCCGATCTTCGCCACCGTGGCACCGGGCGTCGACGCCGCGCCCCGCACCCCCGGCCGGGACGGGAAGATCGCCCAGGCCGAAAAGGGCTACCTGCACTGCGGCCCGACGGGCGCGGGGCACTTCGTCAAGATGGTGCACAACGGGATCGAGTACGGGATGATGGCCTCCCTCGCCGAGGGGCTGAACATCCTGCGCAACGCCGACATCGGCACCCGCATCGAGAAGGGCGATGCCGAAACGGCTCCGCTGTCCAACCCGGAGTGCTATCGCTATGAATTCGACATCCCCGATGTCGCCGAGGTGTGGCGGCGCGGCAGCGTCATCGGTTCGTGGCTGCTGGACCTGACGGCGATCGCGCTGCACGAATCGCCCGACCTGCACGAGTTCTCCGGGCGGGTCTCCGACTCCGGCGAGGGCCGGTGGACCGCGATCGCGGCGATCGACGAAGGGGTGCCGGCGCCAGTGCTGACGACAGCGCTGCAGTCCCGGTTCGCCTCACGCAGCCTGGACGACTTCGCCAACCAGGCGCTGTCGGCGATGCGCAAGCAGTTCGGCGGACACGCGGAGAAGCCGGCGGGCTAGAGAGGCGCCGCACGCCTAATTTTTGACTGATCGTTCTTTAATCGGTACGGTGTGGTTCATGGCCAGGCCGAAAGAGTTCGACGTCAACACCGCGCTGGACGCTGCCATCGGCGTCTTCCGTGAGCACGGGTTCGAGGGCAGCTCGGCGCAGCAGCTCGTGGAGGCGATGGGCATCGGCCGGCAGAGCCTCTACGCCACCTTCGGTGACAAGTGGCAGCTGTACCGCTCGGCCGTGCGGCGCTACGGCATGGGTGAGTGCGCGGCGCACCTCGATGCCCTCCGCCAAGGCGCGCGCGCCATCGACGGCATCGCCGCAATGCTGCGTCGAGTCGTTGAAACCGCTGGTAATCCGTGCCTTGGCGTCGGCTCGATCTGTGAGTTCGGCGCGTCGCGGACCGATCTGACGGAGATCAACGAACTGCTGGCCGCCGGCTTACGCGCGGCCCTGGCGGCGCGGGTTCGTGACGCGCAGCGGGAGGGCGACGTCGACGTCGACCTTGATCCCGATGACACGGCCGACTTCTTGATCGCGAGCATCTCCGGCATCCGTGTCACGGGGCGCGGCGGCGCCGACAGCGCGACCCTGAGCCGCCTGGCTGACATGGCCTTGCGCGCCATGAGATAGACCGGCTACCGCATAATTGCAGAACAATCATTCTGGAAAGGGCCGCTGATGAAGGCGATCGTGATGAACGGTGACCGCGCGACGCTCGAGTACGTCGAGCACCCCGATCCCGTGGCGGGGCCGGGCGAGGTGGTGGTCGAGGTCGCCTACGCCGGCGTGAACTTCATGGACATCGGTGTGCGTCAGGGCGCGGCGTGGAGCGAAGTCCCCAACCCCAAGATCCTCGGCGTAGAGGGCGCCGGTCGTGTCCTGACCGTGGGTGAGGGCCTCGCCGGGGTGGACGGGATCACACCCGGCCAACGGGTGGCTTGGGTCTATGCGCCCGGCAGCTACGCGGAGCGCATCGCGATCCCCGCCACGTCGCTGGTACGGATTCCGGACGGCATCGAGGATCGCGTGGCCGCGTCGGTGATGATGCAGGGCCTGACTGCGAGCCATTTCGCGACCGACTTCTACCCCGTGCAGACCGGCGATATCGCCTTCGTCCATGCGGCCGCCGGCGGCCTGGGACTGCTGTTGACCCAGATCATCAAGCTGCGCGGTGGTCACGTGATCGGACGCGTTTCCGCGGAGGCCAAGGTTGCCGCGGCGAAGGAAGCCGGCGCGGACCACGTGATCGTCGATGCCGAAGGCCGGTTCGCCGAGGACGTGCTACGACTCACCGACGGCCAAGGTGTGCACGTGGTTTACGACGGTTCCGGGCCGACGACCTTCCAAGGATCACTGGACATACTGCGGCGCTCCGGCACATTTTGCTGGTTCGGCCCAGTGCTCGGCGGACCCGGCCCGATCGACGTCATGGACCTGCCGAAGAGCATCAAGCTCGGCTACGCCGTCTTCTCCGACCACATCCACACACCCGAGTTGCTTCGCACGCACGCGGCCCAGCTCTTCGACTGGATCGCCGAAGGGAAGCTCGAGGTCCGCATCGGCGAAGAATATCCGCTGTCGGACGCAGCGCGGGCCCACGCCGACATGGAGAGCCGTCAGACCGTTGGCAAGTTGTTGCTGGTGCCGTGAGCGCCGGCATGCCACATCAACTGGGTCCGGAATTCCGATCGCCGATCAGGCGGGCGCGACGCGCCGGACGAAATCCACCACGACGTCGCTGAAGGCGTCGTTGTCGTCGCCCGCGGCGGTGTGCCCGGCGTTGGACAGTTCGACGAACTCGGCGCGGGGCACGGTGGCCAAGAAATGCTCGACGCCCTCGAGGCTGACCACGTCGGAGAGCTTGCCGCGGATCAGCAGGGTTGGGATTTGCAGGCCGGCGGCGGCCTCTTCGAAGCCCTCGGTCCGCAGCTCAGGGTCGTCGCCGGGCGCGGTCATGAACGCCGGATCCCAGTGCCAGAACCACCGCCCGTCGCGCAGTCGCAGGTTCTTCTTCAGTCCTTCGGGACTGCGCGGCTTCTCGCGGTGCGGCAGGTAGGCAGCGACGGCGTCCGCGGCATCTTCGAGGGTGGCGAAACCGTCGATATTGGTCATCATGAAGTCCCGGATCCGCGCGCTGCCCGTCTTCTCGTAGCGCGGCACCACGTCGACCAGGACCAGGCCGGCCACCCGGTCGGGGCCGGCGGCGTCGGCGACCAGAATGCCGGTGAGCCCGCCCATGCTCGCCCCGATCAGCACCACTGGGCGGCCGATGGCGTCCAACACGCGCAGCACGTCGGCCATCAGCGTCTCGACGGCGTAGTCCGCGTCCGGCGCGCGGTCGCTGTCGCCGTGCCCGCGGCTGTCGAGCGCCACAACGTGGTATCCCTGATCGGCCAGGATCTGGCCGGTGCTCTTCCAGGAGAAGCGATTCTGCCCGCCGCCGTGCAGCATCAGGATCGTCGGCTGGTCCGAATCCGCGACGGAATCACGGTTCCACTCGTCGCCGACCAGGGTGATCCCGCTGTCGCCGAAAAACTCGACCGTCTGGGAAGTGCTCACGGCAACCATGGTTTGACGTTACATAGGCCGTATAAGCATTAGCTGCCCGGGGGTGGCGGCGCGTCGGGGAACAGCTCGGCGAAGCTGCCGACGAGGATGCGGTCGCGGGTCTTAGCGTCGACGCCGTCGAACAGCTCGTGCAGCGTGGCCTGGGTGTGCCCGAAGGTGCCGTCGGGATCCTTCTCGCTGCGCGGCGCCAACTCGGCCAGCCGCTTGGGTAGTCGGGTCTGCCACAGGTCCGCGGGTTCGATGAAGTGCGCGTCGCCGGAATTGGCCCACAGCTTCGTCGCCATGCTGCGATATTAGAATGACGTTCTAAAACCGTCAATGATCCTGGCGATGAGTTTCGGGCGGCGGCGGGGTCAATAAGACCAAGACCGACGACAAGGAGACTGGATATGCCGGCGATCACGCCCTCGCTGTGGTTCGACAACGACTTGGAGGAGGCGGCGAAGTTCTACACCTCGGTGTTCCCCAACTCGCACATCGAGGACCTGAACAAGACCACCGATGCGGGACCGGGCGAACCGGGCACGGTGTTGAGCGGCACCTTCGTGCTGGACGGCCTGCGATTCATCGGCATCAACGGCGGTCCGCATTTCCAGTTCACCGAGGCGGTGTCCTTCACCATCCACTGCAAAGACCAGGACGAGGTCGACCACTACTGGGACCGGCTCACCGACGGCGGCGAGGAATCGCAATGCGGCTGGCTGAAAGACCGCTACGGGCTCAGCTGGCAGGTCGTTCCGGACCGGCTCTACGAGTTGATCGGCGACCCGGACCGCGCCCGCGCGGCGGCCGCGACCCAGGCGATGTACGGCATGCGCAAGATCGTCATCGCCGACCTGGAGCGGGCGGCGGATTCCCGCTGAATGACGGCCCGCGGGATCTACGCTTTGCGTTATGCCCGACGGCCGACTCGCCAATCCCGATTGCTCACTCGGTACCGATCCCCGCGCCGACCCCAGGATGGTGGCGGCTTTCGCGGTGATAGGCATGGACGCGTTGCTGCCCGCGCTGCCCGTGACCGTTGACTCGCCGCTCGACGAACGGTTGGCCTTCATCGCCGAGGCCGAAGCGGCCAGTAGCGCGGTCTTCGAGTCGTTCACCCAAGGTATGGCGCCCGCCGACGGCGTGACAACCACGACGGTCACCATCCCCGGCGGCGACGGCCAGGACCTGACGTTGTACGTCAGCCGACCGGACACCGCGGTGGCCCTGCCGGGCGTCGTGCATCTGCACGGTGGCGGCATGGCCATGCTCGCCGCAGCGGACACCGCGATCGCGCGTGGACGCGAAAACCTTGCCGCGACAGGCCTTGTCGTGGTCGGTGTCGAATTCCGCAACTCGGCGGGCAAGTTGGGTGCGCACCCCTATCCGGCCGGGCTGAACGATTGCGCCGCCGCGGTGCGCTGGGCCTTCGCGAACCGTGAGCAACTCGGCATCACGCACCTGATCGTTTCCGGTGAATCGGCTGGCGGCAACCTGACGCTGACGGTCACGCACAAGGCCAAGCGGGAGGGCTGGCTGTCCGAGATCGCCGGGGCGTACGCGCAGTGTCCCTACGTCTCGAACCGGTGGGTCGAAAAGCCGGACGAGTATCCCTCGATGCGGGAAAACGACGGCTACTTCGTCAGCTGTGAGCAGCTGGCGATATTCGCGTCGGTCTACGACCCGCAGCACGAGCACGGCGACGACCCCACCTGCTGGGCGGGCGTCGCGACGGAGGAGGACCTGAGCGGCATGCCGCCGCACGTCGTCTCCGTCAACGAACTCGATCCGCTGCGCGACGAGGGGCTGGACTACTACCGCCGCCTACTGCGCGCGGGCGTCCCGACGATCGGCCGCATGGTCGCCGGCACGTGTCACGCCGGCGACCTGCTGTTCCCCGGCGCCATGCCGGACGTCTTCGCGGCGAGCATGCGCGACGTCAGCGGATTCGCCAAGTCGTTGCGCTGACTACCGCAACCCGCGGATGAGGAAGACGGCACCGGGCACCTTGTAGCCGAGGTGGTAGTAGAACGCGGTGGACGTGAGCCAGGAGTCGGTGATGATGCCGGCCGCCCCGAGTTCACGCGCGCGTTCGACGAGCGCCTCGTGCAGCATTTTTCCGGCGCCGCTGCGCTGACGCTGGGCGACGACGGCGATGTGGCTGAGGAAGACGTGAAACCCGTTGAACACGGCCAGCGCCGCGCCGACGCAGTCGTCGCCGTCGGCGATCACCAGGCACGTTTCGGGGGAGCGCTCGATGCAGTGCGAGATCTTGGCCGCCAGCCCGTCCGGCCGGCACAGGTCGACAGCGACGAACACCTCGGCGATCCGGTCGATGTCCGCGGGCACGGCCGGGCGGACGCGCAGGCCGGCCGTCACCCGATCAGCCTGTCGATGCAGTCGATCGCCGCGTCGGTGATCGCCGGCACGTCGTTGGGGTTTTCGCATTCGGTGACCATCAGCGACGACTCCGCCATGGTCGCCACCAGCACCCGGCTCAGCAGCCGGCCGCGGACGGATCTGTCCAGTTGCAGGACCGCCATCCAGCTGCGGAACGCGGCCTGCATGCGGTCGCGACGGGCCACCTCGAAGCCTGGCGGCGTGTCGCCCGACGACAGCACCCGGGCCAGGCGCCGGTTCTCCCACATCGCCTCGAGGTAGGCCCGCACGTGCAGCTCGAACACCCGCCGCCGGTCCTGCGCGGCCGCGGGTCCGGCCTGTTCGAGCGCCGTGTCGATGCGACGGTCGACGGCGTCGGCCATCTGCTCGAAGATCGCCAGGAACAACTCGCTCTTGCCGCCGAAGTGGTGGTAGATGCTGCCGACGCTGGCGCCGGAGGCGGCCACCAAGTCGGCCATCGTGGCGGCGGTGAATCCCCGGGTTGCGAATACCTCGGTCGCCGCGTCGAGGATCCGACGCTGCGTGGCGTCGGTCTTGGCCCAGCGCCGAGCCTGCGCCGAGGTGGTCATATCTAGACGTTAACGGGCGGGTCTGGCGGATGCGGGCCACGGTCAGCAAGATGGGACGGGTGACCGAGCCGCGTTGGATCGACGTCCCGGGTCCCGAGGGGGATTTGAAGGCCCTGACCTGGGGGCCGCCCGACGGCCCAATCGCGTTGTGCCTGCACGGTTTCCCCGACACCGCCTACGGTTGGCGCAAGGTCGCTCCCCGGCTCGTGGAGGCGGGCTGGCGGGTGGTCGCACCGTTCATGCGGGGGTACGCGCCGTCGGCGATTCCTGCCGACGGCTGCTTTCATGTCGGCGCGCTGATCGACGACGCCCTGCGCGTGCGGGAGGCGGCCGGCGGGACCGACCGCGACGTGGTGATCGGCCACGACTGGGGCGCGATCGCCGCGACCGGCCTGGCCGCGATGCCGAACAGCCCGTTCGTCAAGGCGGTGATCATGTCGGTCCCGCCGTCGGCGGCGTTCCGGGCGCCGGCGCGGGCGGGCGACCGCGGCCGGCAAGCGCTGCAGGTGTCGCGTCAACTGCTGCGCAGCTGGTACATCTTCTACTTCCAATTGCCTTGGCTGCCTGAGCGTTCCGCCTCCTGGATCCTGCCGCTGCTGTGGCGGCGCTGGTCGCCGGGCTACCGGGGTGCGGTCGAGGACCTGCGCCACGTCGACGCCGCGATCGGGACGCCGGAGAGCTGGCGGGCGGCGCTGGGACCGTACCGGGCCACCATCCGCAGGCCCCGGCCGCCCGCGGAGTACGCCGAATTCAACCGGCTGTGGCTGCTGCCGCCCATCCTGCCCACCTTGTACCTGCATGGTCGCGACGACGGTTGCATGACATCGGCTTTCGCGAATTGGGCGGAACGCGTGCTGCCCGCGGGCAGCGAGGCGGACATCGTCGAACACGCCGGGCATTTCCTGCAGCTCGAACAGCCGGAGAAGGTCGCCAAGCTGATTCTCGCGTTCATCGGCTCGCCCGGCTGAGCGCCGTGGCGCAGCGGATGGCGGCCGTCGACGCGCAGTTCTACTGGACGTCGGCCAAGATCCCCAACGACCAGTTCCTGCTGTACGCGTTCGCCGGCGTGCCGGACGACCTGGACGGGGCTTTGGACGGCGTGCGGGAGCGCGCCCGGGCCTGCCCGGGGTTGTGCATCCGGCTCGACGACGGATTCAGTTTCACCTACCCGCGGTGGGTCCCGATGGCCGTCGGTGCCGGGCAGGTGGGCGTCCACGAGCTGGTCGACGACGGTTGGCCGGGCCTGCTGGCGGCTGTCGTCGGACTTGCCGATCAGCAGCTCGACGTGCGCCGGATGCCTTGGCGGTTACACGTTTTCGCGTCGGTGCGGGGCATACCGGGGGTCAGCGGTCCGGGCGCCGTCGCGGTGCTACAGGTGCCGCACGCGCTGGCCGACGGCGCGCGCGCGTCGGCGATGGCGGCGTGGCTGTTCGGCCGTGCCGCCGCCGTGCCGGAGGTGACGCCGCTGTCCGCGGGCATCCTGCCCTGGCGGGCCGCCGAGGCCGCGCGCGCCCACCGGCAGTTGGTCCGCGATACCCGTGCGGGGCTGCTGGCGCCGGGGGTGGGGTCGCGTCCGCCGCTGGCCACCAACGCGCGCCCGGCCGGTGCGCGGTCCGTGCGCACGCTGGTGCGGCGCCGCACCGAGCTGCCTGGTCCGACGGTGACGGTCGGCGTGCTGGCCGCGATGTCCGGTGCGCTGTCCGAGCTGCTCGGCGGCGCTGACTGCCTGGGCGCCGAGGTGCCGATGGCCAAACCCGGTGTGCCGAAAGCGCATAACCACTTCGGCAACGTCGTCGTGGGGCTCTATCCGGCGCTCGACCCGGTCGTGCGCGCGGAGCGGATCGCGACCGATCTGGCCAACGGCCGCCGTCGCTTCGAGCACCCTGCCACTCGCAGCGCGGACCGGGCGTTCGCCTCGGTGCCGGCGGCGCTGCTGCGCTGGGGCGTGTCGAAGCTCGACCCCGATGTGCGGCCGACGCAGGTGGCCGGCAATACCGTCGTATCCAGCGTGCACCGCGGCGCGGCCGACCTGAGCTTCGGCGGCGCCCCGGTGGTGCTGACGGCCGGATATCCCGCGCTGTCGCCGTCGATGGGGCTGACGCACGGCGTGCATGGCATCGGCGACACCGTCGCGATCAGCGTCCACGCGGCCGAGTCGGCCGTGCCCAACGTCGACGCCTACCTGCGACTGCTGGATGCCGCGTTGTAGTTTTGCACCCATGACTCCCCAAGATGTCGGACTACTGATCCTGCGGCTGGTGCTGGGTTTGACGCTGGCCGCGCACGGCCTGAACAAGTTCTTCGGCGGCGGCCGGATACCGGGTACCGCGCGCTGGTTCGAGAGCATCGGGATGAAGCCCGGAAAGTTCCACGCCACGATCGCCGCCAGCACCGAGACGGCCGCCGGCCTGGGTTTGGCGGCTGGGCTGCTGACGCCGATCCCGGCGGCGGGTTTCGTGTCGCTGATGATCGTCGCGGCCTGGACCGTGCACCGCGCCAACGGCTTCTTCATCGTCAAGGAGGGCTGGGAGTACAACCTGGTGCTGGCGGTCAGTGCCGTGGTGGTCGCGACCCTCGGCGCCGGACGGCTCAGCCTGGATTGGGCGATCTTCGGAAAGAACTGGTTCGACGGCTGGCAAGGTTTGGCGATCTCGCTCGGCCTCGGTCTTGCCGGCGCCATCGGTCAGCTGCTGATCTTCTACCGGCCGCCGATCAACCAGGCGGGGTAGTCGCCGCCGACCACCTCTGCCGGCGCCCTCGTCGGCGCTACGGGACGTCGTCGTCTTCGTGTGGTGCGGTGAGCTTTTCGGGGTGGT
>NZ_JCALCE010000020.1:0-119159 GCF_059812195.1 Mycobacterium sp. NGS68 | reverse complement strand
CCGGACCTCGCGCTACCGGGCGCGGTACGCCGATCCAGCCCCGCCGCCAGGCGCAACACCATGTCGGAGAACACGGCGTCGGTGTCGATGTCGTCCATCACCCCGGTCATCTCGAGCAGGACGAACCCGTGCATCGCCGACCAGAACTCGAGCGCGGCGTGAAAAGCCTCCGATCCGTCCAGGCCGTAGGAGGACAGGACGGCGATCACCGGCGCGGCGGCGCCCCTGGTGGCGGCCGTGTACTCAGGGTCGTCGCCATCCAGCGGCATCCGGGTGAAGGCGGAGTAGCGGCCCGGGTGGTGATGCGCGTAGCTGCGGTAGGCGCCGGCCATCACTAGCACGGCGTCGTCGCGGGCCCGGCCCTCGCCGACCCGGTTCAGCATCGTGATGATGTCGTCGATCACGCGGATCCGGACGGCGCGGCGCAGGTCCTCCAGGCTGTCGACGTGGTTGTACAGCGAGGGCCCCTTGGTCCCCAGCTGGGTCGCCAGCGCATTGATCGTCAGCGAATCCCAGCCTTCGCGGTCCAGGAAATTCAACGCGCCATCGACGATGCCGTCGCGGCTCAGCTTGGCCGGGCGGGACACGGCTTTACCGACGGGGGCTTTCCCCACCGCCTTCCCGGCTCTGCCCGCTGCCATGCGATCGCCCTCCGGTTCCGATGATCAACTAATGACTCTAGTTGACGAGATCGTGAAATCGCCGCGCCCGGCGGAGGCGGCGAAAATGGGCCCGTAATTGCTGCTAAGTCTGTTATCGGGTGGGCGAATGCACGTAGGCTCTCCTTCGAGCAGTTCCTGCCGAGCGAAGGGGCCCGCAATGAAGTGGACGACCGGCCTCGGGTCACTGGCCACCTGTGCACTCGCGATCGCTGCCGTCGCCGCCGCCCCGCCACCCGCCGCCCACGCCAAGAACGGCGACACGCACATCGTCGGGCAAGGCCTCGAGCAGATCGTGGACTGCAACGACGCCACCCTGATCGTCAATGGGACGTCCAACATCGTCACCGCGAAGGGCAACTGCTGGGCCGTCACGGTCATGGGGTCGTCCAACACCATCGTCGCCGACAACGTCACGCATGACATCACCGTCTACGGCTACGACGAGACGGTGTTCTTCCACACCGGTGACCCCGTTCTCTGGGACCGCGGCCGTGAGCTGGGCATGACCAACCGGCTGCAGCGGGTCGGCCCGTAAGGCCGTCGACTACCTCGTCACAACCCTTCACCCACCGAGAATCGAGGAACCATGCGCGGAACTGCCGACTCACTGCGGCTTGCCGGGTTGGCCCTGGCGTCGGCGGCCATCGCGGCCGCGGTCGGGGTCGCCGGATGTAGTTCGACGGCCAACCCGCCGGCGGGCAGCGGCGGCAGTTCGACGACGAAGTCGAGCGGCAGCTCGGCCAGCACGTCGGCGGGCAGCGGTACGGAGACCACCACCACGGACGGCGGCGGCCCCACCATCAGCACGTCGGTCGAGGTGGGCAACACCATCGTCTACGCCTACACGAACCAGACCGCCACCATTTCCTGCGAAGAGGGCAAGTCGTTGAACGTGACCGGCGGCAAGAACACGCTGACCGTGACCGGCACCTGCGAGTCGGTCTCGGTGGGCGGGACCAAAAACAAAATCACCATCGACAAGGTCAACACCAAGATCACTGTGCTGGGGATGGACAACACCATCACCTATAAGGACGGCGACCCGAAGGTGAGCAACATCGGCCACAACAACACCGTGACCAAGGGCGGCTGACCGGGGCTCGCCACGAAGCGGGTCGGGCGTTTGCTGACTCACGGCCGGCCGATACGCTGTGCGTATTTTCGCTGAGAAGGAATGCGGGTAGGTGGGAGAGCGCAGCGCCGAAAAAGCCGACGAAGCCGAAGTAGCCGAAGATGCCCCGTCAACGCGGGCAGAACTGCACCGGCTGTTGACGGCCGACGTGCAGGCTATGACGGCGCATTCCGATCAGGTGGGCCGTCATTTCGCGCGTCAGCACGGGTTGTTGGTCGGCGACCTCCATGCCCTGTTGCACATCATGATGGCGGAGCGGGCCGGTGAACCGCTCACACTGAGCCAGCTGAGGCAGCGTATGGACGTGTCACCGGCGGCGGTCACGTACCTGGTCGACCGGATGACCGACGCCGGCCACATCCGGCGCGATGCCGATCCGTCGGATCGCCGCAAGTCGATACTTCGCTTCGAAGGCCACGGTATGGCCGTCGGCCGTGACTTTTTCGGTCCGCTCGGCGACCATCTGCGCTCTGCTCTGGCCGATGTGCCGGACGCGGATCTTGTTGTCGCTCACCGGGTTCTGACGGCGATGCTGGGAGCGATGGCAACCTTCCAGGAAGAACTCCAGGCGCAGACCCCCGCCCCGGCCAAGGTCGGTCGCGGGCGCGTTTCGCCCTAGCGGTGTGGCCGGCTCGATCATTTCTTGTCCGACCACCGGAAAACCGCGAGGCATGCCGCCAAACCGCCGATACTCCATGCCGTCAGCACAACAAATATGTGCCAGTGCTCCCAGCTGCCCGCCGGCTCGAAGGCGACCATTTCCGGCGGCAACAGCACCGACCGAAAGCCCTGCGCCATCCATTTGACCGGGAAGAAAGATCCCACGGTCAGCATCCACGCCGGTAAGACGACGAGCGGCACATACGTGCCCGACACGAACTGCAGGGCAACGGCCGGGCCGTTGGTGATGACCGCTGCCGACAGCGCGTTGCTGGCCAAATTGCTGACGAAAATGCCCAGCAGCGAACAACTGACAGTGCCCAGGAGGAACACCCAGGCCAGCGTGAACCAACCGAAAATCGTTGTAGGTAATTGGATTTCGAAGAAGAGCAGGCCTACGGACAGCAGGACGACGGCCTCGGCGAGACTGGCGATCGCGACCAGCAGAATCTTTCCGACGAAATACGACAATGCCGTCGCAGGTGTCCCCCGAAGGCGCCGCAGTGCGCCGGTGTCCCGGTCGGCTGCGATGCTGATGCCAAGATTGACGAACGACGTCGAAAGAATGCCATAGGCGAGCATGCTCGCCGCGATCACCGCACCGGTGCTGGTATCGCTACGCGGCAGCTTGCTGGAAAAAATCGAACCCAACAAGATGCAGATGACCGCCGGCATCGAAAATGTCAGCACCAACTGCTCCGGCCGACGGTAGAACATCTTGAGCTCGGGGACGACTCGCGACAACCCGATACGCAGCGGAGATGGGAGTGGCGGGGATGAGCCGACCGGTCGGTCTTGTGGCAGTGCGGCAGGGACGCGATAGCCGATGTCCATTATCGCGAGCCGATCAAACGCAGGTATGCCTCTTCGAGGGTGGGTCGAGAGACCGTCAGCTCGGCCAGCTCTTGGCCATCCTTTGACCGCTGCCTGATCAGTTCGGTCGGGCGATCTGTCTCCTCGACGCACACGTGGTCTCCGTCTCTCCACCGAACCGTCGCCGCCGATTTCACGTACGTGATCAGATTCTGCGGCGAGTCGACCGCCACCGCGGCGCCGTCGGCGATGACCGCTATTCGGTCGGCGAGCGCCGCGGCCTCGTCGAGGTAGTGGGTGGTGAGCAGGATGGTCGTGCCGTCGGCGGCCAGTAGCCTGATGAGTTCCCAGAACCGTTGTCTGGCTTCGGGATCGAACCCGGTGGTGGGCTCGTCGAGAAAGAGCAGGCGCGGCATGTTGACGATGCCGAGCGCGACGTCGAGCCGACGACGCTGTCCCCCGGAGAGCGTGCGCACTCTGGAACGGGCGACCGCGCCCAGCCCGACGAGTTCGAGGACCTCCTCGGGGACGCGCGCCGCGGCGTAGCAACTCGCGAACATGTGCACGGTCTCGGACACAGTGAGCACCCCGGCGTCGCTGGCCTCTTGCAGCACGATGCCGATCTCGGCGCGCCAGCTCCTGCCCGCGGTTTCGGGATCTTCGCCGAGCACCCGCACACGTCCGGAGTCGCGTCTTCGGTGGCCCTCGAGGATCTCGATGGTCGTCGACTTGCCCGCCCCGTTGGGCCCCAGGATCGCGAAGATCTCGCCGTACGCAACGTCGAGGTCCAGATCCCGCACCGCGCGTAACTGTCCGTAGGACTTCGACAGCCCCCGAACGGTCACCGCGGGCGAATGATCCTTGGGTGGTGCGGAATTCATCAATCCGCCTCCGGTCGTTGCCGGGTGTCGGGTTGCCCGTCAAGCTCGGCCAGCAGTTCCCGCAGCTCGGCCTCGGACAACCGCTCGATCAGCCAGTCGAGACCGTCATCGGCGACGGCGGGCTCTGACCGCGGTTCGGCGACCGCGGCTGGGTCGTCGCCGGCCAGTCGAAGGTCGGCGAGTATTCGAACGGCGAGCGAATTGATGCTTACGCCCTTGAGCAATTCGAGCAGTGGAAGCTCGATCGCGAAAACCGCATTGATCCGCGTTCTGAAATCCATTGCCATCAACGAGTCAAGGCCGAGGTCGTCCAGCGCGTCATCAGGTCCCAGGTCGCCAGCGTCGATCTCAAAAACCGCGGCGGCGATCTGCCGAACATGGGTTGCGACCACGTCCGGCCTGTCGGCCGCCGGGCATCCCGCGAGCAACTCGACCATCGACGATGCCGAATCGCCGGGGCCGACCGGGGTTTCGGCCATTCCCAGTTCGGAGAAGATCGGCGGCAACTGTCCGCCGAGGCCGGTGCGGCGCGCCCGCGCCCAGTCGGCGCTGATAGCGATGACGTTGGGCGCCTTCTGGTTGATGAGCCGATCGAGGATGCGGGTGCCCGCCGCGGGGGTGATGAGGTCAATTCCCCGTTGCGCGTAGACCTCTTCCAGATGGAGTTCTTCGATCATGCCGACAGACCAAGGGCCCCAACCGATCGTGAGGGCCGGCAGACCCTGCGCCTGCCGATAGTGCGCAAAGGCATCGAGGAAGGCGTTGGCTGCGGCGTAGTTGCCTTGACCGGCCGAAGCGATCACCGACCCCGCGGATCCGAACATGACGAAGAACTCCAGGTCGTGCCCTGCGAACGTGTTATGCAGCACGCGAGCACCGGCAATTTTCGGGGCCATGACTCTGGCAAAGTCGGCGTCGGTCATGTTCACCAGCAGACGGTCGCCGACAGCTCCTGCGGCGTGGACGATTCCACGCACGGGTCGGCCCCCCGCTCGGACGTGGTCGCGCAGCCACGTGTCCATCTGGTCAGCGTCGGTGACATCCACGCTGGCGGTGGTCACATCGGCACCGAGGTGCTCGATCTTTCGGATCGCGTCGATCGACGGAAACTGGGTCCGGCACAGCAGCGCGATGTGACGTGCCCCGCGCTCCGCGAGGTAGGTCGCGACGAGGCGGCCAAGCGCCCCCGCTCCACCGGTGACGACGTAGGTCGCGTCGGGGGTGAGCTTGGTCGGGAAATCCGTTGTCAAGCTTCGGCTTGCGCGGAGGCGGGGAACGAAGGTTTCGCGGCCGCGCAACGCGATCTGGTCCTCGGGGTCCTCGGCGAACATGTGCCGGCAGATGCGCGATGCGGTCCAGGCGCGGTCTTCGGCTGGATCGATGTCGATCAGTCCGCCCCAGTGGTTGACGAATTCCTGATGCCCGACGACTCGGCCCAGCCCCCAGATGGCAGCCTGCTCGACGGCGAGCGCTTCGGTTCCGGGCGCCGGTTGCGCGTTGGCGGTGATCAAGTAGAGGCGAGGCCGGACGGCATCGTGATCCGCCAGGGCTTTGACGAGGTGAAGGATCGCGAGAACGCCTGTCCGGTCATTCAATTCGCTCGTCGATCTGTCCGGATCGGGGGCGATGCGCAGCGGCCAGCAGTTGACGATGCCGGCGAGATCGCCCTCCTTCTGCAGATGCGTTTCGAGCAGCTGACACAGCTGCTGGGGCTGCCCCGGATTCAGCGCATATCCGCCGTCGATGTCGGTCAGCGTGCTGACGTGTCGAGGCACGACCATTCCGACACGGTGTCCCGCCCGCCGCAATTGGTCGGCGAGCTCTGTCCCCACCCCCGTGGCGTCGTTGAAGATCAGCCAGGATGAGCGGGCGGGTGGCGTCGCCGCCGCGCATCCGTCGTACACGATCTCGGGGAGTGCGACCCATTCGATCTCATACAGCCCCTTGTCCACGCCTTCCGGCGACATGCGAGCCGAGGCATTCAGCGACCGCAAGGTGAAGCCGGTGAATGTGGCGAGCGGCTCTCCCCCTTCGTCGGTCACCGTGATGTCGCTTTCGATCTCGTCTTTGGTGGCCGATACCACGGAAACGTGGGCGGTCATATTCTTGTCGGGCGGGCGATAGATGGCGCTTCGCCGGATTCGGGCCGGCAGGTACGGGCCTTCGTCCACATCCCGTCCGACGAACGCCGCGCCGATGAGGGTATGGAACGCAGCGTCGATGAGCGCGGGGTGGAATCGGTATCGGTCGAGTTCGTCGGTGAGCTGTACCGGCACGGCGATATGGGCCGTCGCCCAGCCATCTCCGGACTCGAGACCGCTGATGCTCTGGAAGGCGTCACCGTAGGCGAACCCAGCGGCTCGGGCGCGGGCGTAGAACTCGTCGCCGTCAATCGTGCTGGCCTGCTGCGCGTTCCGCTGAACGCTGGCGGACTGCGGCGGCAGCGAGTTGAGTTCCGCGGTCGCCGTGATCGCCCACGTCAGGTCACCCGCGGCGGTGGCCGTGAACGCGGCGAATTCCAGAGTGCCTGTGTCCCGGTTGAGCGTGGTCCGCAGAATCGGGTCGCAAGTGTCCGAGAGGATGACAGCGCGCTGCAGCGCCAGGTTGTCCACCCGGTAGTCCGTTGACCCGTACGTGGCATTTGCCGCGGCCAAGGCTATTTCGATGTATGCCGCCGCGGGAAGGAGAGTGCTTCCCTGTACCTCGTGATCGGCCAGGAACGGGATCATCGCCGTGCTCAACTCGACTTCCCAGGTCGGATGCACGGCACGCACCGGCTGTCCCAGCAGCGGATGCACGGGGCGGTAGTGCAATTCCTCTGCGGCTTCCGCGGTTTCGTTCCAGAAGCGCCTGGATTGCCACGGGTACGACGGGAGCTTGAGCAGTCGAGCGTTCCGGCGGGGATAAAGCGTGTCCCACGCGATCGGGTGTCCGTGGCAGTGCAATGCGCCGACGCAGTTCATCAGCGTTCGCCCATCGTCGTCATCGCGTCGCTGGCTCGCCAGGACGGCAACGCCGCCGTGTTGGATGCCCGCGATTTCGATGATCGATGCCGCGAGGACAGGATGTGGGCCCAGCTCGACGAAGTGGGTGTAGCCATCATCGATCATCCGGCGGACCGCGGATTCGAAAAGCACTGTGGCGCGAGTATTTTGCCACCAGTAGGCGGCACCGGCCGAATATCCGTCCAACCGCTCGCCGGTGACCGTCGAGTACAGCTGCGTTGTCGGCGCCGCCGGCCATAGGCCCGCCAGAGCGTCGTGGAGCTCGTCTTTGATCGCGTCCATGTAGTGGGTGTGGTACGGCACCTTGCCGTCGAGGAAACGGTGGAAGACCTGGAGCTCTTCGAGTTGGCGGACGATGTCGTCGAGCGCATCGCTGTCGCCGGCGATGGTCACCGCCGAAGGACTGTTGATCGCCGCGATCGAAACCCGCCGCCCGATGCCGTCGGCTGTGTGCTCATCGATCGTCCGCATGAACGACTCGACGCCGAGGCCGACCGCGAGCATCCTGCCCAGTCCGCTCGTACGCTGCTGCAGGCGACTTCGGTGGTAGATGACTTCGATCGCTTGGTCAAAGTCGAGAACGCCGGCGAGATAGTGGGCGGCCACCTCCCCGGCGCTGTGGCCGACGACCGCATCAGGGCGGATTCCGAACTGTGCGAGTTGTTCAGCGAGGGCAATCTGGATGGCGAAGTTGGCGGGTTGCGCGACATCCGTTTCGGCCATCCGAGAGTTGGCCTCGTCGGTTCGCAGCTCGTCCACCAAAGACCAACCGGTGTAACGGGACAACGCGCGATCGCTGCGCAGGATGCTTTCGGTGAAGGCGGGATAGACGTCCAGCAGCCCCCGGCACATCTTCCACCACTGCGGTCCCATGCCGGTACAGACGAACGCCATTTTGGGCGCATCCTGGTTGACGCGTCCAGCCGGGATTCGCCCTCCGTCAGCGAGGGCTTGAAGTTGCTGTCGCGCATCGCCGATGCTGTCCGCGACCAGGGCACGGCGGTAGCCGAGATGGGTGCGGCGCTGACTGAGGGTGTAGCCCAGGTCGAGCAGCGAGAGGTCGGGGTGAGCGCCCACGTGCTCGGCCAACTGGCCGGCCCTCGCCGCCAGGGCTTCCTCGCTACGCGCCGAGATGGGCAACACGGCCAGCGGCAGGTGACTCGCGGCGTCCGCGCGGGCCGGGGCCGGGGGCTCGGCGAGCACGACGTGGGCGTTGGTGCCGCCGAAGCCAAAGGAGTTGACGCCTGCTATCCGCCGACCGCCGCCGGGAAATGCGCGACCGGCTCGGGGAATGTCAATATTCAAGTCCCCCAGCGGTATCTGGGCGCTGGTACGGTTCAGATGCAGGTTCGCCGGGATGTACCCGTGTTTGAGCACCAACGCTCCCTTGATCAGTCCGGCCACTCCGGCGCCCGCCTCGAGGTGGCCGATGTTGGTCTTGACCGATCCGATCAGTAGCGGATTTTCGGCTGTCCGGTGTGAAGCAAGCGCCCTGGCGAGAGCCCGGACCTCGACTGGGTCTCCGACCGGGGTTCCGGTGCCGTGCGCCTCCACGTATCCGACTTCGTCGGGGTGCACCCCAGCTCGTCCAAGGGCCGTCGTAATGGCCGCTTCCTGGGCCTGTGCGCTGGGCACGGTGATGCCGTCGGTGTGCCCGTCCTGTGACACCGCCGTGCCAAGAATCTGCGCGTAGATGTCGTCGCCGTCGCGCAGCGCCTGCTCGAGCGGCTTGATGACGACGACTGCGCCACCCTCTCCCCGTGCGTAACC
The DNA here is from genome assembly GCF_059812195.1 of Mycobacterium sp. NGS68. Classification (NCBI taxonomy): domain Bacteria; kingdom Bacillati; phylum Actinomycetota; class Actinomycetes; order Mycobacteriales; family Mycobacteriaceae; genus Mycobacterium; species Mycobacterium sp. NGS68. The sequence continues at coordinate 110,236 of NZ_JCALCE010000020.1, read as the reverse complement.
GTCGGCGGACTCGTCGAACGCCTTGCACCGCCCGTCCGGGCTGAGGAATCCGCTCTTCGATTCCGCGATGGCCGTGTTGGGGCCGATCATGATGTTGACGCCGCCAGCCAGCGCGACAGCACATTCGCCGTTCCAGATGCTCAGTGCCGCAAGGTGTACCGCGACCAGCGAGCTCGAACAGGCCGTATCGATTGTCATGCTGGGTCCACGGAAGTCGAACGCGAACGAGATCCGGTTCGCCAGCATGGTCATCATCATTCCCGTGGCGGAATGCGTCTTGAGTCGGTAGCGGCTGGTGCGGCCCTGGTTTTGCAGCAGCTGATAGTCGAGGGTGAAACCGCCGACGAACACCCCGACGTCGGTGCCCGCGAGACTATCCGCGGGTATTCCGCCGTCTTCCAGCGCTTCCCATGTGGTACGCAGCAGGAGGCGCTGCTGCGGATCCAGCAAGTTCGCTTCGCGAGGGGAGATACCGAAGAACTGGGGATCGAATTGATCTATCTCGCTGAGGAACCCACCCCGGCGAGTGACCATCTTGCCAACTTTTGCCGGGTTCGGATCGTAGTATCGCTCCGCGTTCCAGCGTGTTTCAGGCACCGTGCGCGTTGCGTCGGTTTCACTGCACAGCAGGTCCCAGTAGCGCTGCGCGGTGTGGGCACCCCCCGGAAAGTGGCACCCGACGCCGACGATCGCCAAGGGCGTGCGAGTGCCTTGCTCGGCAGCCATGTTGGATGCGGGGATCAACTGAATTCGAGTGCAGGCGCGGCGCCGAGGATCCAGCCTTGGCTGATCGGGCTGGTGGCTTGCTCCTGCCGGTAGATGGATCGGAGTTCCCTGAGGAAGGCGTCCCGCTGCCACGCCTGCACCTGACGCATGACATCGTCTTCGGAGAACACGCCGCACTTTTCCATGAGCACCGTCTCGATCAACTGGCCCGCCAGCTGACGCAGCAGCCGAACGTTTGCGTGGAATCTTTCGGTGAAATCCGGGGCTTTGCCCATCATCGCGGTATGCAGCGTCACCATGAAGTCCAGCGGAGAGTACAAGTCGACGAATTGCGCGACGGGACACTCACTCTCCACCGCGGCCCATTCCCGGAAGAATCGTTGCATGCGGTTGCTGAGCTCGATGAGCCCGTCTAGGTGTGGCACCACCTCGGGATCGTCGGCGACACTGACGAATCGGCCGTTGCTGTACAGAAAACCGAGGAAGCCCCAATAGAACGCGATGTCCCAAATCACTTTGGCCGACATGACGACGGGCGAGCCCATCAGGGTGTATTGGTCGCAGTACACGTTCAGCCACATGTCGGTGAGCGAGCGGAACAGGGAATCGCAGATGCCGGTCCGGGCGGCGATATCTTCGCCGTCAAGTTCGCGGGTGATCATGTCGGTGATCAGTCCATTACCGATCGCGATGAGGTCCAGTCCGGAGGAATACAGTGGATCCAGAAAGATTCCGGAGTCCCCGGTGAGGCACCAGCGGTCGCGGGCGTCATATACCTGCGTCGCGCTGTGACTGTAGTTTCTCATCACCTTGAAGTCCTTGATCAGGTGATGGTGCTCCGCCAGTACCGCGGCGCACTGTGGTTCGTACTCGCGCAGCCACGATTGGGCTTTGGCCAGAGTGTTGAACCGGTCGAACGCGTGGAAGGCTGGGTCGGCGACAATGCCGACGCTGGTGGAACCCGACGGGAGCCGTATCAGCCAGACCCAATAACCCTGGCCCATCAAATGATTCGTAGATAGCGACCGGTCGCCCTCGAGGAGGCGCGCCCGCCAGCTTTCGTCATCGCTCCACTTGCCGATGTCGATGTCAGTGGCGACACGCAACCATACCGCGTTGCAGTTGTGGTCGTTGCCGCGCCTCAGGTCCAACTGGCGGGTCAGCGTGCGGTTGCGCCCCGACGCATCGATGACCCAACGAGCCGTCGTGAGAGTGGTTGTGTTACCGCACTGTACGGACAGCTCGTGTGGACGACGCCCGGAACCGAGCTGGACGGATCGAACTCGGCCGGTGGTCATTTCGACGCCCTCCGACACGCACCGCCGGTGCAGTTCGTTCTCCAGCCGGCCGCGGTCGATCTGGTAAGTGACCTGGGGCGTGAATGCCGAACTGCCGAGCTCGGTCCGCTGGACGATATCGCTGTTACCGCCGTGCGAGAAAAACATTCGCAGCCCCATTTTGCGAATCTGCGCGTTGCTCAAATGGTCGGCCAGCCCGAGTCGATCCCGCAGGTAGTGCGCGGCAATTTCGACGGTGGACTCACCGACGGTATGGGTGATCTCCGGTACCGGGTGGCGGTTTGGATCAATGACGAGAATTCGCGTTCGGGGCCGCGCGCGACGCATCTCCAGCGCCAGCGTCAGGGCCGCCACGCCGCCTCCCACAATCGCGACATCGTGGTCGGGACATGCGTTTTCGGCGTCCTGCAGGTGTGTCCTTATCTTCCGCGACAGCGCATCCCGGGCCGCCGGGCTCAGTTGCGACAGCTGTGCTTGCACCTCCACCTGTACCCCTGCCATCGGTCCAATGATCATAGTTTCTTAATATTTAAGAACGCTACACTAAGTGCCCAGATCCCGCCGGAAAGCTCCCAGAAGGGTCGTGACAGACATGCCCCAGCGCCACAACCCGCGCTCCGAGCCTTAGACCTCACCACATGCCCGCAGCAACCGCTGTCCATTTCTTCCTCGAACTGGCCGTCATCCTCGGCACGTGCCGTCTCGCGGGTTGGGTGTCACAACGCCTGGGACAGCCCCAGGTCGTCGGCGAGATGGTTGCCGGCGTGCTTCTCGGGCCATCGCTGTTCGGCCGCATAGCACCCGGCCTACAGCAGCACTTATTTCCGTCGGGAACGGCAAACACCGTCCTGTACACCACGGCGCAGCTCGGCCTGGTGCTGTACATGTTTCTTATCGGCCTCAACTTCGACGTCGACCTCGTCAGACGTCGGGTCGGCACCGTGGTCGCGGTGTCCGCAGCGGGCATCCTCACGCCGCTGACCCTCGGCGCGCTCGTCGCCGCTCCCCTGTTGGCAAGCGGGATCTATTTCGACAAGAGCGTCTCGCTCATCATGGCGATGATGTTCCTGGGCGCATCGATCGCCACCACCGCATTTCCCATGCTCGCCCGAATCATTTACGAGCGACAGCTTTTCGGGACTCCCCTGGGCACGCTGGCGTTGGCATCCGGCGCCACCGACGATGCGATTTCCTGGTGCATCCTGGCCACGGTGCTCGCCGTGCACCGCGGCAATGCGACCTTGGCCGTCACGGCGATCGGCGGCGGAATCGTGTACACGCTGCTGTTGCTGACCCTCGGGCGCAAGGCGCTGCGTGTGCTCGGCACGGTTTCCGAGCGCCAAGACACGATCACCGCGCCAGTGCTGAGCGCCGTGCTGATTCTGCTGATGGCGTGCGCCTGGTTCACCGACACCGTGGGGATCTATGCCATATTCGGCGCATTCATCCTCGGTGTCGCCATGCCATCTGGATTCTTTGCGCAACGACTGACCGCGAACCTCGAACCGCTGGTCACCACGTTCTTGCTGCCACTGTTCTTCGTCTACTCCGGGCTGAACACGCAGATCGGCCTGGTGAACAGCCCGACGTTGTGGGCGGTCACCGCGGGGCTGCTGGTCGTCTCGATCCTGGGCAAGGGAGTCGCATGCACGTTGGCGGCGCGGCTGAAGAAAGTTCCTCTCCGCGAATCCGTCGCGCTGGGTTCATTGATGAACGCCCGCGGTCTGATTGAACTGATTCTGCTCAACATCGGGCTCGAATCCGGCATCATCACGCCGACGCTCTTCAGCATCCTCGTGTTGGTGGCCATCCTCACCACGCTGATGGCCACACCCGTATTCGACTTGGTTTACGGACGACATGCGCAGGTGCCGACAGACGAAGCCGAACCCGCACCGACCGCACCGATCGCACCAATCGCACCGTGATTCCGGCGCGCGTCGGCCACTGCCCCGCTAACTGGCCGACGCGCCGTGCCGACCGGCGCCGGCGGCGAACCGCCCGGCCCCCTCCAGGGCCTCGGCGGCGACCTGGGAGATGCTGGCGAATTCGACGTCGATGGCCTCGGCCTCCGGCAGTCCCCACTGGCGCAGTGCCGACAGCCGATCCGCACGCATGCACTGCTGCGGCAAAGCCGCCAGTTCGGCGGCCAGTTCCTCGGCCGCCGCCCGGGCCTGCCCCCTGGGCACCACTCGATTGGCCAGCCCCATCGCCAGCGCTTCGTCGGCCTTCACGCCACGACCGGTCAGGATCATGTCCATCGCCCGGCTCTGCCCGATCAGCCTCGGCAGCCGCACGGTGCCGCCGTCGATCAGCGGCACGCCCCAACGCCGGCAGAACACGCCAAACACTGCGTCCTCCTCTGCGACCCGCAGATCACACCACAGGGCAAGCTCCAGACCGCCGGCCACTGCGTAGCCGCTCACCGCGGCGATCACAGGCTTGGACAGCACCATTCGGCTCGGCCCCATCGGGCCGGGTCCGGTCCTATGCACGGAGTTGGCGTCCGGGGTGCCGAACGACTTCAAATCGGCTCCGGCGCAGAATGTTCCGTTGTCGCCCCACAACACCGCCACCGACGCCCCGTCGTCGCGGTCGAATTCGTCGAAGGCCTCGTACAGCGCGGCGGCCGTCGGGCCGTTGACCGCGTTGCGCGCCTCGGGCCGGTCGAGGATGACCGTGGTGACCGGCCCCTTGCGCTCCACCCGCACCGGATCTTTCATGTCGCCTCCACGAGTTGGGTCGTCTCACGTCGCTGCGCCAGTTCGATGGCGAAGTCATGATAGGCGGCACGCAGCCGCGCCCCTGGCCACTGCGCCGGCAGCAGTTCGTCGGGCAGCATCGGGTCGGCGAGCAGGTGGCGCACCATGGCTGCCGCCACCACGAATCGGGTGGGAATGTCTGCGGCCCTGGACATCTCGGCGAGCAGCCGGTGTCCGTTTTCCGCCCAGGCGGACAGGTCCCACAGCTGGCCGGCCAGCTCGGCGGGCGCGTCGTCGCGCGCCTTGAGCACCCGCACCCGCGCCGCGATGTCGGGGTCCAGCACCAGCTCCAGGTTGTCCGGCCGCAGCCACACGCCCTCGCGCAGCTCGGCGAAGCGCTTGGCGGCCAGGGTGCTTCGCAGGGTGGCGCGGCTACGGGCGTCCGTCCCGACGCTGGTGACGATCAGCATGACCCAATCCCCGTGCCAGGCGTCCACGCTGGGGCGCATGGCCTCGTCCTGACGACGCTGGCGGGCCAGCAAGCGGTCGGAGAGCCGGTAGCCGTCGGCGCCGCGGATCAGGTCGCCGGCACCGACCATGCGGGTCAGCGCGACCCGCAGCGTCGCCTCCTTGATGCCGAAATCGGCGGTGAGCCTGATCAATTCGCCCGCGCTGGCGACGGCGGGGTGAGCGCCGAGCAGCACGCTGAGCACCACCGACCGGGCCGTCATGGCGGGCATCGCTAGACCTGTCTAGACCTGTGAGGCCGTGCGGCCATAGTCGCCGAAGGGCTCGTCGCGATGCTTGACCGCCTCCCGGAAGCCGTGCTCGACTGCGTCGGCGACGAACGCGTGCCCCTCGGGCGTGTGCCGGGCGACCCCGTCGAACACGGTGCTGACCATCCTGCTGGTGGCCACGCCCTGTTGCAGCAGCGGGGCGTTGAGCGCGAGCTTGATCATGATCAGCTGGTTGACCGGCACCGCGGCGATCCGTTGCACGAGCCGCTCGGTGCGCTCGTCGAGGTCTTTGGCGTCCGGCGCCTCCACCGCCAAACCCCACTCCGCGGCCTGCGCGCCGGTGATGCAGTCGCCGGTGAACAACAGGCGCTTGGCACGCTGATCGCCGAGCCGGTGCGCCCACAGGCCCGCCGCCGGCACACCCCAGACCCGCGTCGGCGGGTAACCGATCTTGGCGTCGGCCGCGGCGATCACCTGGTCGGCATGCAACGCGATGTCGGTGCCACCGGCTACGCAGTAGCCGTGGATTTTCACCACGGTCGGCTTGTCGGCGTGCATCAGGCTGGAAAAGCCGCGCACGAAGCGGCTCATCATCTGATAGTCGACCATCGGGTCCCACGGCTGATTGGGCAGGTGGTTGACGGCCTGCGTCTTGCCGTCCAGCACGGTGTCTTTGTAGGCGCTTTTGACGCCGTCGCCGCCCGCCGAGCCCGTGCCGTCGGCGTAGGCGCTCAGATCGAAGCCGGCGCAGAAGCCTTCCCCGCGCCCGGACACCAGGATGACGTGCACGCTCGGGTCCAGATCGGCACGTTCCACCAGCGCCGAAAGCTCCAGCGGGGTGTCGGCGACGATCGCGTTGCCCTTGTCGGGCCGGTTGAAGGTGATGCGCGCAACCCGGTCGGTGACCTCATAGGTCATCGTCTTCAGGTTGTCGACATCGACCGCCCTCATCCCTTTACCAACGCGCGCTCGAGGATCGGCGCGAGGTCCAGGCCCGTCGGCATGGTGCCGAACGCCCCGCCCCACTGGCCGCCGAGCCGGGTGGCCAAAAACGCCTCCGCGACGGCGGGATGCCCGTGCCGCAGCAGCAGCGAGCCCTGCAGCGCCAGGCAGATGTCCTCGGCGACCTTTCGGGCGCGGTACTGGATGGTCTCCAGGTCGGCCAGTTGGTTGCGCAGGTTCTCGACGTGTGCGTCCTGGCGGGCGTCCTGGCCCACGCTGGCCGACAGCTCGTCGAACAGCACCTCGACGCATTCCGGACGAGTTGCCATGGCGCGCAGGGTATCCAGCGCGCTGACGTTGCCCGAGCCCTCCCAGATGCCCATCAGCGGTGCCTCGCGGTACAGGCGCGGCATGCCGGAGTCTTCGACGTAGCCGTTGCCGCCCAGGCACTCCAGCGCCTCGGCGGCGTGCGGGGTGGAGCGCTTGCACACCCAGTACTTGCTGGCGGCCAGGCCGATCCGGCGCAGCAGGGCCTCGCGCTGGTCGCCACGCACGGCCTTGTCGGTGGCGCCGGCCATCCTGAAGGCGACCATCGTGGCGGCCTCGGCCTCGACGGCCAGGTCGGCGAGCACGTTGCGCATCAGCGGCTGGTCGATCAGGTAGGCGCCGAACGCCTTTCGATGCTGGGCGTGGTGGATCGCCCGAGTCAGGCCGGTGCGCATGCTGGTGGCGCTGCCCAGGGTGCAGTCCAGCCTGGTGAGGTTGACCATCTCGATGATGGTGGGGACGCCGCGGCCCTCCTCGCCGACGAGAAACGCCGTGGCGCCGTCGTATTCGACTTCGCTGGAGGCGTTGGCGTGGTTGCCGAGCTTGTCCTTGAGTCGCTGCAGGAACATCCGGTTGCGGCTGCCGTCGGGCAGGATGCGCGGCAACATGAAGCACGACAAGCCTTTTGGTGCCTGCGCCAGCACCAGGAAGATGTCGCACATCGGCGCCGACGTGAACCACTTGTGGCCGGTCAGGCTGTAGGTGCCGTCGTTGTTCGGTGTCGCCTCGGTGGTGCCGGCGCGCACGTCGGAGCCGCCCTGCTTCTCGGTCATCGACATGCCCGCGGTGATGCCGGGCTTGGTGCTGGCCAGCTTGAGTTCCGGGTCGTACTCGCGGCTGGTCAGCAGCGGCTCGTAGACCTCGGCCAGCTCGGGGTTGAAACGCAGCGCAGGCACGACGGCATACGTCATCGAGATCGGGCAGACGTGGCCCGGCTCCACCGTCCACACCGACGTCTTGGCGGCCCGCACCACGTGCGAGCCCGGGCGATCGTCGGCCCAGGGCGCGGCGTGCAGGCCGTGGGCGATCGCGGTGCGCATCAGCTCGTGGTAGGCCGGGTCGAACTCCACCTCGTCGACGCGGTGTCCGTATTGGTCGTGGGCATGCAGGACGGGCCGGTTGCGGTCCGCCAACTCGCCCCAACGCTGGGCCTCGCGGCCGCCGTTGATCGCGCCGAGCTCGTGCACCTCGTCCAGGCCCCACTGCCCGCCCTCGCGAATCAGGGCCTCGGTGAGGACCGGGGAAGTCGCGGCGTTGTGGTTCTCCAGCGGCGGAACCTGGTTGGTGACGATATGTGTATCCGGCATAGCGTCGATATTACAGTTTTTCGACAACCGCACAAGAGATGTAATGGCTAGATGCCGACAATGTCTAGGAGCTGCTCGAGGCCACGAAAGTCGTCGACGTTACGCGTGTAAAGGGGCAGGTTACCGGCCATGGCAGTGGCCGCGATCAGCAAGTCAACAGCCCGAGGGCCGCGCGCCTTTCGCCCGGTCGCGATAATGGCCGCATAGACGCGTCCGTACGCCCTGGCGCAGTTGCCGTCGAATGGCAGCGGGTCGAAGGTAGCCTCGGCGCGCTGAAGGCGATCCTGGCGCCGAGCTCGCTCGGCGCTGTCAGCTGTCGCATGGGGCCCGGCGGCCAACTCCGCCATCGTCAGCGCGCTGATAGCAAGTTCTCGCGGCAGGCGAGCGGCATCGATGCGCTCCAAATCGATCACGACGGAGGTATCGATCAGTCCTTGCGGCGGCCGGTCTGTCTCAACCACGGGGAGTGATCGACTGGTCGGCGCCCCGATCGAGTTCACTTCGCAGGCGCTGCAAGTCGATTGGCGCCGCGCCGCGGAATGCGGCCGCTGCCGCCTCGGCGCTGACGAAGCGACGGCGGCGCAAGGGTGAAAGCTCCCCGACGGGAACCCCATTCCTCGTCACGACGAACGATGCGCCCTGGTCGAGTTGGCGCATAATCTCGCCGCTGTTGTTGCGCAGCTCGCGCTGCGTAATCTCGGCAGACACAGAGCGATCGTAGCACGTGCGCTACACCCGGCGACCCCCCACGCTTCATTACCTGCTGCCCGGGACCGTTGTCAGCCGTGTTGGGACCAATGGTCCTGCAGAAGCGGTACGAACTCGTCTGCGCGGTAGTCCGGGAAGTGCATTCGCGCACCGTCGAGCGTCACCACCCGCGTCGTTCCCGGGATGAGGCGGGCGAGTCGTCGACCCCACTTCAGGGGAAGAACACGTCTCCGGTTCCCCAAACGATGAGTGTCGGCACCGCGAGTTCGGCCAACCGGGGTCTCACCGCCGCGAGATCGTCGGACGAGAGGGCGGCGGTGAGCCGGGCGAAGGCCCGCGACGACTCGGAGGTTCCAAAGACCGGCCGGTAGTAGGCGTCCACGACCTCGGCCGGTAGTCGACCTGGATGCGGATACCCGGCCGTGAGCCCGCTGAGCATGAGCCGACGGCTGTGGATGATGCGGGGTCCGATCCAGCCCAGCAATCCGACTCGCGCCGCGAGGGAGACCGGTTTGAATAGGGCCGGCGGCGTGTTTCCTTCGGTGTCACAGTTGGTCAGCGTGAACGTCGACAATCGGTCGCCGAGGTGCGCGGCGGCGACCTGCGCGACGGCGCCGCCAGTGTCGTTGGCTACCAAATCAAATCGATCCAGCTCCAGGTGATCGCACAACTCGACGACACGTCGGGCCAGCGCGGTCAGGGTTACGTCGGCGTCGCGGGCCGCGGCGGGTGAATGTCCGTGACCAGGCAAGTCCAGCGCAATGCAGCGCCGGTCGTCGGAGGCGACCGCATCGATCACGTGCCGCCACAGAATGCTGTTGGTGAGGATGCCGTGGATGAACACCGCCGGACGACCCTGACCCACATCGAGATAACTGATCGGACCCGATTCAGTCATGGTGCGGTGGCGGTGGTTTTGCAATGCGGCGACATCATTCACGGGGTTGCCTCCCCTTCAGATACCCGAGTTTTGTCGCATACTTGAGGTATGCGAAGCCCTGCGGGCGACTATGCTCTGAGGCGTGGACGCTGTCAAGAGTCGCCGCATGGAATACGCGCAGCAGACCCGGGCCGCGTTGCTTGGCGCCGCTGCGGCAGCGTTCGCCGAGCACGGGTTCGCCGCCGCGTCGATCGCACAAATTGCCGCCGATGCCCGGGTCACGAAAGGTGCTGTCTATCACCACTTTGTGGACAAGAAGGCTCTGTTCGAGGCGGTGATGCAGGAGTACAACGAAGCGGCACAGCAGATGATCTACGACGCCGTCTCCCGCCATCCCGATAATGTGTGGGATGCCGCGATGGCTGCTCTGGACGCCATGCTAGACGTCTGTTCCAATCCCGTCGCCGGTCGGCTGATCTACCTCGAAGGTCCGACCGGCCTGGGGTGGAGACGATGGCGCGAATCCGAACAGCAATACACCCACAACAACGTGAAACGGCTGCTCACCAGCGTTATACGCGCAGGAATCTACCCCGACGACATAGCGGTCGACGCGATGACCCAAGTAATTGCCGGAATGTTCACACACGCCGGCATCGCATTAGCCGAGGCGCCGACCCGCCAGCGCAAACGCATCCGTCAAGAGCTACGTACCGAGCTGCGGCGGGCGCTGAACGCACTGCGCTCTCAGCGATAAGTCACATCGGCCCGAGCTCACCGTGGGTGCGCGGCGAAGAACTGCCAGAACGCCTTGGTGGCGAAGGACGGCCACTCGTGGGTGCCGCCGTCGACGGTGATGAGGCTGACGGCGCGGTTGTCGGCGCAGGTCGCCATGGACGTGGTCGTGGAGCCCTCGGTCGTGACGGCGGGCGGCGAGCACCGATCGACGTTGCGCCAGAATGCATTTACCTCCGCGACCGGGGGGCCGTTGATGATGCTGGCGCCGGGCCCGCCCTTATAGGGAACGAGCCTGTCGGCGGTGCCGTGGATGTGCAGCACCGACGTCGGATGCGGCGCGCGACAGGGATCCAGCTGGGTCGCCGAAACCGGGCCGATGGCGGCGAAGATGCCGGTGTTGCACGCCAGCGTGTAGGCCATGATGCCGCCGTTGCTGATGCCCGAGGCGTAGACCCGGGCGGTGTCGACGCCGACGTTGCGGGCGATGTCGGCGACGGCCGCGGTGATGAAGGCGACGTCGTCGACGCCCTCCTTTGCGGACGGGCCGCAGCAGTTCCCGTCGTTGGTGTTCCAGGCCCTGTTGAGACCCTCGGGATAGGCGACGACGAACTTGCCCGAGTCGGCCAGTTGATCCCAGCCATAAGACCTTTCGGCCTGCTTGGCGCTGGCGAACCCGCCGTGCAGCATGACGACCAGCGGGGCCGACGCGGGCAGTCCCGACGGCTTGTAGAGGCGATAGCCGCGCTCGCGGTCGTGGACCTTGAGGGTGTGGATGCTGGTTCCGTTGACGAAGCCCGACGGCAGGTTCTCGTCCTTCGGCAGCGCGCAGCCCGCGAGCACGACGACCAGTGCGAGGAGGGGGGCTAGGCGCAGCACCCGGGAGGCCTTAGCCGCTTGTCTTTTCACGCAGGAATGCGATGTCGTCCTTGCGGCCCTCGTCGGCGGTTTCGCAGATGACCGGCGCGTCGGCCGCCTTGACTGCCGCTACCAGCAGGTCGGTGTCGATCTGGCCGCTACCCAGGTTCGCGTGGCGGTCGCGACCGGAACCCGCGGCATCCTTGGAGTCGTTGCAGTGGACGAGGTCGATGCGTCCGGTGATGGCCTTGATCCGGTCGACCGCGTCGACCAGTGCCTCACCCGCTGCCCAGGCGTGGCAGGTGTCCAGGCAGAAGCCGATGCCGGTGTCGCCGATGGCATCCCACAGGCGGGCGATGGTGTCGAAGCGGCGTGCCATGGCGTGATCGCCGCCGGCCGTATTTTCCAGGTAGACCGGGACGTCGCTGTGCAGCTGGTCGAGGGCCTTGCGCCAGCGTGCGAAGCCCTCGTCGAGTTCGTTGTCGTCGGCGACGTGCCCGCCGTGCACGATCACCGCGGCCGCACCGATGTCCGCCGCCGCGTCGCAGGTCTGCTGCAGGATCTTGCGCGACGGGATTCGCACCCGGTTGTTCGCCGACGCGACGTTGATCAGGTAGGGCGCGTGCACGTAGATCGGCAGGGCCGCCGCTTTGAGCGCAGCCGCGTCCTCGCGCGGCTTGGGCGCCTTCCAGCTTTGCGGGTTGCCGAGGAAGATCTGTACGACATCCGCCCCCTCGGCTTGGGCGGCGGCCAGGGGGTCGGTGGGGCTTACGTGCGAACCGATGAGCACGTCGGCCAGTCTAGTGGGTCGCCTGGCGTGGGCGAGAAGACGCAAAAGCGCCCATTTCCGGGGGGAAATGGGTGCTTTTGCGTCTGCTCGCGAGGTGAAACTTGACCCGCTCGGCGAGGTCTGCCGGGTGCTCGCGGATGTCGTCCTTGGTGATCGGCGTGGACATCCAGCCGCATTCCTGCAGTCGCGCCGTCTTCAACCGGTCGTGCAGCAGGGCATCAGCGCTCATGTGCCATTGCAGACTGTCGTATTCGGCGACCAGCATAGCGTCCGGCCACGCGAAGTCGACGCGCCAGACCCTGCCGTAGAGGTCAACGATGGTGTACTGCAACTCCGGGATGGGCACCTGGTGGTCGACGAACACCAGTCGCGCCTCGCTCTCCATCGGCGACTCGGCGCGCCCGTCGGCGTGGCCGATCAGCTCGCGGACCTTGACGATGCCGCGTCGTCCCTGCTGCTCGCGGATGGCCGCGTCGAGTTCCCCTCTGCTGCACGCTCCGATGTGCAGGGCCGCATCCAAGGTCGCCAGGGCGCGCGGCCGCCACAGCGTGCGCGCGACCTCGACCGCCGTCCAGGCCGGCGCCGTCGCCAGTCGGCCCTCCACCCGTCGTAGCGGCGCCCCGACCCGCTGGTGCACCATCAGCCCCGCCGACGGCCGCATGCGCACCCCCGGATCCAGGATGTGCAGGCGCGACGTGCTCTCGGTGTCGAAGCCGTACAACGCCGCGGCGGTCCCCTGGCACGCGACCAACGGCTCGGGAGCCAGCAGATCCAGTGCGGCCAGCTGGCCCAGCATGTCGGGCGCAGTGGGCGTGTAGACGCCATGGCATACGCGAATCAGCTTGCCCGCCTTGACAAGTCCGGCCAGGCGCTTGCGCGTCATGGTGGTCAGGAGTTCGGCGGTGGTCGCCAAGCCGCCGTTGCCGAGTACCGCACTGTCGATGTCCACAACGCCACAGTGCTGCGCCGGCGGCGACCGGGGTAGGCAGCCGCGCGCGCTATGTGGACAGGTGCCCAACTGTGCACGCGCCGGACAAACACAAAAGCCCCACATTTCCAAAGGAAATGGGGGCTTCTGTGTCTGCTCGCGCTACCTACCGGTAGTCGCTGTAGCCGTAGTCGTCCAGCGGAACGGCAGCACCGGTGGCCTGGCCGAAGTCCGGGCTGTAGTACTGGTCCTCGTACGACGGGATCGTGTACGCGGCGGCCCGGGCCTCCTCGGTCGGCTGAACCTGGATGTTGCGGTACCGGTTGATGCCGGTACCCGCCGGGATCAGCTTTCCGATGATCACGTTCTCCTTCAGACCGTTGAGCTTGTCGCTGCGGCAGTTGATCGCCGCATCGGTCAACACTCGCGTGGTCTCCTGGAACGACGCCGCGGACAGCCACGAGTCGGTGGCCAGCGACGCCTTCGTGATACCCATCAGCACCGGACGACCTGCCGCAGGCTCGCCGCCCTCGGCCACCACGCGGCGGTTCTCCGCCTCGAACTCCGCACGGTCGATCAGCGAACCGGGCAGGAACTCCGTCGCGCCCGAGTCGATGATGGTGACGCGGCGCAGCATCTGGCGAACGATCACCTCGATGTGCTTGTCGTGGATCGACACACCCTGCGCCCGGTACACCTCCTGGACCTCGCGGACCAGGTGGATCTGTACCTCGCGCGGGCCCTGCACGCGCAGCACCTCGTGCGGGTCGGCCGAGCCTTCCATCAGCTGCTGGCCCACCTCGACGTGGTCACCGTCCGACAAGACCCGCTCGGAGCCGTCCTCGTGCTTAAACACACGCAGCCGCTGCCGCTTGGACAGCTTGTCGTAGACGACTTCCTCGCCGCCGTCGTCGGGCACGATGGTGATCTTGTAGAAGCGGTCACCGTCCTCGAGCCGAACCCGACCGGTGACGTCGGCGATCGGCGCCTTGCCACGCGGCACGCGGGCCTCGAACAGCTCCTGGACACGCGGCAGACCGCCGGTGATGTCCTCACCCACACCACCCTGGTGGAAGGTACGCATGGTCAGCTGCGTGCCGGGCTCACCGATGGACTGGGCGGCGACGATGCCGACGGCCTCGCCGATGTCGACCAGCTTGCCGGTGGCCATCGACCGTCCGTAGCAGGTCGCGCACACGCCGGTGCCGGTGGTGCAGGTCAGCACCGAACGCACCTTGATCGACGTGATGCCCGCGGCCAGCAGGGCCTCGATCGACGGGTCGCCGAGGTCCTCGCCGCGTGCGACGACGACGTTGCCGGCCTCGTCGACCGCGTCGGCACCCAAAGTCCGCGCGTACGCCGAGGTTTCGATGTACGGGTCGCGGATCAGGGTCCCGTCGGGCTGACGCTCGGCCAGCTCGACGACGATGCCGCGCTCGGTCTCGCAGTCGTGCTCGCGCACGATCACGTCCTGGCTGACGTCCACCAGACGACGGGTCAGGTAGCCCGAGTCGGCGGTACGCAACGCGGTGTCCGCCAGGCCCTTTCGAGCGCCGTGCGTGTTGATGAAGTACTCCAGCACCGTCAGGCCCTCACGGAACGAGGACTTGACGGGACGCGGGATGAACTCACCCTTCGGGTTGGTCACCAGACCCTTCATGCCGGCCAGCGTCCGGGTCTGGGTGAAGTTACCCGTGGCACCGGAGTCGACGATCGTGATGATCGGGTTGTCGACCGGGTAGTGGTCCCGCAGCGCCTGACCGACCTCGTCGGTGGCTTCCTTCCAGATCTCCACCAGCGCCTCGTTGCGCTCGTCGTGGTTCAAAGCACCACGCTGGAACTGCTTTTCGACCTTGTCGGCCCGCTCCTCGTAGTGGTCGAGGATCTCCTTCTTGCGCGGCGGCACCAGGACGTCGGCCATCGAGACCGTGACACCACTGCGGGTGGCCCAGTAGAAACCGGCGTCCTTCAGCTTGTCGACAGTCTGCGCGACCACGATCATCGGGTAGCGCTCGGCCAGGTCGTTGATGATCGCGGCCTGCACCTTCTTGTGCATCTGCTTGTTCACGAACGCGTAGCCCAGCGGCAGCAGCTCGTTGAACAGCACCCGGCCCAGCGTCGTGTCGGCTGTCCACGCGTCGCCGGGCTGCCAGCCGTTCAGGCCGAACAGCTCGGTCTCGATCTCGGCCGGCGGACGCAGCTGCGTCAGGCGCACCTTGATCTTGGCCCGCACCGACAGCACCCCGCGGTCCGCGGCCATGATCGCCTCGGCCGGCGAGGAGTACACGCCCGACTCGGGGGTGTCCTTGCCGCCCGGACGGTACTCGCCCAGGGCGTCGTCGACCTCGGTGGTCAGGTAGTACAGCCCGGTCACCATGTCCAGACGCGGCATGGCCAGCGGGCGACCCGACGCGGGCGACAGGATGTTGTTGGACGACAGCATCAGGATGCGCGCCTCGGCCTGCGCCTCGGCGGACAGCGGCAGGTGCACCGCCATCTGGTCGCCGTCGAAGTCGGCGTTGAACGCCTCACAGACCAACGGGTGCAGCTGAATCGCCTTGCCTTCCACCAGCATCGGCTCGAAGGCCTGAATGCCCAGCCGGTGCAGGGTGGGGGCGCGGTTCAGCAGCACCGGGTGCTCGGCGATGACCTCTTCGAGGACATCCCACACCTGCGGCCGCTGACGCTCCACCATCCGCTTGGCGCTCTTGATGTTCTGCGCGTGGTTGAGGTCCACCAGCCGCTTCATCACGAACGGCTTGAAGAGCTCGAGCGCCATCAGCTTGGGCAGGCCGCACTGGTGCAGCTTGAGCTGCGGGCCGACGACGATGACCGAACGGCCCGAGTAGTCGACACGCTTGCCGAGCAGGTTCTGGCGGAACCGGCCCTGCTTGCCCTTGAGCAGATCGGACAGCGACTTCAGCGGGCGGTTACCGGGCCCGGTGACGGGCCTGCCGCGACGGCCGTTGTCGAACAGCGCGTCCACCGACTCCTGCAGCATCCGCTTCTCGTTGTTGACGATGATCTCGGGCGCGCCGAGGTCGATCAGCCTCTTGAGGCGGTTGTTGCGGTTGATCACGCGGCGGTACAGGTCGTTGAGGTCGCTCGTGGCGAACCGGCCACCGTCGAGCTGCACCATCGGCCGCAGCTCCGGCGGGATCACCGGAACGGCGTCGAGCACCATGCCCATCGGCGAGTTGCCGGACTGCTGGAACGCCGCGACGACCTTCAGCCGCTTCAGGGCGCGAAGCTTCTTCTGCCCCTTGCCACTTCGGATGACCTCACGCAGCGACTCGGCCTCGGCGTCGATGTCGAAGTTCTCGATCAGCTTCTGGATCGACTCCGCGCCCATGGCACCGGTGAAGTACTCGCCGTAGCGGTCCTGCAGCTCGCGGTACAGGTTCTCGTCGACGATCAGCTGCTTGGGAGCCAGCTTGGTGAAGGTCGTCCAGATGTCCTCCAGCCGGTCCAGCTCGCGCTGGGCGCGGTCGCGCAGCTGACGCATCTCGCGCTCACCGCCGTCGCGGACCTTGCGCTTGGCGTCCGCCTTGGCGCCCTCGTCCTCGAGCTCCTTGAGGTCGGCCTCGAGCTTCTGGGCGCGGGCCTCCAGGTCGGCGTCACGCTGGTCCTCGACCGCCTTGCGCTCCACCACCATTTCGGCCTCGAGCGTCGACAGCTCGTTGTGCCGCATCTCGTCGTCCACCGCGGTGATCACGTACGCGGCGAAGTAGATGATCTTCTCGAGATCCTTCGGCGCCAGGTCCAGCAGGTAGCCCAGGCGCGACGGCACACCCTTGAAGTACCAGATGTGCGTGACCGGGGCGGCGAGCTCGATGTGGCCCATCCGCTCACGGCGCACCTTGGCGCGAGTGACCTCGACACCGCAGCGCTCACAGATGATGCCCTTGAAGCGCACCCGCTTGTACTTGCCGCAGTAGCACTCCCAGTCGCGAGTCGGTCCGAAGATCTTCTCGCAGAACAGGCCGTCCTTCTCGGGCTTGAGCGTGCGGTAGTTGATGGTCTCCGGCTTCTTGACCTCGCCGTACGACCATTGCCGAATGTCCTCCGCGGTGGCCAAGCCGATGCGGAGTTCATCGAAGAAGTTGACGTCTAGCACGTAAACTCCCTTTCCCCTTGCGGGTTTAGTAACTAGCTAGCTATTAAGCAAGATCCTCTACAGAGGCGGATTCGTTGCGGGACAAGTTGATTCCCAGATTGGCCGCGGCGCGCTCCAAGTCTTCGTCCTCGCCCTCACGCAGCTCGATGGCCGCGCCGTCGGACGACAGCACCTCGACGTTGAGGCACAGCGACTGCAGCTCCTTGAGCAACACCTTGAACGACTCGGGGATGCCCGGCTCCGGGATGTTCTCGCCCTTGACGATCGCCTCGTAGACCTTGACCCGCCCGACGGTGTCGTCGGACTTGATGGTCAACAGCTCCTGCAGCGTGTACGCCGCGCCGTAGGCCTGCATGGCCCAGCACTCCATCTCACCGAACCGCTGGCCACCGAACTGCGCCTTACCACCCAGCGGCTGCTGGGTGATCATCGAGTACGGGCCGGTGGAACGGGCGTGGATCTTGTCGTCCACCAGGTGGTGCAGCTTCATGATGTACATGTAGCCAACCGTCACCGGGTACGGGAACGGCTCGCCGCTGCGTCCGTCGAACAGGACCGCCTTGCCGTCTTCGTTGACCAGCACCTCGCCGTCGCGGTTGGGCAGCGTGGCCGACAACAGGCCCTGCAGCTCCTCCTCCTTGGCGCCGTCGAACACCGGGGTCGACACGATCTGGTTCGGCTGGGCGTGGCGCAGTTCCTCGGGCAGGTTAGCCGCCCACTCGGGAGTGCCCTCGATGTTCCAGCCGGCCTTGGCGACCCAACCCAGGTGGGTTTCCAGGATCTGGCCGATGTTCATCCGTCGCGGCACACCGTGCGTGTTCAGGATGATGTCCACCGGGGTGCCGTCCGGCAGGAACGGCATGTCCTCCACCGGCAGGATCTTGCCGATGACGCCCTTGTTGCCGTGCCGTCCGGCCAGCTTGTCGCCGTCGGAGATCTTGCGCTTCTGGGCCACGTAGACGCGGACCAGCTCGTTGACGCCGGCCGACAGCTCGTCGTCGTCCTCACGGGAGAACACGCGGATGCCGATCACCTTGCCGGACTCGCCGTGCGGCACCTTCAGGGAGGTGTCGCGGACCTCGCGGGCCTTCTCACCGAAGATCGCCCGCAGCAGCCGCTCCTCCGGCGTCAGCTCCGTCTCCCCCTTCGGGGTGACCTTGCCGACCAGGATGTCGCCGTCGCGGACCTCGGCACCGATGCGCACGATGCCGCGCTCGTCCAGGTCGGCCAGCACCTCGTCGGAGACGTTCGGGATGTCCCGGGTGATCTCTTCGGCGCCCAGCTTGGTGTCGCGGGCGTCGATCTCGTGCTCCTCGATGTGGATCGAGGTCAGCACGTCCTCTTCGACCAGGCGGTTGGAGAGGATGATCGCGTCCTCGTAGTTGTGGCCCTCCCACGGCATGACGGCCACCAGCAGGTTCTTGCCCAGCGCCATCTCGCCGTTGTCGGTGCAGGGACCGTCGGCGATGACCTGGCCGGCCTCGACCCGGTCCCCGGCGTCCACGATCGGGCACTGGTTGGCGCACGTGCCGTGGTTTGAGCGCGCGAACTTGCGCATCCGGTAGGTGCGCCGGGTGCCGGTGTCGTGCATGACGGTGATGTAGTCGGCCGACACCTCCTCGATGACGCCCGCCTCCTCGGCGACGACGACGTCGCCGGCGTCGATCGCCGCGCGCAACTCCATGCCGGTGCCCACCAGCGGTGCCTCGCTACGCACCAGCGGGACCGCCTGGCGCTGCATGTTGGCACCCATCAAGGCGCGGTTGGCGTCGTCGTGCTCGAGGAACGGGATCATGGCCGTGGCCACCGACACCATCTGGCGCGGCGAGACGTCCATGTAGTCCACCTCGGACGACGGCACGTACTCGACCTCGCCCGCCTTCCGGCGGACCAGGACGCGCGGCTCGACGAAGCGGCCGTCCGCGTCGATCGGCGAGTTGGCCTGCGCCACGACGTGGCGGTCCTCCTCGTCGGCGGTCAGGTAGTGGATTTCGTCGGAAACCACACCGTCGACCACCTTGCGGTACGGCGTCTCGATGAACCCGAACGGGTTGACCCGCGCGTACACCGACAGCGAGCCGATCAGACCGATGTTCGGACCTTCCGGGGTCTCGATCGGGCACATCCGGCCGTAGTGCGACGGGTGCACGTCGCGGACCTCCAGGCCCGCGCGCTCACGGGACAGACCGCCCGGCCCCAGCGCCGAAAGCCGGCGCTTGTGGGTCAGACCCGACAGCGGGTTGTTCTGGTCCATGAACTGCGACAGCTGGCTGGTTCCGAAGAACTCCTTGATCGCGGCGACGACGGGCCGGATGTTGATCAGCGTCTGCGGCGTGATCGCCTCGACGTCCTGCGTGGTCATCCGCTCGCGGACCACCCGCTCCATCCTGGACATGCCGACCCGGATCTGGTTCTGGATCAGCTCGCCCACCGTGCGCAACCGCCGGTTGCCGAAGTGGTCGATGTCGTCGGTCTCCACCGGCACCTCGGTGCCACCGGGGACGGTCATCGTGGTCTGGCCCTCGTGCAGGCGCACCAGGTACTCGATGGTGGCGACCACGTCTTCCTCAGTCAGCGTCGAGCTGGTGATCGGCGCGCCAACGTTCAGGCCGAGCTTCTTGTTGACCTTGTAACGGCCGACTCGGGCCAGGTCGTAGCGCTTTTCCTTGAAGAACAGGTTCTCCAGCAGGGTCTGCGCGGACTCCTTGGTCGGCGGCTCGCCCGGACGCAGCTTGCGGTAGATGTCCAGCAGCGCCTCGTCGGTGCCGAAGTTGTCCTTCTCCAGCGTCGACATCATGATCTCGGAGAAACCGAACCGCTCGACGATCTGCTCGTGGCTCCAACCGAGGGCCTTGAGCAGCACGGTCACCGCCTGGCGGCGCTTGCGGTCGATCCGCACGCCCACGGTGTCACGCTTGTCGACGTCGAACTCCAGCCACGCGCCGCGGCTGGGGATGACCTTGACACTGTGCAGCGTCTTCTCGGTCGACTTGTCGATGGTCGCGTCGAAGTACACGCCCGGGGACCGCACCAGCTGGCTCACCACGACACGCTCGGTGCCGTTGATGATGAAAGTGCCCTTCTCGGTCATCATCGGGAAGTCACCCATGAACACCGTCTGGCTCTTGATCTCGCCGGTGTTGTTGTTGATGAACTCCGCGGTGACGAACAGCGGGGCCGCGTAGGTGATGTCCTTGTCTTTGCACTCGTCAACCGGTGCCTTGACTTCGTCGAAGCGGGGATCCGAGAAAGACAGCGACATCGAACCCGAGAAGTCCTCGATCGGGGACAGCTCGTCGAGCACCTCTTCCAGGCCACCCACCGGCTTGACGTCGCCACGTGCCACGGCCGACTCGCGCCACCGCGGCGAACCGATCAGCCACTCGAACGAGTCGGTCTGAACGTCCAACAGCCCCGGAACCTCAAGTGGTTCGCGGAGCTTGGCGAAGGAAACCCGGTTAGGTGCTCCAGGTACGGAGCTGTTCGAATTCTGTGGGCGACTCTGGTCTGTCTTGCTCTGGCCGAAATCTGCCAAGATGCATCCTTCCAGCACCTCGTGCGACTCCCGAGATCCCGGCGCGACCGGGCCTGTTCGCCGCGATAATTGTGTTAATCAGGCTGGCGAACGATCTGTCCGGAACTCACGCGCGCAACTGAACAGCTGAGCCTTCGGATAGGGGCTCAGGCTGAGACCACAGTGTCTTTCGCGGCCAAGTGGCGGGTGAGGTGGGCAGGAGGTAGCCAGCGCAACGTCCAACAATAGCGCAGGACGGCGCATTCCTCAACTGCCCAGCACAATGAGTCCAATCAGTCCTGGGCCATTCAAGCGCTGGCTGGCGATTTCGACGAACCCTGGGCATCTGGAACACATGCTGCCCAACAGATTGACCCGTTTACGGCCCGTCGTCAAGGGGGGCACGGTGGCGAGTTGCGCCGAGTTAACGCGAATCCGCCGGGTGCGGCGCCGGGTACAGGCGTGGCGGGTCCGGCGACGGCAAATCCGCACTACCGGGCGTTACACGACACGATGAGCGGAAAGCGAAGGGCCGGGAGATGACTCCCGGCCCTTCGACAGTCCCGGTGGGACTAGAACTGGTGTGACTGGTACTTGTGGCTGCCCTCGAGGTCGTCCAAGATGGCGGCCTGGGCGTTCTTGGGCAGGGTGTGCAGCATCTCGCGCACCCGGGCCTGGCGCCGCGCCACGGCCTTGCGTTCGGGCATGCCGGGCGTCGCTTGGATCTGCGGCGGCACACCCTCGATGTCCTCCACACCTCCGGCGTGCTGGCCAGCGTCGATCATGGCCTGCTCTTCGGCCATGGTGGCCTCGTCCTTCTCCTCGGACATGCCGATGGGCCCGATCCGGCGGCCGTTGAGGAACTGGCGCACCACCGGCTCGTCGCTGGTCAGCAGCACCTCGCGCGGACCGAACATGACCAGGTGCTTGCGGAACAACATGCCCATGTTGTCCGGCACAGTGCGGGCGATGTTGATGTTGTGCGTCACGATCAGGATCGTGGCGTCGATCTGGGCGTTGATGTCCATGATCAGCTGGCTCAGGTACGCGGTACGGACCGGGTCCAGGCCGGAGTCCGGCTCGTCGCAGAGGATGATCTGCGGGTCCAGCACCAGAGCGCGGGCCAGGCCGGCACGCTTGCGCATACCACCGGAGATTTCACCGGGGAACTTCTTCTCGTCGCCGCCGAGACCCACCAGCTGCAGCTTCTCCATGACGATGTCACGGATCTCGCCTTCCTTCTTCTTGGTGTGCTCACGCAGCGGGAACGCCGTGTTGTCGAAGAGGTTCATCGAGCCGAACAGCGCGCCGTCCTGGAACAGCACGCCGAACAGCGTGCGGATCTCGTACAGCTCCTTGGCCGAGCACTCGATGATGTCGGTGCCGTCGATGAGGATGGATCCACGCTCCGGCCGCAGCAGACCGATCAGCGACTTCAGGAAGACGGATTTGCCGGTACCTGACGGTCCCAGCAACACGCTAACCTCGCCCGACGGAATCGTCAGCGTCACGTCTTCCCAGATCCTCGAGGACCCGAACGACTTAGTGAGTCCGTGTACCTCGATAGCGACGCCCATGGGAGATCCTTCCGACGCTGGACATTTGCGAGATGCCCGCCACCTGCCCCTTTGTGTGGCTTGAGTCACTGTAGCGTACGGCCGCGCAGCACATCAGGGTTGCATCGATAACAGTCTTCGTCAGATCCTTCGTCAGACCTGTTGCGGCCGTTACGTGCGGGGTGGCCGTCGCGAGGGATGGTCGTCGCGAGGGATGGTCGTCGCCGGGGTGCGGCGGTCGCCGGGCGTCGGGGGCGTCGGGGGTCGGGGGGCGTCGACGGCCGCGGGCCGCTGAGGGGCCGCGGGCCGCTGAGGGGCCGCGGGCCGAGGGGGCGCGGGGCCGACGGGCCGCTGAGGGGCCGCGGGCCGCAAAATGTAGGGCCGACGCGGGCGGGCGCCGGGCGTCGGGGGGCGTCGACGGGCGTCGACGGCCGCGGGCCGCTGAGGGGCCGCGGGCCGAGGGGGCCGCGGGGCCGACGGGCCGCTGAGGGGCCGCGGGCCGCGGGCCGAGGGGGCCGCGGGGCCGACGGGCCGCAAAATGTAGGGCCGACGCGGACTTTGCCGCACATTTGAGGCCGCTCGCGGCCGAGGACCGCGCATCCGCGTCGCGAGGGGCCGCAAAATGCAGGGCCGACGCGAGGTTTACCTCACTTTTGAGGCCGCTCGCGACCGCGACCGCACATTTGAGGCCGCTCACGCCCGCGACCCACACCTCCACGTCGCGAGGGGCCGCAAAATGCAGGGCCGACGCGAGGTTTACCTCACTTTTGAGGCCGCTCGCGGCCGAGGCCCACACCTCCGCGTCGCGAGGGGCCGCAAAATGCAGGGCCGACGCGGGGTTTACCTCACTTTTGAGGCCGCTCGCGACCGCGACCGCACATTTGAGGCCGCTCGCGGCCGAGGCCCACACATCCATGTCGCGAGGGGCCGCAAAATGCAGGGCCGACGCGGGCTTTGCCTCACGTTTGAGGCCGCTCACGACCGCGACCCACACCTCCACGTCGCGAGGGGCCGCAAAATGCAGGGCCGACGCGGGCTTTGCCTCACGTTTGAGGCCGCAACCGCCACCGCAGCGCCGAGGCCGCTCGCGGCGAGCCGATCACCCGCTGGCGGCCCAGTTGCCATGGAAGCCCATCGGCACCCGCTGCGGTAGATGCACCGTCGCGACGGACTCGAGGGTCTGCGCGTCGAGCAGCAGCAGCTGGCCCTCGTCATGACCGCGGTGATAGCCGTAGCCCATCAGGATGCCGTCATCTTCGGGACCTGCAGACCCCGAATTCGGCACGAAGGACATCTCGCCGATCAACAGCTCCGGGTCAAGCGCGGCGACCCGGCTGGATCCAGTGTCGTAGTCGTGCTTGTAGAGCGCAGTCTCCATAGGCGCCGGTTCACCACCGACCGAGTCGACGAAGCCGCCGCCGACACCCACCGCGTAGCCGAAGCGGTGCCGGCTGCCGGTCAGCGACTCGTTGATCCGGGGAAACTCCTGCGGGCGGTCGTCGCGGCGTTCGGTGCTCACCGCGCCGGTGGCCAGGTTGATCGTCCAGCGGTCCAGGGCCGGCGCGCTGTCTCCGGGACCGCGGCGGTCGCGGTCGAACATCCTCGAGTAACGGACGACATCGAGCACGAGGAACTCGGCGTCACCGCGCGTTTCGGAGTACGCGTTGAGCGGGTGGTAGACGTAGCACGGCTCGATGTCGAACCAGCGCACGTCACGGTTTGAGCCCTCGCGGGGCATGACCCCGATCCGCGCGGGGTAGCTCGGATTCCAGGCGTACGGCATTTGATGGGTGGGCTTGGGGTTTCGGTTGAGCATGGCGGTGACAGGGCTAGGCACCCGCACGCGTCCGAGTAGCGATTGCACCACCAGCCGGGCCGGCAGTCCGAGCCAGCGCGGCATCGTGGCGGGTAGCACCTGCACCGGCTCGAACGTCACCGGCAGGTCGTAGATCACCACATACTTGTCGGTCAGCGAGAAGTCGTGCATCATCGGCGACCCGGACACCGCGATGTCCACGGTGCGGCGGGCCCGCCCCCGGGTGTCGATCACCGAGTACTGAACGGTTCGCCCGCGTGCGAACGAGTAGGACACCGCGTGCAGCTCGCCGGTCCGCGGGTCACGGTGCGGATGGGCGGTATAGCCGCCGGGCAGGGTGCCGTCGAAGTCGCAGGTCCCGACGGTGTCGAGGTCCTCGGTGAGCTCGTAGTTGGCGAGGCCCCCCTCGACGAGCGCGAGCGTCCGCCCGGCGTGGGCCAGGACGCTGGTATTGGCGCCGACGGACAGAATGCCCGCCCGGGGGTCGAGGCGGGCGGGCGGCGGCTCGCCGAGCGTCGCGCATACCGGCGCACTGCGCACCCAGCGGTTGCGGTACCAGCGGGCCTGCCCGTCCTGGAGGGCGACACCGTGGATCATGCCGTCGCCGGTGAACCAGTGGTAGGTCGCCGGGTCCACCTCCGCCGCGGGGTTGGGCCCGTTGCGCAGATAGCGTCCGTTCAGGTGTTCGGGGATGTGTCCGGTGACCTTCAGGTCGGTCGCCGTCAGCTCGGCATCTACTGGCGCCAGGAATCCCTCGAGGTAGGGGTTTCCGGTTTTGGCGGTTTCTACGGAAGTCATGGGCTGAGCTCCTATAACATTGTTATTTCAGCGTTATTGGCACGCTACCCGCTGCAAGGGGCGATGGCAATATCATGTGGCGAGATGACTTCAGACGTTCAGCGCAGCGTTCGTGAGGAATTGCTGCACGCCGCCGTGGCGCTGCTCAACGAGCACGGCCCCGACGCCCTGCAGACCCGCAAGGTGGCCAGCGCCGCCGGAACCTCGACGATGGCCGTGTACACGCACTTCGGCGGCATGCGCGCGTTGATCGCCGCGGTCGCCGAGGAGGGCCTGCAGCAGTTCGACGCCGCGCTGACGGTGCCGCAGACCGACGACCCCGTCGCCGATCTGCTGGCAGTCGCCGAGGCATACCGGCGCTTCGCGATCCAGCGGCCGCACCTGTATCGGCTGATGTTCGGCAGCACCACCGCGCACGGCATCACCGCGCCGGCCGGCAACGTCCTTACGCTGTCAGTGGCCGAAATCGAAGAGCGCGTGCCCGGTTTCGTCTATGTGGTGCGCGGCGTGCGCCGGTCGATCCTCGCGGGACGCATCTCCGCGCTGGACGCCGACGACGATGCGACGGTCGTCGCCACGGCGGCGCAGCTGTGGTCGCTGATGCACGGCTTCGTGATGCTCGAACTGGCCGGTTTCTACGGCGACGGTGACGCTGAAGGCGCTGCCGTCATCCCGTTGCTGATCTCGATGACGACGAATTTTCTGGTCGCCCTCGGCGATTCGCCCGAGCGCATCGCGGATTCGCAGCGCTCGGCCATGCCGAGGTGAGCAGACGCAAAAGCACCCGACACGCAGGGCGTGCGGGTGCTTTTGTGTCTGCTCGCGCAGGGACTACTTGACGGTGACGCTGGCGCCGGCCGCCTCGAGCTTGGCCTTGGCCTCGTCCGCGGCCTCCTTGGCGACCTTCTCGAGCAGCGGCTTGGGCGCGCTGTCGACCAGGTCCTTGGCCTCCTTGAGGCCCAGGCCGGAGACGATCTCACGGACGACCTTGATGACGCCGATCTTCTTCTCACCGGCGGCCTCGAGGATCACATCGAACTCGGACTGCTCCTCGGCGGCCTCGGCGGCAGCGCCACCACCGGCCGGCCCGGCCGCGGCCACGGCAACCGGAGCGGCCGCGGTGACCTCGAAGGTCTCCTCGAACTTCTTCACGAAGTCCGAGAGCTCCAACAGGGTCATTTCCTTGAAGGCGTCGAGCAGTTCGTCGCTGGAGAGCTTGGGCATGGTGTGGGTTCCTCTCTAGATTTCTGGGGTTTGTTGGGTTTCGGGGTTATTCGGCTTCGGCAGGAGCTTCGTCGGCAGGAGCCTCTCCGGCCGGGGCAGCCTCGGCCGGGGCGGCCTCGGCGCCGGGCTCAGACGTCTTCTTCTCCTGCAGCGCCGCGAGCAGTCGAGCCATCTGCGACGCCGGCGCGTTGAACAGGCCGGCGGCCTTGGCCAGGTTGCCCTTCATGGCACCGGCCAGCTTGGCCAGCAGCACCTCGCGGGACTCGAGGTCGGCGATCCGCTCGACCTCGGCGACGGTCAGCGGGTGGCCGTCCATGTAGCCGCCCTTGATGACCAGCGCCTTGTGCTCCTTGGCGAAGGTCTTGATGGCCTTGGCGGCGTCCACCGCCTCGCCGGTGACGAACGCGATGGCCGTCGGGCCGGCGAACAGCTCGTCGAGACCCTCGACACCCGCTTCGGAGGCCGCCCGCTTGATCAGCGTGTTCTTGGCGACGGCATAGGTGGCCGACTCGCCCAGCGACCTGCGCAGCTCGGCCAGGTTCGCCACCGTCAGGCCGCGGTATTCGGTGATCAGGCTGGCGTTCGACGCCCTGAATTGTTCTGCGATGTCTGCAACGGCGGTGGCCTTGTCAGCCCTGGCCATGCATACCTCCTCCGGTCGAAAGACGGGTAAGTCCGCGATCACCGGGGGAACGCCCGCAAATGAAGTACGCCCCGGCGCAGGAAGCGGCCGGGGCGTTCAGATGCACCGGCGCGCGCGCCGGCGAGAGTGCCTCGTCCTCCTGCGCGGGCCGCCGGGATGTGTCCCGGACCTTCAACCGATTGCTCGGTGACCGACGGTCTTCGGTGGATCGGCACCCACAATAGCGCGGCCCGTTCGATCAGCCAAAACGGTTATCGGCCGTCACAGCCCGGCGAGCCGCGCCGCGCCTACCAGACCGGCGTCCCCGCCGAGTTGAGCGGGGACCACGCGCAGGCCCGACAGGAAGTCCAGCCCGGCAAATTCGGCCAGCGCCGCGCGCAGCGGATCGAACAGGATTCCGCCGGATTTGGCCACGCCGCCGCCGATGACGACCAGATCCAGGTCACACACCGCACCCACCGAGGCGATCGTCGCCGCCAGCGCGCGGGTGCCCCGGGCGAACGCCCGCAGCGCCACCGGATCACCGGCCGCCGCCGCGTCGGCCAGCTCCTTCGCGCCCGCCGCGGGCGGCGCCGTCCAGCCGTTGTCCCGCGCCCACCGCGTCATCGACGGGCCGGACGCGATGGTCTCGACGCAGCCGCGGCCCCCGCAGGCGCACGGCCGGCCGTCCGGTTCGACCACCACATGCCCCACGTGGCCGGCGTTGCCCGTGCGCCCGTCGTAGGGTGCGCCGTCGAGCACCAGTCCCCCGCCGACGCCGGTGGACACCACCATGCCGAGCAGGAAGCCGGCGCCGCGCCCGGCGCCGCGCCAGTGTTCGCCCAGCGCCATGCAGACGCCGTCGCCGCCCAGCCGGACCGGCACACCGGGAACGACGGCGGCGACCCGGTCCCGCAGGTCGAACCCGCGCCAGGCTCCGATGTTGATCGGGCTGACGGTGCCGGTCGCCAGGTCGACGGGCCCCGCCGACGCGATACCCACCGCCGCGACCGCCCCGCCGGCCGCGCGCACCGCGTCGGCGATCATCGCGGCGACGGCGTCCCAAACGCGTTCGGCGCCAAGGCCGGCCGGCGTGGGGCGGGTGGCGTCGTAAACCATCGTCCCGGTGGCATCGAATAGTCCGGCCGCGATCTTGGTGCCACCGATGTCGAGGCAGAGGGTGAGCATCAGTGCCGGTGGGTGTTGTCGGGCTGGCGCGGATCGCCAGGGTGCTCGTAGCCGGGCGCCAGGTGGACCAGCTGCGCCCGCCGGGTGTCCAGCCACGTCCGGAAGGCCCGGCGACGGGCGGCGCCGCGCAGATGCTCGGTGATCACTGCGCGCACCTCGCCCAACGGCGGGCCGACGTCCGCCGGCGCGCGCCAGCCGTGCGGGCCCGAACGCAGCGGCGCGAACCGCAGCGGGTTGCGGGCGTGATAGTCGGCGACGTCGTCGTCGGACACGTCGACGGCGGCCGTGACGTCGACGAACAGCGCCCGGGCGCGCGGGTCGGCCAGGACCGCCGCGGCCACGCTGCCGATCTCCAGCCGGGCGGTCACGTCGGGCAGCAGCTCGTCCTCGGACGGGGCGCCTTCGGCGCCGAGCCCGCGCGCGTCCGCCTCCGCGGCGACCACCCGCTCGGTCACGATCAGCTGTGTCAGCCAGCGCCGCAGTTGCCGGCCCTCGCTGGTGCCGCTCGCCGGCAGCACGGCCGCGCGCAGGCCGTTGCGCAGCCGCTCCTCCCGCGCGTCGACCTCGGCGACGGACACCGGGGTGCCCCCGACGGTTGCCACGCGATTCATGTCACCGTCACCCCCACCGCCGGCGTGTACAGCAGTCGGCCTGCGCAGCCGACCCGGACCAGCGCCCACCACTGGCCGGGTGCCAGCCACACCGGCGGGGTCACGTCGAAGCCGACGTCGACCGTGCCGCCGGCGGGAACGGTCGCCCCGAGCGCGTCCGGGCCGATCCATTCCCACGTGCCCCACGGGCTGATCAGGTGGGCCTCCAACGCCAGGTCGGCCCGGGCATGGCTGCCGACGGTGACCGTGAGGCGCGCCGCCTCGCCAGCCTTCAGCTCGACCTCGGCGGGCCCGTCGACCAGATACACCAGTTCGGTGTCCGTCGGCGTGCCGACCGCCACCACGCACACGTCCTCCACCACCTGGTGCCAGGCGAGCGGCACGTAGTTGCCGGTGATGCGCAGCTGGGCCCGGACCGGGTACAGCCCAGGTTCGGTGCCGGCCGGAATGGTCAGCGCGACGTCGGCCTCGACGTGCTCTCCCGCGCACAGCGAGAACGGCAGCTCGCCGGCCGTCGACGACCAGCCGTCGGGCGCCAGCACCTGCACGACGCCGCCGAGCGTGTGGTCGCTGCTGTCGCTGGCCGCGGTGAGGCGCAGCACCACGTCGTCGCCCGGCCCGGCGGAGACCGACGTGGGATGCAGGTGCGCGACGGCCGGCAGGCCGCCGAAGGGCGCCGGGCCGCGGTTGTGCAGCCAGTACCGCGCGTACAACGGCTGAGCCGCCTCGGCCTGCGGGGCCAGCTCGGTAGCTCCGGCGAGCACCTTGGGCATGTCGATCCGGGCCAGCACGGTGGCGAGCTGATAGCCATGCAGATCGATCGCCCGCTTGCGTCGTTCCGGCGTCTCCAGCAGGTCGGCGAGCTGCAGCGAGCGCACCTTGCCGAGCTCCGAGCCGACGGCGACGCGAACCTCGGCGCCAGTCGTCTCGACCAGACGCAGGGCCACCGCGCCCGGGTCCACCGGTTGCGCGCTGCCGCACGCCAGCGGGTTGCCGGCCGCCTTGAGCGCGCCCAGATGCACGGCGTCGGCCGGCTCGACGTGCAGCAGCGAACCCACCGGCGACAGCGTTCCGCCGCGCTTCTGCGGGATCACCGCCCGCAGCGGGTGGGAGAACTGCGCGCTGCGGGCGGGCAGGCCGGCGCGCCGCCAGTCGCCGTCGTCGCAGACCAGCGCGTAGTCGAAGTCGTGTGTCCAGTGCTGGAGTTGGAAGTTGCTGCCGTCCGGCGCGGTGCGGCGCGGGTCGTCGATCCACACCCCGGAGGGCCAGCCCGTGCAGGACCGCAGCAACGCGGTGTGCAGGGTGCCGTCGGAGTCGACGGCGAAGCTCGGCACCCCGCGGTTGAGCAGCGCGACGGTGCGGTCCGCGAAGGGCTCGGCCTCCGACGGCGCCTGCTGCGCGACGACGATTTCGGCGTCGGCCAGGTCCTCGACCAGCGCCGTGATCGCGGCCCGCAGGCTTCGCTCGTCGCGGCCGGCGATCACCAGCACCGGCAGCGCCCGCGGCGGGCGCAGGTCGGCGCCGGGCACCCAGACCGCGGCCAACGGGGTCGCGGCCGGAATCCATACCCGGGCCCGGCCAGTCTTGGCCAGCTGCCGCTCGAGTTCGGCGGAGTAAGCCGGGTCGGCCTCGGCGAGCACGGCTTCGGTGAAGGCGTTGCGGCCCGGTCCGCCCAGCGCGATCCGGGTGTCCGGCAGGTTGGAGTCGACGTCGAGGTTGCCGTAGCGCGGCCGGTCCGCGCCGCTGCAGGTGGCCGTCACGCCCGCGCGGACCAGCGCGACCATCAGGTCGCGAGCCAGGGGCCCGGACGTCGGCTCAGACGGCGCGACGACCTCGGCGACCGAGACCGCGCGCACAGCGTCCCCGACGCGCACCCGGGCCGCCGACGACAGCCCGAACCAGCCGTAGGCCGGGTTGTCCAGCGTCCACAGGTGCTCGGCGGTGTCGACGGACTCGAGCCCCAGCTCCCCGGCCCGGTGCAGCAGCGCGAAGCCGCGCCCGATGACGGCGTCGCCCACCTCGCTGACCGGCATCGCGCCCGGCACCGGACAGGGCCAGCGCAGCCGCAGCAACCGGTCTTCCCCGGCGAACTCGTGGATCGTGGTGCGGCAGTCCACCCGCGCCACCCCGAGCCACAGCGTCAGCGTCTGGGTGTAGCGCAGCAGCGTGCCGATCCGGCCGCGCACCACCAGCCGCTCACCCAGCGGGCCGCGGTATGCCTGCACCCGGGCGGCCGACTCCGACGCGCCGACCACCGGCCCTTTGGGCAGCAGGTGCCAGGGCCCCTCCCCCTGGGTCGGGTGCGACGAGTACTCCTCGTAGACGGCGAGTTCGTTGCCCACCCTGCCGTCGGCGATCAGCTCACGGCCGTCGTGAACCAGCGACGAGACCCCACCGCCGCGCGGGGGATCGACGGTCAGCCGGTAGTGCTCGTTGGCGATCTCGGTGCCGGGCATCTCTTCCCAGCCCTTGCCGCTGCCGCCGACGACCAGCCGGTAGGCGCGCCACCCCAGCGACGGCACGTCGCGGGCCAGCCAACTGACCGACCGGCCGCCGTGCTCGACGTGCGCGGGCACCGCGTCGCCGTCGGGGTCGAGCACCCGCACTTTCCCGTGCACCGGTGGATCTAGCCGGGCGGTGACGATGTCGGTGCGTGCGTGGGTCAGCGTGTTCCATACCAGCAGCGAGTCGTCGCGGACGTCGACAGCGCCGGACAGCAGCGCCAGCGAGTTGTCGCGCGCCGCGCGACCAAGCTCCCAGGCGTCGCGCCAACCGGTCAGCAGATCGAGATAGACCTGGTCGGACTCCGAGCCGGTGATGGCGTCGTGGTGGGCGCCGTAGGCCAGCTGCACCCACGCCTTGGCCAGCGCCGCCTGCGGGTATTCGGCGCCGGTCATCAGCCCGGCGAACACGGCGAACCGCTCGGCATCCAGGACGGCGTTCTCGGCGGCCCGGTTGGCTTGCTTGGTGTCGATGTAGGACACGTCCTTGCCGGTGTAAATCGGGTTCATGTCGCGGGTCTGCGGCGACGGCATCTCGTCCCGATCGGCCAGTTCGGCGCGCACGGCGGCGAAGAACTCCCGCGGCAGCGCGCACACGAACCGCGGCCAGGTGTAGCGCGCGGCCCAGTCCCGGTGGATGGCGGTCACCCACTTGTTGGGCGGGGTGTAGTCGGTGCCGACGGGCAGCAGCACGTTGCGGGTCAGGGCGACCGTCTTGAGCTGGTCGAACAGCGCATAGGTGGCGTCCTCGGCCTCGGCCAGCGTGGTGGACGAGTCCATCCACCAGCCCGCCGAATAGTGCGCCGGCATGTAGTGGGTGAGCAGCCCGTGCCCGGACGGCGAGATCCACTCGAACTCGCTGGAGAACTGCATCCGGTCCACTCCGCCGGTTTCGGACCCCCCTGCCGCCGGCCCCCACTGGTGGTGTGGCCCGCGCGCCCAGGAACTCGACGTCAGCCCGGCGTCGGCGGCCATCCCGGGAAATTGCGGGTCGTGACCGAACACGTCGAGCTGCCACGCGGTGGCCGGGTCGGCGCCCAGCACGTCGCGCTGAAAACCGATGCCGTGCACCAGGTTCCGGATGGTCGTTTCGGGGCTGGTGAGGTTGGTGTTGGGTTCGTTGTAGGTACCGCCCATCACCTCCACCCGGCCCTCGGCGAAGAACCTGCGCAGGTCGGCGCGGTCCTCGGGGCGCGTGTCCCAGTACGGCTTGAGGTAGTCCACTTCGGCCAGCACGAACTTGTACTCCGGTTCGCGGCGAGCCATCTCCAGGTGCGCGTGCACCAGCTCGAAGCCGTTGGTCTGACGCGCCCTTCCGGGCGGGTCCTCGGTCCACTCGCTGGTGTAGCCGGCCTGGGTGTTCCACCACACCGGGTCGTAGTGGAAGTGGCTGACCATGTACATCGTCCAGCCGGGCTCGGCGATCGTGAACTCGAACGCCAGGCTCGCCGGTCCCGCATGCGCCCGCGCGGCCCGACGCTGCCCGACGACGGGGTCGGCGACGGTGACCGGGACCTCGACCGCCTCCGCGCCGGCCTCGGCGACGGCTTCGCCCCGCAGGCCGTCGCCGTCGATGCGGATAGTCGTCGGCTCGGTGCACCCACTGATGGCGATCCGTGCCAACTGCAGGGGCGCGTCCGGTGGCCCGACGAACAACTCGGTCGAGTCCCCCGAAATCACCCGCATAGACCGCACCCTACGTCGGCCCGACGCGAGCTGTCGCCGTGTTCTGGAAGGCTCCAGGTCATGGCGGACCTGACCGCGCGACTGGCAGACCAGCTCGACTTTCACTGGCGTGGACAGCTGCGCCCGCGCCTGGACGGGCTGACCGACGACGAATACCTCTGGCAGCCGGTGCCCGACTGCTGGACGGTGCACCCGGACGGCGCGCTGGACAGTGCCAACCCGGCCTACCCGGCGCCCAGCCCCGCGCCGTTCACCACGATCGCCTGGCGCCTGGCGCATGTCATCGTCGGGGTATTCGCCATGCGCAACCACCACCACTTCGGCGGGCCTCCCGCGGACTACCAGAGCTGGCCCTATGCGACCGACGCCGCCACCGCGCTGAACCAGGTCGACGAGGCGTACGCCACCTGGATCGCCGGGGTGCGGTCGCTGTCCACCGCGGACCTGGATCGGCCCTGCGGGGCGGCCGAGGGCCCCTACGCGGACTACACGCTCAGCGAACTCGTCCTGCACATCAACCGTGAGGCGATCCATCACGGCGCCGAAATCGCCTGCCTGCGCGACCTTTACGCCCACCAACCCGGCGGCCCTCGCTCCGGGCGAGCGCACCACGCGTAGAACGGTAAGCGTGCGCACCAGCAGCGGAACCGCGCGACGCGAGACGCCCGACGGCGCCGTCGAACTCTTCTACGAGGACCTCGGCGACCCGGCCGGCCCGCCGGTGCTGCTCATCATGGGCCTGGGAGCTCAGCTGCCCATGTGGCCCGACGGCTTCTGCGCGCGACTGGTCGACGCCGGCCACCGCGTGATCCGCTTCGACCACCGCGACACCGGGCTGTCGGCCAAGATGCACGGGCAGCGCGCCCCGGGATCGGTGTATCGGCGCGTCGGCCGCTACTTCATGGGCCGGCCCAGCCCGGTGCCGTACACGCTGGTCGATATGACGGCCGACGTCGTCGCGCTGCTCGATCATCTGGATGTCACCCGGGCGCACGTGGTCGGGGCGTCGATGGGCGGCATGATCGCGCAGATCCTGGCCGCCACCGAGCCGCACCGGGTGGCCTCCCTGGGCGTCATCATGTCGACGACCGGTAAGCCGCTGTCCTCGCCGCCGGCCTGGCGGGTCATCAAGCTGGCGTTCGGCCCGCCGTCCGACGACGCCTCGGCCGACGAGAAATTGGCTTTCGAGGTGCGCAATGTCGCGGTGTTCAACGGGCCGAATTTCCTGCCGCCCGACAACGAGCTGCGAAAGCGCGTGCAAGAACTGGCGGACCGTTGCAATTACCCGCCGGGCATGCTGCGCCAATTCGACGCCGTGCTGGGCACCGGCAGCCTGTTGGGCTACAGCAAGTCGATCACGGCGCCGACGGTGGTGCTGCACGGTTCCGCGGACCCGATGGTGCGACCGCGCAACGGACGCGCGGTCGCCGCGGCCATTCCCGGCGCCCGATTCGTGGTGGTCGACGGGATGGGCCACGACCTGCCCGAACCGGTGTGGCGGCCGATCATCGAGGCGCTCACCGAAAACTTTGCGCTGGCGAAATGATCCGCCGATAGTTCCTCGCCGAGCGTCGGCTCAGGGCGAAAACCCGGCCCATTCTTCGCCGCCGGAACACGCTCGGCGAACGCCCCCCGAACGCGTTCGGTGAGCATTTCCGGCACGTGAGCGCGCTCACGCAAATCGGGTTCAAATTGGGAATCGCCTGCCCCGATTTGGCACACTGCAGAAATGAGTTCCACTAAACATCGCGATGTGGCCAAGCTTGACCGGGTGCCGCTACCGGTCGAAGCGGCCCGGGTAGCCGTCACCGGTTGGCAGGTCACCCGCACCGGCGCGCGGGTGGTAACCAGCCTGCCCGGCAAGGGGTCGTGGCAGCAGA
Source organism: Mycobacterium sp. NGS68 (assembly GCF_059812195.1). Taxonomy (NCBI): domain Bacteria; kingdom Bacillati; phylum Actinomycetota; class Actinomycetes; order Mycobacteriales; family Mycobacteriaceae; genus Mycobacterium; species Mycobacterium sp. NGS68. Next base: position 75,785 of record NZ_JCALCE010000020.1, on the reverse strand, counting down.
AGGTCATCAAGCAGATCCCGCAGACCTTCGCCGACCTGGGCCCGACGTACGTGAAGTTCGGCCAGATCATCGCGTCCAGCCCCGGGGCGTTCGGCGAGTCGCTGTCCCGCGAATTCCGCGGCCTGCTGGACCGCGTGCCCCCCGCCGACACCGACGAGGTGCACAAACTGTTCGTCGAGGAGCTCGGCGACGAGCCGTCGAAGCTGTTCGCCAGCTTCGACGAGGAGCCGTTCGCGTCGGCGTCGATCGCTCAGGTGCACTACGCGACCCTCAAGACCGGCGAGGAGGTCGTCGTCAAGATCCAGCGGCCGGGCATCCGCCGCCGGGTGGCCGCCGACCTGCAGATCCTCAAGCGCTTCGCCCAGGCCGTCGAACTGGCCAAGCTGGGACGCCGGCTGTCCGCCCAGGACGTGGTAGCCGACTTCTCCGACAACCTGGCCGAGGAGCTGGACTTCCGCCTTGAGGCGCAGTCGATGGACGCCTGGGTCTCGCACCTGCACACCTCGCCGCTCGGCAAGAACATCCGCGTGCCGCAGGTGCACTGGAACTTCACCAGCGAGCGGGTGCTGACGATGGAGCGGGTGCACGGCATCCGCATCGACAACGTCGCCGAGATCCGCAAAGCCGGCTTCGACGGCACCGAGCTGGTCAAGGCGCTGCTCTTCAGCGTCTTCGAGGGCGGTCTGCGGCACGGCCTGTTCCACGGCGACCTGCACGCGGGCAACCTGTACGTCGACGACCAGGGCCGCATCGTGTTCTTCGACTTCGGGATCATGGGCCGCATCGACCCCCGCACCCGCTGGCTGCTGCGCGAGCTGGTGTACGCGCTGCTGGTGAAGAAGGACCACGCCGCGGCCGGCAAGATCGTCGTGCTGATGGGCGCCGTCGGCACCACCAAACCCGAAGCCCAGGCCGCCAAGGACCTGGAGAAGTTCGCCACCCCGCTGACCATGCAGACGTTGGGCGACATGTCCTACGCCGACATCGGCCGGCAGCTCTCGACGCTGGCCGACGCGTACGATGTCAAGCTGCCGCGCGAACTGGTCCTGATCGGTAAGCAGTTCCTCTATGTCGAGCGGTACATGAAGCTGCTGGCCCCCAAGTGGCAGATGATGTCCGACCCGCAACTGACGGGGTACTTCGCGAACTTCATGGTCGAGGTCGGCCGCGAGCACCAGTCCGACATCGATGCTTAGCAAGATGCTTAGTAGACCGGAGGAGGGACAGTGGACGTTCGCAGCGGTGCCGCCATATCGGGCGATCTGAAGCTGTACTACGAGGACATGGGCGACATCGACGACCCGCCCGTCCTGCTCATCATGGGACTGGGCGCGCAGCTGCTGCTGTGGCGCACGGCGTTCTGCGAGCAGCTGGTCAGTCAGGGGCTGCGGGTGATCCGCTACGACAACCGCGACGTCGGCCTGTCCACCAAGACCGAGCGGCAAAGCAGCGGCCAGTCGCTGCCGGCCCGGATGGCGCGGTTCTGGCTGGGACTGCCCAGCCGCGCCGCCTACAAGCTGGAAGACATGTCCGACGACGCGGCCGCCGTGCTGGACCACCTCGGCATCGAGCGGGCGCACATCGTGGGCGCCTCGATGGGCGGCATGATCGCGCAGATCTTCGCCGCGCGTTTCGCCGAACGGACGAAGAGCCTGGCGGTGATTTTCTCGAGCAACAACCGCCCGTTTTTGCCGCCGCCGGCGCCGCGCGCCCTGCTGGCGCTGCTCAAGGGCCCGCCGCCGAACTCGCCGCGCGACGTCATCATCGACAACGCCGTGCGCGTCACCAAGATCACCGGCAGCCTCCGCTACCTCGCGCCCGAGGAGGAAATCCGCGCCGAGGCGGGCGAAAGCTACGACCGCAGCTACTTCCCCTGGGGCGTCGCGCGGCAGTTCAGCGCGGTCCTGGGCAGCGGCAGCCTGCTGCGGTATGACCGGCGCATCGAGGCGCCGACGGTGGTGATCCACGGCCGGGCCGACAAGCTGATGCGACCGAGCGGTGGGCGCGCCGTCGCCCGCGCGATAAATGGTGCGCGTTTGGTAATGGTCGACGGGATGGGCCATGATCTGCCGAGACAATTGTGGGGTCAGGTCATCGGTGAGCTGACTGCCAACTTCGCAGCTACCGGATGAAGCACGGTAGCGATGGCTTTAGACTTCTCAGGGTGATGTCACCCAGAGCATCAATGATCACGACTGGGACGGGAGGTTGCGACAAGTGACGAAGTTGAGACCGTTTTACGAAGAGTCGCAGTCGACTTACGACATCTCGGATGAATTTTTCTCGTTGTTCCTGGACCGCAACATGGTCTACACCTGCGCGTACTACAAGAACGACGACATGACGCTCGAAGAGGCACAGATCGCCAAACTGGACCTGGCGTTGGACAAGCTCAACCTCGAGCCGGGTATGACGCTGCTCGACGTCGGGTGCGGCTGGGGCGGTGCCGTGGTCCGCGCGGTCGAAAAGTACGACGTGAACGTCATCGGCATCACATTGAGCCGAAATCACTACCAGCGCAGCAAGAGCAGGCTCGCGGAGATCCCGACCACGCGACACGCCGAGGCACGGCTGCAGGGCTGGGAAGAGTTCGACGAGAAGGTCGACCGCATCGTCAGCTTCGAAGCGTTCGACGCGTTCAAGGCCGAGCGCTGGCCCACGTTCTTCGAGCGGGCCTACGACATCATGCCCTCCGACGGCCGGATGCTGCTGCACAGCATTTTCACCCGTCCGCAGACGTACTGGCGCGATCACGGGATCACCGTGACGATGAGCGATCTTCGATTCTTCCGCTTCCTGGCCACCGAAATATTTCCCGGCGGTGGAATGTGCGGCGAAGCCGATATCATCGACAACGCAATTGCGGCCGGATTTTCCGTCGGCCAAATTCAATATCTGCAAGAGCACTACGTGCGGACTTTGGACGCGTGGGCGGCCAACCTGGAGGCCAATCGCGAAGAAGCGATCGCCGTCCAGTCCGAAGAGGTCTACGACCGCTTCATGCGCTATCTGACCGGCTGCGCGAACCTCTTTCGCAAGGGTCTGTCCAGCGTCGCGCAGTACACCCTGACCAAGTAGGCCCCTTTCGGCCGGCCTCGGCCGAACAATCTCGGTTCGTCGCGCCACGCCGGATCAGATACCATGCACCGAGCATGCGTGGGGGGATGCTTGGGGCCACCGGGTCCAGGAAGGCACACGGTATTTCATGGCTCAGAAGCCGACGAGCCGCATTGTCGACGCGGCACCGGGAGAACACATGTCTAATAAAGTGACGGACCCTGTGAATACGCGGCCGAACGACGAAAATGTCCAGGCGCATTACGACATCTCCAACGAATTCTTCGCGCTGTTCGTCGATCCCACGAAGACATACAGTTGCGCCTACTTCGAGCGCGACGACATGACCCTCGAGGAAGCGCAGCTCGCCAAGATTGACCTCGCGCTGGGCAAGCTGGGGCTTCAGCCGGGCATGACGCTGCTCGACGTGGGCTGCGGCTGGGGTTCGACCATGAAACGCGCCCTGGAAAAGTACGACGTCAACGTCGTCGGCCTCACCATCTCCAAAAACCAGCACGCGTACTGCCAGGAGCTGCTCGATCAGGTCGACACGAACCGCTCATACCGGGTCCTGCTGAACGACTGGTGCGAGTTCGACGAGCAGGTGGACCGCATCGTCACCATCGAAGCGCTGGAACACTTCGGCTTCGACCGCTACGACGACTTCTTCAAGTTCGTCTACCAGGCGCTGCCGGAAGACGGTGTGATGCTCCTGCACTCGATCACGGGCCTGCACGTCAAGCAGGTCCTCGAGCGCCGCCTGCCGTTGACCATGGAAATGGCCAAGTTCATGAAGTTCATCGTCACCGAAATCTTTCCCGGTGGCCGGCTGCCCACGATCGAGACCGTCGAGGAGCATGCGACCAAGGTCGGTTTCAAGGTGACGCAGATCCAGTCGATGCAGGCGGACTTCGCCAGGACCCTCGACTTTTGGTCCACGGCCTTGGAGGCGCGCAAGGACGAGGCCATCGCGCTGCAGTCCGAAGAGGTCTACGAGCGGTACATGAAGTACCTGACCGGCTGCGCCAAGACCTTCCGCGTGGGCTACGTCGACTGCAACCACTTCACCTTGGAGAAGTAGTCAACCGGCACGTTGAATTCGGCACGTTGATTAATGTGGGTAGGGTTGCACGTCGTTGCGTGCGACCAGATAGCGAAGATCATCCAGGAGAACAGAATTACGATGGCTGAGAACAAGGCTGGCCCGACGAAGATTCGGACGCGGTCCGAAGACATCCAGGCGCACTACGACGTCTCCGACGAGTTCTTCGGCCTATTCCAGGATCCGACCCGGATCTACAGCTGCGCCTACTTCGAGCCGCCGGGCATCTCGCTCGAGGAGGCCCAGTACGCCAAGATCGACCTCAATCTGGACAAGCTGGATCTCAAGCCGGGCATGACGCTGCTGGACATTGGCTGCGGCTGGGGCACCACGATGAAGCGCGCCGTCGAGAAGTACGACGTCAACGTCATCGGCCTCACGCTGTCCAAGAACCAGCACGCCCGCAGCCAGCAGGTGCTGGACGCCATCGACACCAACCGCACACGCGAGGTCCGGCTGCACGGCTGGGAGGACTTCGGCGACCCCGTCGATCGGATCGTGTCGATCGAGGCCTTCGAGCACTTCGGGCACGAGAACTACGACGACTTCTTCAAGCGGTGTTTCAACATCCTGCCCGATGACGGCCGGATGACCGTCCAGAGCAGCGTTAGCTATCACCCCTACGAGATGGCGGCCCGCGGCAAGAAGCTGACTTTCGAGACGGCCCGTTTCATCAAGTTCATCGTCACCGAGATCTTCCCGGGCGGCCGGTTGCCGTCGACCGGGATGATGGTCGAGCACGGCGAGAAGGCCGGATTCGTTGTACCCGAGCCGGTTTCGCTACGGCCGCACTACATCAAGACGCTGCGCATCTGGGGTGACACGCTGGAGTCCAATAAGGACAAGGCGATCGAGGTCACCTCCCAAGAGGTCTACGACCGCTACATGAAGTACCTGCGCGGCTGCGAGCACTACTTCACCGACGAGATGCTCGACTGCAGCCTGGTTACCTACCTCAAGCCGGGCGCCCCCGCGTAGAGGCGACCCGCCGCGCTTTCGATCGCTAGGCCACGCTCCGAGGCGCGGCCCAGCTGTCACTCTGTTCTCGGTCGGTAGGAATGTGCCGGTCTGCCCGCCTCTGCGCGACAAGCTGTCGCTACTAGGCGGGCAAAAGGCGATGTGCCGACTTTCTCGCAGCACGTGGGACTCGCGAGGTCCACGCCACGTCCGCCACGCCCTTGTCGGATTCGGCGAGCGCCGTTCGTCGGATAGGTAGAGAGTGAAACGCAGGGTTTCGCTCACTACCGGAGGTGACCACACATGCAGTACCTAGCCTTGCTGATCAGCCAGGAACGCGCTCTCACTCCCGACGAGGGGGCGGCCGAGATGACGGCATACCTGAACTTCCACGCCACGGCCGGGTCGGCGATCCGCGCCGGCGACGCCTTGCTGCCCGCGGCGACGGGGGTCGGCATCGCTGGCGGCCCCGACGCGCCAATCGTCACCGACGGCCCATTCGCCGAGGGCGCCGAGGTGGCTGGCGGCTATTACGTGTTCGAGGCCGAAAATCTCGACGACGCTTTGGCTCTGGCTCGCGGGGTACCCGCGGCCCGGCACGGCGCGGTGGAGCTGTGGCCGATCTACCACTCGTTCGACCCCGAATGGTCGAACGACGGCGGCCACTGGCTGGCCCTGCTGCTGGAACCGCCGGCATCCGCATTCACCCCGGGCACGCCCGAGTGGGAGACGATGGCGGCACGGCACCAGGCATTCGCGGCCGCAGCGGGCGACCACGTCGTCGGTGGCGCCGCGTTGCACGATCGCTCCACCGCGACCACGGTGCGGGTGCGGGACGGCGAAGCGGTGATCACCGACGGACCCTTCGCGGAGGGCGCCGAGGTGGCCAACGGCTTCTACCTGCTCAACGCCCGCGATCGCGACGAGGCCGTCAAGCTCGCGTCGATGATCCCCGCATCCACCGTCCAGCTGCGGCAGCTGGCCGGCGTCTCGGGACTGTAACCTCGCGGAGTGACCAACCTGGACGGCGTCTTTCGCCGCGAGTGGGGTCCCGCCGTTGCCGCGCTCGCGCGCTGGTCCGGCGACCTCACGGTGGCCGAGGACGCCGTCCAGGAAGCCTGCGCCGAGGCGCTTCGCAGCTGGCCCCGCGACGGCATGCCCGATAGTCCGGGCGGGTGGTTGTTGACGGTCGCCCGCAATCGCGCGCGGGATCGCCTGCGACGCGAATCCGTCCGTCCCGGAAAGGAATTGGCGGCTGTGAAGGACTACGTCGACATCATCCGGGCCCGTACCGATCACAGCGATCCGCATCCGGTCCGCGACGACGAGCTGCGGATGATGTTCACCTGCGCGCACCCCGCCCTGGACCGGCAGTCGCAGCTGGCTCTCACGCTGCGGCTGGTGTCGGGGTTGACCGTCGCGGAGATCGCCCGCGCGCTGCTGCAGACGGAGGCGGCCGTCGGTCAGCGAATCACCCGCGCCAAGAACAAGATCCGGCACGCCAACATCCCGCTGCGGGTGCCGCCGGCCGGACTGTTGCCGGAGCGCACACCGCACGTGCTCAGCTGCGTCTATTCGGTGTTCACCGAGGGCTATTGGTCGACGGCCGGCCCGTCTGCCATTCGCGACGAACTCTGCGACGAAGGGGTGCGCCTGGCCGGCGAGCTGTGCGCGCTGATGCCACGTGAGCCGGAAGCGCATGCCTTGGCGGCCCTTGTGCTGCTGCATGATTCGCGACGCCCGACCCGGGTCGACGCGGACGGCGCCCTGGTGCCGCTGGAGGAGCAGGACCGCCGCCGATGGGACCGCGGACGCATCAACCGTGGCCTGGACCGGTTGCGTGCGGCGCAGGGGTCGGCCGGGCCGTACCTGCCGCAGGCCGTGATCGCCGCCCTGCACGCGACCGCGCCGTCGTGGGAGCAGACCGACTGGGCCACCATCTGCGCCGCGTACGACCGACTGCTTGCGCTGACCGACTCGCCGGTGGTGATGGCCAACCGCGCGCTGGCCGTCGGTTTCCGCGACGGACCCGACGCAGGCCTGGCCGCGCTGGAGAAGGTGTCGCACGATCCCCGGCTGGCGCGGTCCAATCTGGTCGCGTCGGTGCGCGCCGACCTGCTGCGACGCGCCCAACGGCCCGCCGAAGCCATCACGTGGTACCGAGCGGCGTTGGAGTCCAACGGATCTGAGCCCGGCCGCGACTTCCTGCGCCGACGCATCGCCGAATGTGCCGAGCAGACGTAAAAGCACCCGACACGCCGGGCGTGCGGGTGCTTTTACGTCTGCTCGCGCAGGGAAAAATTACCCCTCGGCGGCGAAGTTGCGGGTGATCGACGGGTCGACCGGAATGCCCGGTCCCGTCGTCGTCGACACGGTGACCTTCTTCAGGTAGCGGCCCTTCGACGACGACGGCTTGAGCCGCAGCACCTCGTCCAGCGCGGCACCGTAGTTCTCCGCGAGCTTCGCCTCGTCGAACGATGCCTTGCCGATGACGAAGTGCAGGTTGGCCTGCTTGTCGACACGGAAGTTGATCTTGCCGCCCTTGATGTCGGTGACGGCCTTGGCGACGTCGGGAGTGACGGTGCCGGTCTTGGGGTTGGGCATCAGGCCGCGGGGGCCCAGCACGCGGGCGATGCGGCCCACCTTGGCCATCTGGTCCGGCGTCGCGATCGCGGCGTCGAAGTCCAGGAAGCCGCCCTGGATCTTCTCGATCAGGTCGTCGCTGCCGACGATGTCGGCTCCCGCGGCGACGGCAGCGTCCGCCTTCTCGCCGACGGCGAACACGGCGACCCGGGCGGTCTTACCCGTGCCGTGCGGCAGGTTGACCGTGCCGCGGACCATCTGGTCGGCCTTGCGCGGGTCGACGCCGAGCCGGATCGCCACCTCGACGGTCGCGTCCTGCTTGGTCGACGACGTCTCCTTGGCCAGCTTGGCCGCCTGCAACGGGGTGTAGAGGTTGTTGCGGTCCACCTTCTCGGCGGCGGCGCGATATGACTTGCTGGTCTTGCTCATGTGAAATCCAATCTGGTGTTGGGTTCGTGGTTAACGGCGGGCCGAAGCTGGCCCTCCCACGGGGTTCGGGCTACACAAACCTATTCAACGGTGATACCCATCGAGCGGGCGGTGCCGGCGATGATCTTGGCGGCGGCATCGATGTCGTTGGCGTTGAGGTCGGACTTCTTGGTCTCCGCGATCTCACGCACCTGGTCCCAGGTGACCTTGGCGACCTTGGTCTTGTGCGGTTCGGCGGAACCCTTGGGCACACCCGCAGCCTTGAGTAGCAGCTTGGCGGCCGGCGGCGTCTTGAGCGCAAAGGTGAAGCTGCGGTCCTCGTAGACCGTGATCTCCACCGGGATGACGTTGCCGCGCTGGTTCTCCGTGGCGGCGTTGTACGCCTTGCAGAACTCCATGATGTTGACGCCGTGCTGGCCCAGCGCGGGGCCGACGGGCGGCGCAGGGTTGGCCTGCCCCGCCACGATCTGCAGCTTGATCAGCCCGGTGACCTTTTTCTTCTTCGGGGCCATGAGTTGTCCTACGTTCCTTCCTAGATTTACAAGCTTGTGCGAGCGAGCCCAGCGGGCTAGATCTTGGAGACCTGGCTGAAGGTCAGTTCGACCGGCGTTTCACGGCCGAAGATTGAGACAAGCACCTTGAGCTTTTGCTGCTCGGCGTTTACCTCGTTGATCGTGGCCGGCAGCGTGGCGAACGGTCCGTCCATCACCGTGACCGATTCGCCGACCTCGTAGTCGACCTCGACCACCGGACGTTCCAGCCCACCCGCCTCGGCGACGGCGGCGGTGCTGGCCGCACCCTTGGCCGCCTTCTTCGTCGCGCCCGGGGGCAGCAGGAACTTCACCACGTCGTCAAGCGCGAGCGCCGACGGGCGCGAGGTCGCGCCGACGAACCCGGTCACCCCGGGCGTGTTGCGCACCGCGGCCCACGAGTCGTCGGTCAGGTCCATGCGCACCAGGATGTAGCCCGGCAGCACCTTGCGGTTGACCTGCTTGCGCTGGCCGTTCTTGATCTCGGTGACCTCTTCGGTGGGCACCTCGACCTGGAAGATGTAGTCGCCGACGTCAAGGTTCTGCACCCGGGTTTCCAGGTTGGCCTTCACCTTGTTCTCGTAGCCGGCGTAGGAGTGGATCACGTACCAATCGCCCGGCCTGGCGCGCAGATCTGCCTTGAGCGCGGCGGCTGGGTCCAGTTCACCGGGGTCTTCGGCTGGAGCCTCGGCGACCGCCTCGGTGCCGGCGTCCTGCACGTCGACCGCCTCAGCGGCAGACGTGTCACCGTCGAAGGTAGTCACGGTTTGCAGTCCTCTCTATCACTCTCAAGCCTCAGCCGAACACCAGAAAGATCAGCTTGGCCAGGCCGAAATCCGCGAGCCCGACCAGCGCCACCATGAAGGCCAGAAACACCAGCACCACTGAGGTGTAGGTGAGCATCTGTTTGCGGTTCGGCCAGATGACCTTCCGCATCTCGGCGACTACCTGCTTGAGGTAGTTGTAGACGAAGATAATCGGGTTCGCCGAACCCGCACCGGCTTTCTTCGACTTCTTCGCCTTGGCGCCGGCTTTCGCGCCACCCTTTGCAGCTTTTGTCTGGGCCTTGGCCTTCGCGGCCTTGCCGGACTTCTTGTCCTTGTCTTCCTTGGCGACCTCGGTGTCGTCCGAGTCCGACGATTCCTTGACATCGTCGACGACCTTCACGCGGGACCGCTTGCCGGTGGGCCGTTGCGGCCGCGTCACTACGACCGTGCGTCCGCCGCTGTCCTCGGCCTCGCCGCCGTCGCTTGCGGCGTCGTTGGCAGCGTCGCCCTCGTCGCTCACCGCATGCTCCTTTGTTCGCTAGCTGTCCCCCGGGTCGTGCCGGTCCGATCAGGTCCGATCGGCACACCTCCCAGTGTCCACCATGTCACGTATTCACCTTCAGCAGGGGCGACAGGACTTGAACCTGCAACCTGCGGTTTTGGAGACCGCTGCTCTGCCAGTTGAGCTACGCCCCTTCGCGGTTGGCAGGCCGAATCCAGACCCACCTGGGTTGGGGCTTACATGACACGCGCGCCCTCCGCTCGTACGACTCACGGAAAGCGCGCAGATGCTGGGAAAACCCCGACGTCCGAGTGTACTCGATCCCCTATAGGCGCAGGAAATCCGATACCGATCACCCGGTCCTGACGACCTGCCCTGTTTCCTTGTCCCATTTCAGCTGGATCGAGTCGTCGCCTTCGTGGCCCATCATGGTGGTGTAACCCACCAGGACCACCTCGCCCTTCTCGTTGGTGCAGGTGTTCCTGGTGACGACGATGTCGGCGCCGAACCGCTCGTCCACCGACTGGATCTCCATGCGGGCGAAGAGCTTGTCGCCGGCGCACACGGGCTTGCTGTAGACGAATTTCTGGTCGACCTGGACGATCTGCATGGTCTCCATGCCCAGGTCGACGTTCCTGAAGAAGTCCCGCTGGACCAGGCTCGCGAAGATCGACACGTACGTCAGCGGCGCGACGATCGCGTCGTAGCCGAGTTCGGCGGCCGCATCCTCGCGCAGGCTCGCCGGGTCATCGCACTGGATCGCCCCGGCGAAGGCGCGGACCTGCTCACGACCCACCACGAAATGGTCGGGGTATTCCCACACCATGCCGCGGATGTCGGTTTTGAGAGCCATCCGCTAAGCCAGCTTCGCCGACGCGACGGCCCGGCCGAAGATCTTCTTGCCACCGGTGGTCGCGGTCAGCGCGATGGTCACCGACTTGCTCTCCGGATCGACTGACTTCACCCGGCCGCTGAACACCAGCTCGGCGCCCTTGCCGTCATTGGGTACCGGGACGATCGCGGTGAACCGCACGTTGTACTCGGTGACCGCGCCCGGGTCACCGACCCACGACGTGACGTAACCCCCGCCCAGTCCCATGGTCAGCATGCCGTGCGCGATCGCGGTGTCCAGACCCACGAGCTTGGCGATCTCGTCGTCCCAGTGGATCGGGTTCAGGTCGCCCGAGACCCCCGCGTAGTTCACCAGGTCCTGGCGCGTCAGGGGATAGGTCTTCTCGGGAAGCTGGTCACCGACCTTGACCGAGCTGAACTCACGCAGAGCCATCTGAAAATCCTTCTTGTCCATCCTCACCAGCACGGCCGGCCAGGGTTGTATAGGTCTCCTGCACGATGTCACCGGCTTCGTCGGTGATGATGTTCTTGGTCACGATGATCTCGGTGCCGTGGGCCTCACGCACCGAGTCCACGTACACGTCGCAGTACAGCTTGTCGCCCGCCACGATCGGCCTGGCGAATTTGAGCACCTGGTCGACCTGGACGATCTGCGCATCCTGAATGGCGATGTTCGCGTGATCGAAGAACGCCGACTGGGCCTTATAGCCGAACACGCAGATGTACGTCAGCGGCGCCGGCAACCCGTCATAACCCAGCTCGGCGGCCGCCTCCTCCGTGAAGAACACCGAGTCGTCGTTCTGCACGGCCTCCGCGTATTCGCGGATCTTCTCTCGCTCCACCTCGTAGTAGTCGGGGTAGCGGTAGTGCATCCCGACTATTTTTGCGGACAACGCCACGGCTCTAGAACCTACCTAGTCATGCTCGGGAATTGCTGGTACGGGCGCTACCGTGTCTCGCGGTGGCGCTGGTGCTGGCCGCAGTTACGGCAGAACTTCTTCAGCTCCATCCGGTCGGGATCGTTGCGCCGGTTCTTCTTGGTGATGTAATTCCGGTGCTTGCACACCTCGCATGCCAAAGTGATCTTCGGCCGCACGTCGGTACTGGAAGCCATTTCCGTTCTCTCTCGAATCTCTCTCGAAATCGCACTGTTGTGTTGTAGCGATGGCCGGACTCGAACCGGCGACCTAACGATTATGAGTCGTTCGCTCTAACCGACTGAGCTACATCGCCTCGCGCCGCCCTGCTCGGCGTCCGCCGAGCCCCCTAACGGAATCGAACCGTTGACCTTTTCCTTACCATGGAAACGCTCTACCGACTGAGCTAAGGGGGCCGTTCACCCGTAGCGACCAGTCGTGCCGCGGGCCTAAAAGAGGGTACAGCGTGGCGCGTGGCGTAACCAAACGACGGGTGCATGAGGCCCGGCTTCCTCGACCTTTCGATGCGACGCCACCCAGACCGGACGGGTGATCGGCCCAGGTCATAGTCTGGTCGGGTGTCAGATTCGGACCGGCTGTACTTCCGCCAACTGCTTTCCGGCCGCGATTTCGCCGCGGGCGACATGATCGCGCAGCAGATGCGCAACTTCGCCTACCTGATCGGCGATCGGCAGACCGGCGATTGCGTGGTGGTCGACCCGGCCTATGCGGCCGGTGATCTGGTCGACGCGCTCGAGGCCGACGGCATGCACCTGTCCGGCGTGCTGGTGACCCACCACCATCCCGACCACGTGGGTGGGACGATGATGGGCTTCCAGCTCGCGGGCCTGGCCGACCTGCTGGACCGCGTATCGGTGCCGGTGCACGTGAATACCCATGAAGCGCTCTGGGTTTCGCGGGTCACCGGGATCGGCCTGGGCGACCTGACCACCCACGACAACCACGACAAGGTCAGCGTCGGCGACATCGAGATCGAGTTGCTGCACACCCCCGGACACACGCCCGGCAGCCAGTGTTTTCTGCTGGATGGCCGACTGGTCGCCGGGGACACCCTGTTCCTCGACGGCTGTGGCCGCACCGACTTCCCCGGCGGCGACTCCGACGAGATGTATCGCAGCCTGCAGAAACTTGCGCAGCTGCCCGGCGACCCGACGGTCTTTCCGGGCCACTGGTATTCGGAGGAGCCCAGCGCGTCGCTGGCGGAGGTCAAGCGCTCCAACTACGTGTACCGGCCGGCGAATATCGATCAGTGGCGCATGTTGATGGGCGGCTGAACGTCGCCTCAACCACACCCGGGCCGCCTTCGCGGTGAATTCCGCACCCAGTAGAACCAGCGGCAACTGTGGTATAAGCGGAAGGTGGATTCGGCGGGTTCAGCGGCGTGGTCCCAGGGCAGCTGGCAAGGGGCCACGGCGTTAGCGGGCTTCGGGTCCAGCACCTGGTTGGTGTGGTCAGTGTGGGCGGCGCTCGTGCTCGGCGTCGTCGCGCTCGTCTTCACCAATCACCAGATTCAGCGCAACCGCCAATTGGCCGCCGCGCAGATCCGGCCCCATGTCGCGATGCTGATGGAACCCCACGTCACGGACTGGCACGTGATCGAAGTGGTGGTCCGCAATTTCGGCCGGACGGCCGCCTATGACATCCGGTTCTCGTTTCCGACGCCACCGACCGTCGCGGCGTACGAAAACGCCTCCGACGGGTACGCGGACGTCGTCGAACTCCAGCTCCCCCGCGAGTTGCCGACGCTGGCGCCCGGCCAGGAGTGGCGGATGGTGTGGGACTCCGCCCTCGACCGCGCCGAGATCGGCAACGCCATCGAGTCGCGCTTCGCGGGGTCGGTCATCTACTACGACCGCCCCGAGCAGCCAAAGGGATGGCGGTTCTGGCAGCGCGCGCGCAAACCGCTGGAGACCAAGGTCGTGCTGGACTGGGACGCGCTGCCGCCCGTTCAGCGCATCGAGTTGATGACCACTCACGACCTCGCGAAGCGCGAGAAGCAGAAATTGGAGCTGCTGCGCAGCCTGCTGACCTACTTCCACTACGCCAGCAAGGAAACGCGGCCCGAGGTGTTCCGCAGCGAGATCGAACGGATCAACTCCGCCGTGCAGGAGACGCAGGACCGCTGGCGCGTCCGGCAACTCGACCAGCCCACCGATGTCAACCTGCGGTGGGGTGACGCCGAAGACGAACTCGGCAAGCATCGCAACCAACGCGTGTGATTGCCGATCTGGTTGAATCGACGGGCTTGTCCGTAGCGAAGGAGTAAACATGAGCGGCCCCGTCACTTACAGCCACGACGAATCCGTCGGGCTGATCCGGATGGACGACGGCAAGGTCAACGTGCTGGGGCCGACGATGCAGCAGGCCCTCAACGCGGCAATCGACCAGGCCGACGCCGACAACGTCAAGGCGCTGGTGATCGCCGGCAATGAGCGGGTGTTCAGCGGCGGCTTCGACCTGAAGGTGCTGACCTCCGGCGAGGCGCAACCGGCGATCGACATGCTGCGCGGCGGCTTCGAGCTGTCGTATCGGCTGCTGTCCTACCCCAAGCCGGTGGTGATGGCCTGCACCGGGCACGCCATCGCGATGGGGGCGTTCCTGCTGTCCTCCGGTGATCACCGGGTGGCCGCGCACGCGTACAACATCCAGGCAAACGAGGTTGCGATCGGCATGACGATCCCCTGGGCGGCGCTTGAAGTCATGAAGCTGCGGCTGACTCGGTCGGCCTACCAGCAGGCCACCGGCCTGGCCAAGACATTTTTCGGTGAAACCGCGCTTGCCGCAGGGTTTGTCGATGAGATCGCGCTGCCCGACATGGTGCTGAGCCGCGCCGAGGAAGCCGCGCGGGAATTCGCCGGCCTCAACCAGCAGGCGCACGCCGCCACCAAGCTGCGCGCCCGCGCCGACGCGCTGAAGGCCATCCGCGCCGGGATCGACAACCTCGAAGCGGAGTTCGGGCTCTAGTCCCTGCGCGGTCGCCGCACGTCCGGGCCCATTGGCGGACGTTTTGTCGACCCGGTCCCGGGTAGGCACCGAGGATGGTTGCCTCAGATCGCATCAAGGACCCGTGGGGAACACGGACCCCGTACGGACCGGGCGAGCCGTGGCCGCAACGCGTCGACGAGTACCTGGCCGACGGTCTCGACCCGGACGAGGTGGACCGCTGGGTGCAGTCGGCCGCGGTGTTGCACTCCAACGGCGACGCCCTCGACATCGCCGTGAAAGACGGGCGCATCGTCGGTGTCCGCGGGCGCGGCGTGGACCGGGTCAACCACGGCCGCCTCGACCCCAAGGACCTCTTCGGCTGGCAGGCGAACGGATCGCCGGACCGCCTCACGACGCCGCTCGTGCGAATCGGCGGCGAACTGCGGCAGTGCGATTGGGACACCGCCATGGATCGGATCGTGACGCGCAGCCGACGACTGCTGGACAGTTACGACCCGAACTCGATCGGCTTCTACACCTCCGGCCAGCTGTTCCTCGAGGCGTACTACACCCAGGCGGTCGTCGCGCACGGCGCCATCGGCACCAACCATGTCGATGGCAATACGCGGCTGTGCACGGCCACGGCCGCCGAGGCGCTCAAGGAATCCTTCGGCTGCGACGGGCAGCCCGGTTCCTACACCGATGTCGACCACGCTGACGTCATCGCGCTCTTCGGGCACAACGTCGCCGAAACCCAGACGGTCCTGTGGGCGCGGGTGCTGGATCGACTCGCCGGAAGCGAGCCGCCCGCCATCGTCTGCGTCGATCCGCGCCGCACACCGGTGGCCTGCCGAGCCGACGTACACCTGGCTCCGTTACCGGGCACCAATGTGGCATTGATGAACGCCCTGTTGCACGAGATCATCGCCCACGAATGGTTCGACCGCGACTACATCGACACGCACACCGTCGGTTTCGACGAGCTGCGCGAGCGGGTCGAGGAGTTCCCACCCGAGCGGGCGGCCGAGATCTGCGGCGTGGACGCGGGCGATATCCGTCGGGCGGCGCGTCTGCTCGGCACCGCGCGGCGGTTGCTTTCCACGGTGTTGCAGGGCTTCTACCAATCGCATCAGGCCACCGCGGCGGCGGTGCAGGTCAACAACATCCACCTGGTGCGCGGCATGCTCGGCAAGCCCGGTTGCGGTGTGCTGCAGATGAACGGGCAACCCACCGCGGAAAATACCCGCGAATGCGGCGCCGACGGCGACCTCGCGGGCTTCCGCAATTGGTCCAACGACGAGCACATCGCGGAATTGGCGCAGTTGTGGAACCTTGACGCCCAACAGATTCCGCACTACGCACCGCCGACGCACGCCATGCAGATTTTCCGCTATGCCGAAGAAGGCACGATCCGGATGCTTTGGGTTACCGCCACGAACCCCGCGGTGTCGTTACCGGAGCTGCGGCGCATCCGTGAAATCCTGTCGCAGCAGCGCCTGTTCCTGGTGGTGCAGGACATCTTCATGACCGAGACGGCCGCGCTGGCCGACGTGGTACTGCCCGCCGCGGCGTGGGGAGAGAAGACCGGCACCTTTACCAACGCGGATCGCACGGTGCACCTGTCCGAAAAGGCGGTGGAACCACCGGGTTGCGCTCGATCCGACCTCGACATCTTCCTCGACTATGCGCGTCGGATGAAGTTCCACGACAAGGACGGTCAACCGCTTCCGCCCTGGACCGATGCCGAGTCGGCGTTCGAAGCATGGAAGAAGTGCAGCGCCGGCCGGCCGTGCGATTACAGCGGCCTGAGCTATGAGAAGCTGCGCAGTGGTAGCGGCATCCAATGGCCGTGCAACGACGATCATCCCGACGGCACTGAGCGCCTCTACGCCGACGGAAGCTTCTGGGCGGCACCGGATTACTGCGAAGCCTACGGCAAGGATCTGATCACGGGTGCGCCGCTCGAGCCCACCGAATACCGGGCGATGAATCCCTACGGCAGAGCAATCATCAAGGCGGCCCAGTATATTCCGCCGCACGAACCACCCAGCACCGAATATCCTTTCGCGCTGATCACCGGCCGGACCGTCTATCAGTTCCATACGCGAACGAAAACCGCTCGCGCACCGCAACTTCAGGCTGCCGCGCCCGACGTCTGGGTGGAGATCTCGCAGGGTGATGCCCGCCGCCTCGGAATCGGCGAGGACGATGCCGTCGAGGTCCTAACACCGCGTGGCAGCGTAATGTGTCCCGCGCGGATCACCGGCATCCGGGACGGGGTGCTGTTCGTGCCGTTTTCACTACGGCTATTGGGATACCGCCGGTGGCCAGGGACATCGTCGCGCGGGCAACGAACTCACGGTCACCGATTGGGACCCCGTGTCCAAGCAGCCGATCTTCAAGACCGCGGCTGCGCAGCTGCGGAGATGTCGACCGCGCAGCGTTGCGGCGGCTCCGACCCTGGGCGGCGCACGGGCCGAGGTGGCGGAATTCTCGCCGACTGGGGGTGGTCGATGAAGCTCAACTTGGCGATCCGCGAGCTGCACCGTTCGGACCGCAAGCTGGCCCACGAACTCGAGGTGATCGCCGCCCGACACCGCAGCGACCAGGATATTCATTACCTGGCGCACGATCTGGCCAGATGGTCGCGAAGTCATCTTCGAGAGCTGGCCGAGCACGGCCGCCACTACGGCTTGCGGCTCTCCACGGAACCACGTACCGGCGCGGCCACGGGACGTCTCCAATCGTGGGCCAGCCGCAAGCTACGGCACCGCCCCGAACCGTCGCTGCTGCTGATCGCGGACTTGCGCCGAGTACACCGGATGGCCGCAGGCACGTCCCTCGACTGGGATCTGCTCGCTCAAGGCGCGCAGGCCGCCAAGGATGCGGAACTGCTGAACCTGGCCTCGCGCTGCCATCCGGAGACTCTGCGCCAAATGCGCTGGGCCAACGCGATGCTCAAAGAACTGTCGCCGCAGGCATTGACCAGCTAGGGATATGGGCGGAAGCGCTCCAGGTATTCGACCCAGTTCCAGGTCGACAGGAACTGCTGCGCCGCGGCATACCCCTTGTCGTACAGTGCTTCGGCTTCCGCGCGGGTGATGTCGAAGTCGAGAAAATTGACCGACGTCGAGTCCACCCGGATCGCCCGCGCGCTGACCCACGGCTGGTTCAGGTAGGTCTGGTCGTGGCCCACGAGCATCGTGGTGATCAGCTGCTCCAGCAGGACCGACGGCGGGCCGAGCAGGCGAAGCGCGCCGACGCCCGGGATCAGCTGGTCGTTGCCTTCGGGCAGCTGGGGCACCACCGTCACGCCGAAAGTGGGCCAGCGCGGCGGTTTCCCGTCGAACCGGTCGAACGAGTCGACCGGGAAATTGGACAGCACGCCCCCGTCGACCAGGGTGGAGGTGAGGCCGTCGGCGCTGGTCAGGCTGACCGGCCGGAAGTAGAACGGGATCGACATCGAGCCGCGGACTGCATCGGCGACCAGTTGGTCGTCGGGATCGAGCCCGTAGACGCGTCGGTAATCCCAGGGCAGTCGCACCAATTGCCCGGTCGTGATGTCGGTGACGGTCACCGCGAGGCGGTAGCGACGTTCCTTGGGAATCTGCCTGTCGGTGAGCGCCAGGTCCCCGAACGTCGTCACACCCAGGTTCTTCAGCTCGCTGCGGATCCACTCGTGGGCGAAGTCGCCACGGTAGATGCCCGTCTCGCGCAGCAGTCCCCAGGCGCTACCGATCACGGGCAGGCCCCCGACGGGATCGCGGAACTTCGGGTAGGGCAGGGTCAGCGCGAGTTCCTTGATCTGTGCCGTCGTCAGCCGATCGCCAATGGACGCCGCCGCCAGGATCGAGCCGACCAGTGAACCGGCCGACACGCCGGACACTCGTTTGACCGAATACCCGGCGTCCATCACGGCGACCACCGCCCCCACCAGGCCGACACCCTTGACGCCGCCGCCCGACAGCACCATATCCACCGGCTTCTTGGCTGCCATCTCCTAATCCCCAGCCTCTTGCGAGGCGGAAACCCAGTCGTAGGAAAGGAATTTCCCGTCGAAGGTCACCACGACCCGGTCGCCCGACGGGTGCGGCTTGCGTTGCAGGTCGACGCTGAAGTTGATCGCGCTCATGATGCCGTCGCCGAACTGCTCGTGGATCAGTTCCTTGAGCGCGCCGCCGTACACCTGCAGCGCCTCGTAGAAGCGGTAGATGGTGGGGTCGGTCGGCACATTCCCGGCTGAGGGGGCCGACCCGCCGCGCAGGGGCGGCGCGGCCAGTACCGGCACCGCCGACTCGTCGAGACCCAGCATCCCGGCCAAGACCTTGGCCAGGTCGGCGGGGATCGGGTGCTGGCCGAGCAGTGCCGACGTGGTCCATACGACCGGCTTCCCGATGGCATCGGCGAGTTCCTGCCAGCTCAGGCCCTTGGCCAGGCGCGCAACCACGATCTGCTCGGTGATCTCGTTTCTGTTCATGCCCCCCAGCATGCACGCCCGGGGGGACATACTCATTTCATGACCGCCGGTGCGAGCGCCGACCCGCTGCTGCTGGGCCAGCGAGTGGTGGCGATCCTGGAGACCGGATTACGGACGGCGACCTATAAGCTCGCGACGTTGATGGCGTTGATCGATCACTGCATCGAGCACCTGCCCGAGGATCCCGCTGATGCGCTGGTCGTGCCGATCCCAGAGTTGGCGCATCGAGTCCTGTCGATTTACTGGCGTCAGGTCCGGCCCTTCGACGGGCGTGAGCTTCGGCAGTCAACGCAACCCCGGGCGCGGATCCTGTTTGCCATCAACGTGTTCCGCAGTGCCGCGGGAGGCGCAGTGGCACTGGAACTCGCGGTGTTGCGAGCCCCGGCCGCATATCGGGTCGCCATCGACGAGATCGCGCTCTGCCTCGCGCAGCAACCCCTGAACCGGCTGCAGCGGCTTCCGGGCTCGGCGACCGGGGAGTGCTTTCTCTACGACGATTCGTTCCTGCACGACCAGATCTCACGCCGAAGCCTGCACGATCACGGTGATGCCATAACACTCAAGCCTGGTGTCGCCTCGGGACTGGCACGGCTAGCCGGCTTGTTGAAGCCTGCGCTGGAGATCATGTGGGTCGAAGACGTGCGCCGGATGAACAAGTTCCTCGACGAAGCCGTTCCCGACGTCGCCGGACACCTTTTCGGCCGGGAACGGGTCGCGCTGGCGGGGGTCCGCGAGCCGTTCAAGGAAGCGTTCGGACCGCATTGCTTCTACTGCGCATCACATTTGCGGGCCGACAACCCGATCGACCATGTACTGCCCTGGTCGCTCGTCGGGATTGACGGGCTCAGCAACCTCGTCCTGGCGTGCAGCCGCTGCAACGGCGACAAAGGTAACCTGCTACCCGCCGTGGGCATCGTCGACCGAGTCCTCGAACGTGACCGGCGCGTCCTCGACGACATCGCCGACGAGCTCCAGTGGCCGACTCAGCGCGAGCGCGTCGTCGCCGCCGCGCGCGGCCTGTATCGCGGCCAGCCGCCGGGGGTGCCCACCTGGTCCGGCTACCGTGAGACCGCCCTGCTCGATATCAGCTACTCGCCGTGGTGGATTCGGTTGCAGCCATAGGCTTCACCGCTGACACCAAGCGCGTGGAAAACCACGGACCGCCGTACCACATCCGCCATCCCAGGTTGCGGCGCCGGACATTTCGCCAACCCAACTCGCGCAGCCGCTCTGCGTGTTGCCGCGTCTCCCACAGGTCCGCGATCGCGAGCCGTCCGCCGGGTCGCAGCACCCGACACGCCTCATCCAGCGCCGCCCGGCGACCGCCTCGGCTCGGAATGTTGTGGATGGCCAGGCTGCTGACGATCACGTCGACGCTCTCGTCGGGCAATGGCAGCGCGGTCATGTCGGCGGTGTGCACCTCCACCCGCTCGGCCACATTCTCCAGCGACGCATTGGCCAGGGTGGCCTGCTGCGAGTTGTCGGTCTGGTCGGCGTGCCAGAGGTCGACGCCCACCCCACGGCCCCGCGGCAACCGTTTGGCCGCGGCCAGCAGCACCGCGCCACGGCCGCAGCCCATGTCAAGCACGGTCTCGTCGCCACGCAGCCGCAGGTCGTCCAGAATGCCGTCCCACACCCGGAACTTGCCCGCACGCGTCGCGTAGATGTACCACGCCGCGGTCGCGATCAGATCCGTCCCGCACGCGGCGGCGAGCACCGCCGCCAGACGATTGCCCCGACGTAGGTTGATCACCGACGCCGCGAACAACGCCGCGGATCCTGCTCCGACGATGGCCAATTGCCCGCCCGCCGAGACTGTCTTGAAGGACCCGTCGTAGCCGTACTCGCCGCTGTGCGAATGTCCCATGCGATTCACCAGCGCCCGCGGTGGACGACCTCGGCGAACGGCCGCCGGTCCGGTTTGCGGATCGGCCGCAGCGGTCGATCGGCGGGATACCCGATGCCGAGCATGAACGCCGCCAGATACCCGTCGGGGAAACCGAGGATGGCGCGCGCTTTGTCCTGGTCCCCCACCGACGAATGCCCGGTACCGATGCCCAGGTCGGTGGCCGCGATCATCATGGCCATTGTCGCCTGGCCGGCGTCGTACTGGTCTACTACCTTGCGGCGCTCGTCCGGCGGCACCGGCACCACCAAGACGATCGCGGCCGCGGCACCTGCGAGATGACCGGCCCCCTTCCACACGGTGGAGAGCTCCTGGAGCTGAGTCCTGTCGGTCACGACGACGAAGTCCCACGGCTGTCGGTTGCTTGCCGACGGTGCCCGCCATCCCGCTTCGGCGATCCGGTTCAGGTGCTCGTCGGACACCGGTTCCTGGGAATACTGCCGCACGTTGCGTCGGGCGCAGATCGCATCCCAGGTTTCCATTTGCGTTCCTCCCTCGCGCTCGCTGCCCATGGTGCCACCGGTGTCGGTGAGGCGGTCTTTGGTGAGCACGGGCCCCACGCACCGTCGCTGCCCATGGTGCCACCGGTGTCGGTGGGGCGGTCTTTGGTGAGCACGGGCCCCACGCACCGTCGCTGCCCATGGTGCCACCGGTGTCGGTGGGGCGGTCTATCGTGGCCCGCAATGGCGCTTCATCTCCATCGTGCCGAGCGCACCGACATCCTCGCCGACGGCCTCGGCGCCCTGCTGGCCGAGCCACTGCCCGACCCGTTCGCCCAGGAGTTGGTGCTGGTGCCGGCCCGCGGCGTCGAACGCTGGCTGAGCCAGCGGCTTTCGCATGTACTGGGTCGACGGCCCGACGGCGGCGACGGCGTCTGCGCCGGGGTGTCGTTCCGCAGCCCAGGCTCGCTGCTGGCCGAGATCACCGGCTCACTCGAAGACGACCCGTGGTCCCCCGACGCCATGACGTGGCCGCTGCTGGAGGCGATCGACGCCAGCTTGAACGAGCCGTGGTGCGCGACGCTGGCGCGGCACCTGGGTCACTTCGACAGCGACGCCCCCGAGGCCGACCTGCGCAAGGGCCGCCGGTACGCGGTGGCGCGCAGGCTGGCCGGGCTGTTCGCTTCCTATGCCCGGCAGCGTCCGCAGCTGCTGGCCGACTGGCTGGCCGGCGACGCGACCTCCCTCGACGCGGATGTGTCGTGGCAGCCCGAGCTGTGGCGGGCGCTGGTCGCCAAGGTCGCCGCCGACCCGCCGCATGTCCGTCACGGCAAGACCGTCGAAAGGCTGCGCGAAGCTCCGGCCGACCTGCCGTCCCGGTTGTCGCTGTTCGGCCACACCCGGCTGGCGTGCACCGACATCGAGCTGCTGCAGGCGCTGGCCGTACACCACGACCTGCACCTGTGGCTGCCCCATCCCAGTGACCAGCTTTGGGAGGCGTTGGCCGACACGCGCGGCCCGGTGCCGCGGCGCGACGACGCCAGCCATCGCGCGGTTCGTCACCCCCTGCTGGCGACCCTCGGTCGGGACCTGCGCGAGCTGCAACGAAGCCTCCCTGCAGATGCGGCGACCGACGAGGCGCTACCCGGCGCCGATCGACCTGACACGCTGCTCGGCTGGCTGCAATCGGACCTGTCCGCCAACGCGCTAAGGCCAACGGGCCGTGAGCTTTCGGCGAACGACCGGTCGATACAGGTGCACAGTTGCCACGGTCCGGCCCGGCAGGTCGACGTGCTGCGCGAGGTGCTGCTCGGCCTGCTGGCCGACGACCCGACGCTGGAGCCACGCGACATTCTGGTGATGTGCCCGGACATCGAGACGTACGCGCCGTTGATCGTCGCGGATTTCGGGCTCGGCGACGTGGTGCACGGCGCGCATCCCGCGCATCGGCTTCGGGTCCGGCTCGCCGATCGCTCACTGGTGCAAACCAATCCCCTGCTTGGCGTGGCATCGCAGCTGCTGATGCTCGCCGGCAGCAGGGTCACCGCCAGCGAGGTGCTCAACCTGGCCCAGGCCGCGCCGGTGCGCGCCCGGTTCGGCTTCGACGACGATGACCTGGAAGGCATCACCCGCTGGGTCCGCCAGGCGAACATCCGGTGGGGCTTCGACCAGCAACACCGCAAGCCCTTCGGCGTCGATTTCGTGCACAACACTTGGCAATTCGGCATCGACCGGGTGCTGGCCGGCGTCGCGATGTCCGAAGCGTCGCACACCTGGATCGACTCGACGCTGCCCCTCGACGACGTCGGCAGCAACCGGGTGGAGTTGGCCGGGCAATTCGCCGAATACA
Organism: Mycobacterium sp. NGS68; assembly: GCF_059812195.1. NCBI lineage: Bacteria > Bacillati > Actinomycetota > Actinomycetes > Mycobacteriales > Mycobacteriaceae > Mycobacterium > Mycobacterium sp. NGS68. The sequence continues at coordinate 52,471 of NZ_JCALCE010000020.1, read as the reverse complement.
TCGACCGCCTGCGGAGCGTTGTCGATTCGCTCACCGGAACCAAGCCACTGCGCGAGTGGTTGGCCGCCCTGTCCGACGGCATCGGCCTGCTGACCCGCATCGACGACTCGCCCTCCTCGCAGGACGCCTGGCAGACCAACCAGGTGCAACGCGAATTCGCCGAAATCCTCCGCACCGCCGGTCCGCGTGCGGACACCCTGCTGCGGTTGTCGGATCTGCGCGCGCTGCTGCAACGGCACCTCGCCGGGCGGCCCACGCGCGCCAACTTCCGCACGGGCACGCTGACCGTCTGCACGATGGTGCCGATGCGTTCGGTCCCCCACCGGGTGGTCTGCCTGGTCGGCCTCGACGACGGCGTGTTTCCGCGTGCCGGCGTCGTCGACGGCGACGACGTGCTGGCCCGTCGACCCGTGACCGGTGAGCGCGACATCCGTTCGGAGGACCGGCAACTCCTGCTCGACGCCATCTGTGCGGCCACCGAAAATCTGGTGATCACCTACACCGGCGCCAACGAGTATTCGGGTCAGCGCCGGCCTCCCGCCGTCCCGCTGGCCGAACTGCTCGACACCGTGGATCTCACCACGACCGAGAAGGTGCGCGCTCGCGTCGTGGTGGAACATCCCCTGCAGCCGTTCGACATTCGCAACGTCGAGCGCGGACGGCTGGTCCCCGGCAAGCCGTTCAGCTTCGACAGGACTGTGCTGCGGGCCGCGCAGACGGCCGCGGGCGAACGGGCCGGGCAACCGAAGTTCATCAGCGGTCCGCTGCCGGCCCCTGACCCGGATGACGTGGTCCTCGCCGACTTGGTCGGGTTCTTCAAAGACCCGGTAAAGGGCTTTTTCAGAGCGCTCGAGTACACGCTGCCGTGGGACGTCGACGGCGTCGAGGACGCGATGCCGATCGACATCAATGCGCTCGAGGAGTGGACCGTCGGCGATCGGATGTTGCGCGACATCCTTGCCGGCATGGCGCCCGACGATGCGCGGCAGGCGGAGTGGCGCCGCGGCACCTTGCCGCCCGGCCAGCTCGGCTGGCGCAAGGTGACCGACATCCGCGACCAGGCCGCGTCGTTGGCCACCGCCGCACGGCGACACCGCGGATCGACCATGGCGGCGTACGACGTCGACATCGATCTCGGCTCGCGGCGGCTGACCGGGACCGTGTCGCAGGTGTTCGGCGATCGTTTGGTGTCGGTGACCTACTCCAGGCTGGACGGCAAGCATCTGCTCGAGTCGTGGATCCCGTTGTTGGCCATGCTCGCTCACGATCCGGACGGCGATTGGTCGGCGGTGTGCATCGGCCGGCCGAAGCGGGGCACCACCCCGCGGGAAGAGAGGCTGGGCCGACCGCACGACTCGGCCGCCGACGTACTCCGAGACCTGGTGTCGATCTACGACGCCGGACGTCGAGAGCCGATTCCGTTGCCTATCAAGACCTCTTACGCATGGGCCGTGGCCCGGCACGGCGGCGACGATCCGGTGCGGGAAGCGGAGTACCGGTGGAAGACGAACCGGTATCCCGCCGAAGACCAGGAGCCGGCACACGTGCGGGCCTGGGGCAGGAACGCGCGGCTGACCGATCTGATGCAGCCGTTGCCGCCCGGCGAGGAATCTTCCCGCAGCCCGAGCGGAGAGAATAACCGGCTGGGCGCGTTCGCCGTGCGCCTCTGGCGACCTCTCTTACAAGCTCAGTTGCAGGCCACGGGGAGCACCCGGTGATGGAAGCTTTCGACCTGCTGGGCCCGCTGCCGGCCGAGCGCTCGACCACGGTGCTGGAAGCCAGCGCCGGTACCGGCAAGACGTTCGCGCTGGCTGGCCTGGTGACCCGCTACGTCGCCGAAGGCCGGGCGCTGCTCGACGAGATGCTGCTGATCACGTTCGGGCGGGCCGCCAGCCAGGAGCTTCGCGAGCGCGTCCGGTGCCAAATCGTAGATGCTCTACGGGCGTTCGCGGACCCGTCCGTCGTCGGCGACAACCAGTTGGTGGCGCACCTGCTCGACTGCACCCCCGCCGAGCGCGAGGCACGAACGCGACGACTGCGTGACGCGCTCGCCGGTTTCGACGCGGCGACCATCGCCACCACGCACCAGTTCTGTCAGCTGGTGTTGAAGTCGCTCGGCGTGGCCGGCGACACCGAAGCGGGGGTCACGCTGGTCGAAGACCTCGACGATCTGGTCACCGAAATCGTCGACGACCTGTACCTGGCCCGTTTCGGACGGGAGCGCGACGATCCCGCGCTGAGTTACCCCGACGCGCTCCGCATCGCCCGGACGGTGGTCTCGAACCCGTCGACCCAATTACGGCCGCTCAATCCGCAACCCGACTCGCGCGCCGCGATCCGCGTCGACTTCGCGAATAGCGTTCTCACTGAACTGGACACACGCAAGCGCCACCGCGGCGTCCTCGGCTACGACGACCTGCTCAGCCGGCTGGCCGACGCCCTGAACAGTGACGACTCCCCCGCCCGCGCGCGGATGCAGCAACGCTGGCCGATCGTCATGGTCGACGAGTTCCAGGACACCGATCCAGTGCAGTGGCGGGTGATCGACCGAGCGTTCAGCGGTCGGTCCACAGTGATCCTCATCGGCGACCCGAAGCAGGCGATCTACGCGTTTCGCGGCGGCGACATCGTCACCTACCTGAGTGCGGCCGAGACGGCGGGCGACAAGCGGACGCTGGCGACGAACTGGCGCAGCGACAGCGTGCTCGTCGATCGACTGCAGGCCGTGCTGCGCGGCGCCGAACTGGGCGACCCGAGAATCGTCGTCCACAACGTCGAGGCGCACCATCAGGGCCACCGCCTCGTCGGCGCGCCGCGCAACGATCCGTTCCGGCTGCGCGTCGTGCGCCGGGCGGCGTTGGGCCGCAGCGGGCTTGCGAATCTACAGATCGACGATGTCCGGGACCACATCGGCCGCGACCTGGCCGCCGACATCGGCGGACTGCTCGCCAGCGGTGCGACGTTCGACGGTAGGCCCATCCAGGCGCGCGACATCGCGGTGATCGTCGAGACGCACAAGGATGCTCGCGCCTGCCATCGCGCGCTCACCGACGCGGGGATCCAGGCGGTGTACACCGGCGATTCGGACGTGTTCGGTTCGGAGGCGGCCGACGACTGGCTGTCGCTGTTGGAGGCCTTCGATCAGCCGCACCGGCCGGGCGTGGTGCGCGCCGCCGCGGCGACGATGTTCTTCGGCAATACCGCGAAAGACCTTGCTGCTGGCGGCGATGCGCTGACTGATCGGGTTGCCGAAACTCTGCGCGAGTGGGCCGGCCACGCCCGCGAGCGCGGGGTCGCCGCCATCTTCGAGGCCGCGCAGTTGAGCGGCATGAGTGACCGGGTGCTGTCATGGCAGGGCGGCGAGCGGCACATGACCGACCTGGCGCACCTGACCCAGCTGTTGCAGGACACCGCCCACCGAGAGGGATACACCCTGCCCGCACTGCGCGACTGGCTGCGCGCCCAGCGCGAGGAACGCGGCGGCAGCACCGAGCGCAACCGGCGCATCGACAGCGACGCCGCCGCCGTTCAGATCATGACGGTGTGGGTGAGCAAGGGCCTGCAATATCCGGTGGTATACCTGCCATTTGCGTTCAATCGCAATATCCAGGAACGCGAACTGGTGCTGTTCCACGATCAGGGCGTGCGCTGTCTGCACATCGGCGGCAGGGACAGCCCCGACTTCACGGCCGTCGAGACCCTGGGTGTCCGGGAAGCCGCGAACGACGACAGCCGGTTGACCTACGTCGCCATGACGCGGGCCCAGTCGCAGGTGGTGGCCTGGTGGTCGCCCGCGTATTGCGAACCCAACGGCGGCCTGTCGCGCCTGTTACGTGGACGCCGCCCCGGCGAGTCGGTGGTTCCCGACCGCTGTGCGCCCGCGAAGATCAGCGACGACGATGCGTGGGCCCGCTTCCGCGAGTGGGAGGACGTCGGCGGGCCGGTCCTGGAAGAGTCCGTGATCTCCCCGGCGCAGCCCGTTACCCACACGGCGACGCACCCCGACCTGGACACCCGCCACTTCGACCGCGCCATCGACACCCGCTGGCGACGCACCTCGTACTCGGGCCTGATCAGGGGCCTCGAGACCGCGCAACCGGCGGGTGTCAGCAGCGAACCCGAGGACAGCGAACTCGACGACGAGGTCGGCGATATTCCGTTGACCCAGGCCGCATCCGGGTCCGACCTACCGTCGCCAATGGCGCAGCTACCCGCGGGCGCGAAGTTCGGCACCTTGGTCCACGCCGTACTCGAGACCACGGATCCCTTCGCGGTCGATCTCGCCGCCCAACTCGAGTCGCAGATCCGTGAGCATTCGGTGTGGTGGCCGGTGAATGTGCCCGCGGCCGAACTCGCCGCCGCCATGGTGCCGATGCACGACACCCCGCTGGGCCCACTGGCCGACGGCTTGACGCTGCGGCAGATCGGGCTCGCGGACCGGTTGCGGGAGATGAACTTCGAATTCCCATTGGCCGGCGGCGACGCTCGAGGGACCGCGCCCGATATCCGCCTGGCCGATCTCGGTGTGTTGCTGAAGTCGCACCTGCCGGCCGATGACCCGCTGGCGCCGTATGCCGATAGGTTGGGCAGCGACGGGCTGGGCGGCCAGTCGCTGCGCGGGTACCTCAACGGTTCCGTCGACGCTGTGCTGCGCATCCCGGACCCGGGGTCGGGCTCGCGGTACCTGGTCGTCGACTACAAGACCAACTGGCTGGGCGACCCCGACACGCCGCTGACCGCCGCCGACTACAACCAGCCACGACTGGTCGAGGCGATGCTGCACTCGGACTATCCGCTGCAGGCCTTGCTGTACACGGTAGTTCTGCACCGGTTTCTGCGTTGGCGCCAGCCGGATTACGCCCCTGGGCGACACCTGGGTGGCGTGCTTTACCTGTTCGTGCGCGGGATGTGTGGGCCCGACACTCCGATGCTGGAGGGCCACCCTGCCGGGGTGTTCAGCTGGTCCCCGCCCGCCGCGCTGGTGACGGCCCTGTCGGACCTCCTCGACGCGGGGAGGTCGGCGGCGTGACCATCGAGACCCTGGAATCGGGACACTGGCGACTGGCGATCGGCGCAGTCGACCCGCTGCGGGCCTTCAACGAAGCCGGTGTGGTCGACTCCGCGGATGTTCATGTGGCGCAACGGCTTACCGACATGGCCAAGGAATCCGAGCCGTCGGTGCTATTGGCGGTCGCGTTGCTGGTGCGCGCGCTGCGGGGCGGTTCGGTGTGCATCGACCTGCGGTCGATCGAGGCGCAGATCGGCATCGCCGAACTACCCTGGCCGTCGGCCGACGAGTGGTTGGCTGCGGTGCGGGCCAGCCCGCTGGCCGGGTCCCCGCCCGTCCTGCGGGTGTACGACGACAATTTGGTCTATCTGGACAGGTATTGGCGCGAGGAGCAGCAGGTCGCCGACGACCTGGTGGCATTGCTGTCGCGACGCGCACCGGCGGCGAATCTCGACCTCACCCGCCTGTTCCCCCACCCCTACGAGGAGCAGCGCGCCGCCGCGAATATCACTCTGACGCAACGCCTGACAGTGCTCACCGGCGGACCGGGCACGGGTAAGACGACGACGGTTGCGAGGTTGTTGGCGCTGTTCGCCGAGCAGGCGGAGGCGGACGGCGCGGCCCGCATGCGCGTCGCCTTGGCCGCGCCGACGGGCAAGGCGGCCGCCCGGCTGCAGGAGGCGGTGCAACTGGAGGTCGGCAAGCTGGCTGCGGTGGACCGGCAGCGTCTGGCGGGACTTCGGGCGACGACCCTGCACCGACTGCTGGGGAGCCGGCCGGATACGTCGTCGCGGTTTCGCCATCATCGCGGTAATCGGCTGCCGCAGGACGTGATCGTCGTCGACGAGACGTCGATGGTGTCCCTGACGATGATGGCCCGGCTCCTGGAGGCGGTGCGGCCCGACACGCGCCTGCTGCTTGTCGGCGATCCCGATCAGTTGGCGTCGGTCGAGGCCGGCGCGGTATTGGCCGACCTGTTCGACGGGCTCGGCGCGCGCGACGACGCACGGATAGCGGCGCTGACGACGTCGCACCGGTTTGGCGAATCGATCGGCGAGTTGGCATCGTCGATCCGCGTCGGTGACGCTGACCGGGTCATCGAGTTGTTGCGGAGCGGTGACGATGACGTCGAGTGGGTCGACGCCGAAGACCCGTCGGCCCGGTTGCGCGATGTGCTTGTGCCCCATGCTCTTCGGCTGCGACAGAGCGCGGTTCTCGGTGATGCGACGGCCGCTCTGGCGACGCTTGACGAGCATCGACTGCTCTGCGCGCACCGCCGCGGCGCCTACGGAATCCAGCACTGGAACCGGCAGGTCGAGCGGTGGCTGGCGGAAGCGACGGGCGAACCGATCTGGTCGGCGTGGTATGTCGGGCGCCCTGTGCTCGTGACGGCCAACGACTACGGGCTCGGCGTATACAACGGCGACACCGGCGTGACGGTGCAGGGCAGCGCGGGCGGGCAGCGCGCGCTGCGCGCTGTGATCGCCGGTGCCGACGAGCCGCTCGAGTTTGCGACCAGCCGGTTGTCAGACGTCGAAACGGTGCACGCCATGACGATCCACAAGAGCCAGGGCAGTCAGGCCGACGAAGTGACCGTCCTGCTGCCGTCGGCGGATTCGCGGTTGCTGACCCGGGAGCTGTTCTATACGGCGGTGACGCGAGCCAAATGCAAGGTGAGGATCGTCGGCCCGGAGGCCGACGTGCGGGCCGCGATCGAGCGACGGGCGATACGAGCCAGCGGCCTGGCCCGCCGGCTGCGCATCGCCCCGTCCGCTAGCCAGTAGGTATCAGCACGGCGACGTCCTTCTGTAGATGCGCCAATCCGCTGTCGAGTGTGGCCAACTGCCCGTCGCGGCTTCGGGCGAGCTGAGCGAGGTAGGCATCGGTTACCTGCCGGTGACCGACGACGCCCCCGACCTCCACATCGGCGAAAGTCGCGCTGTCAGGCCAGAACTCGTGCCCATTCGTGCTCTGCACCGCACTCACCACATCGCGAGCGGCCGCCGCAGACTGCCCCGTCCGAACGAGAAACCGAACCAGGCTGGCCTGCGTGATCGGACATGTAGCGAATCCAGCGTCGGAGTTCGCCAACCAATCCACGGCGGCATCGTGGTGCACATGCTCGGCGACGATGAGGGCGATCAGCACGTTCGAATCAAGCAGCGCCGTCACTGTTCATCCTCCAGCGAGCGCACGTCCTCGGAGGTCACCACCTTCCCGACGCTCACCAGCGGTAGCCCGGTCCTGGGCTCCACGGAGATCGGAACACTTCGGCCAACGCCTAAACCGCGTCGAATGAGGTCGGCAACCGTCTCACTGAGTGTCCGCTGGGTGTCTCGCGCGATCGCCAGCGCCTGTTTATGCAGGTCGTCGGGAAGATCAATGGTGGGTGCGCACATCACCTTAACATCAATGCATCACCACATCACGATGCACGGGATCGCGCCGACCTGGCTTTTGTCGCGCGCAGTGAACCGCAGGCGGCCTGGAATCGGGCCCACTCATCGGCGGTGGGGCGGGTCGGGCAATCGTCGTAGGCCTCATCGCTTACAGCCAAGTCCGGCGCGAGCTTCCACATCAACGTTGCGAGTTCGGCGACATGCCCGGCCTTGGCGGCGAATTTGTGGAACACCCGCTGGCGTAGCCAAGACTGGGCACTCTCGGCGCCGGCGGCGAGATCCAACTCCGGCAATCGCAAAGCACCCTCGCATCGACGAACCTGCTCCTCAAAGCGATCCTCCCAACACTCGGTGCGCCAACCGCTCCACAACCCGGGTAGCGCCTCGAATACGCCCACCGCCTCGGTGGTTTCCCAGGCTCCCAACGTTTTTCGCGGCACGTCGATGTGTAGGCCGCCGTGCGGAATCTTGCCGAGCTTCAACCGTTGAACACCGCGGCCGGGCAGTAGGTCCAGCAACGCGGGGCCGTACCATGCCTTGCTCAGGTCGCCGCAGTACAACGGCCAGAACCTGAGCTCGCCGGCGGCGTCGACGACGGAAACGAGGTTGCACATGGTGCTTCGATCGCGCTGGGGCCTGAGGTTCGGCCGATGCTTGTCCTCATACGGCCGCAATTCGGCTCCGACGTATCCGGCCAGTTCGGTGGTTCCGTTGTATGCCCAACTGATTCCATAATCGGGCCAGACCACGGCGAGCGCGGTCATGATGGCTCGGCGCTCGTTCATGGACACCATCATTTCGTCACCGAAGAACAACAACCGCCGGCGATCTAGGTCCACCACCGCCCCGCCGTCAGCCCACAGCGGGTCGACCCAGTCGTCTTTGCCGACCGGCTCTAGAGCCTGCACGTACCGCAGCGCGAGGTCCGGGCCGCCGATCAGCGCATCGAGCATGCGGTAGCCCAACCAGCGCGCGTCAAACAGTTGCCAATCCTGATCTTTCACAACGACGAAGTTCGCCATGCTGCCCATGTCGGCCCCATTTCGGTATGGACGCGACCCCCGAGGTCGCATCGATTGCGGCCGAGTCTGCACCACGGGTCCGACAACTTTTCCGGTGCGGAAGAATCGCGATCACTATGGTCGACAACGAAAGTTCCGCTGAGGGCTCGGCACCCCCATCGCGGCGACGCCACATCGCGCAGCTCGTCGTCTTCGCTGCCTTCCTGTGCACGATGTTCTACCTGGTGGCAATCGCGCACGTCATCGACATGGATGCGGTTCGGCGCGTGGTGTCGGCGACGGGACCCGCCGCGCCGCTGACGTACGTGGTGGCGTCGGCGATGCTGGGCGCGTTGTTCGTGCCGGGTTCGATCCTGGCCGCGGGCAGCGGGCTGCTGTTCGGTCCCGTGCTGGGCATCTTCGTCACGCTGGGCGCCGCGGTGGGCACCGCCGTCGTCGCGAGCCGCATCGGCCGCCGGGCCGGCCGGGACAGCGCCCGAGCTCTGCTCGGCGCAACGCGCGCCGATCGTATCGACGCGTTAATCGAACGAGGCGGCCTGTGGGCGGTCGTCGGCCAGCGCTTCGTTCCCGGCATTTCGGATGCGTTGGCCTCCTACGCGTTCGGCGCGTTCGGAGTTCCGCTGTGGCAGATGGCGGTCGGCTCGTTCATCGGCTCGGCACCGAGGGCATTTGTCTACACCGCACTGGGCGCGGCGATTCGGAATCGGTCGTCGGCGCTCGCCTACGCTGCGATCGCGGTGTGGTGCGTGACCGCCGTCGTCGGCGCAATCGCGGCGCGGCATGGATACCGAAAGTGGCGCGGGCACAACCGCCGACGGCCCGACACGCCGTAATGCGGACTTGTCGGTGCCGCCTCAGGCCGAGATCTATCACGCTCACGCGGCCGAGGCCCGCGGTATGGCGTTTGGCGGAAAACTTGTCGTAGGTCGCTGCTTTGATGTGGTTATGTCGTCGTCCGCTTTGCCTGTCACGCCGGTCAGACCGATGGATCGTTTGGAGGTGTTGTTTGAGGAGTTGGCGGAGTTGGCGGGTCAGCGTAATGCGATTGATGCCCAGATTGTGGCGCGGGTGGCTGAGATTGAGCGGGACGGGTTGTGTGGGATGACCGGGGCGCGGTCGGTCAAGGCGTTGGTGGCCTGGCGGCTGGGATTGTCGACCTCGACCGCGGCCACGATGACCACGGTGGCGGGCCGGCTCGCAGAGTTCCCGTCGTGTGCCGAGGCGATGGCGGCGGGCCGGTTGTCGCTGGATCAGGTGGGGGTGATCGCCGCCGGGGCGGGTGCGGGCTCGGATGAGCATTATGCGGAGCTGGCGGCGGTGGCCACGGTCAACCAGTTACGCACCGCCGTCAAGTTGGAGCCCCGCCCCGACCCGGAACCGCGCCCGGCCCCGGAGCCCTCGCTCACCAAGACCGGCACCGAGGCGGGCAGTTGTTACCGGATCACGTTGGGCCGGTTGGAGGCGGCGAAGTTCGATGCCGCGCTGGCCTCGCATCGGGATGCGCTGATCGCGCAGTGGACACGCGACCACGCCGACAGCGCCGAGGGGCAGCGGCCCCCGATCCCGTCCACAGTGGATGCGTTTCTGCGGTTGGTGGAGGCCGGCTGGGACGCTGATGCCGCCCAGCGCCCGCATGGGGCGCACACCACGGTGGTGGTGCACCTCGATGTCGCCGCCCGTGCCGCCGCCCTGCACCTGGGCCCGCTGCTGACCGACGCCGAACGGCGGTACCTGACCTGCGACGCCACCTTCGAGGCGTGGTTTGAACGCGACGGACAACCGATCGGGGCAGGCCGGGAGACCCGCCAGATCAGCCGCCGGCTGCGCCGCGCCCTCGAGCACCGCCACTCCACGTGTGCGGTGCCCGGGTGCGGGGCCACCCGCGGCCTGCACGCCCACCACCTGGTGCACTGGGAAGACGGCGGCCCCACCGAGCTCTCGAACCTGGTGCTGCTATGCCCGTATCACCACCGGCTGCACCACCGCGGCGGCATCACCATCTCCGGCACCGCCGAGGATCTGACCGTCACCGACAGCGACGGCCACACCCTGGACAACCGCTCCCTGGCCCGACCACCCAACACACCCCCACCCGATGTTCCGCCCTGGAACGGGCCTTTGGGCGAGCGCGCCGACTGGTGGTGGTACACACCCTACGAACCGGAAAAGACCGGGACGTAGCGGATCGTGATCGAATCCGTGCGCGACATGGCGGCCGGCGGCGGGGCCGGCCCGCCGTGGGCGTGCAGAAAGTGTCGGCTAGCGCAGCGTGTCGCCGTACCTCTGCGCCCGGTCACCGGCAGGCGCCGGACGGCGGGTATGTGTCGGTTTGCCCGCCTTCGCGCGACACGTTGTCGCTACAAGGCGGGCAGACGGCCGTAGGCCGATTTTCTTGTGACGTTTGGGGATCGCGAGCGTCCCCGAATGTGCGGCCGCACCCGCGATTTGACGCAACTTTGAGCGCCCTGGCGGGCCAGCGGCGGGCCCCCGCGACGGTGCACGACATGCCGGCCGAGCGCAGCGTGCCGCCGTACATCGGCGCACACTCGCGGGCGTGGCCGCGGGCATGTGGCGGTTTGCCCGCCTCCGCGCGACAGGTTGTCGCTGCGAGGCGGGCAAGACTCCCTATGCCGATTTCTTGTGACGCCTGGGACTCGCGAGCGGCGCCAAATTCGCGGCCCCATCGCAATTGGACGTAAATTTGAGCGCCCTCGCGGGCCAGCGGCGGGCTGGCGGGCGGCCATCCGGGTCCCCGCGACGGTGCACGACATGCCGGCCAGCGCAGCGTGCCGCCGTACATCGGCGCACACTCGCGGGCGCGCGACCGCGGGCATGTGGCGGTTTGCCCGCCTTCGCGCGACACGTTGTCGCTACGAGGCGGGCAAAAGGCCATATGCCAATTTTCTTGTGACGCCTGGGACTCGCGAGCGTCCCCAAATTCGCGGCCCCACCCGCAATGTCACGCAAATTTGAGCGCCCTCACGGGCCAGCGGCGGGCTGGCGGGCGGCCATCCGGGTCCCCGCGACGGTGCACGACATGCCGGCCAGCGCAGCGTGCCGCCGTACATCGGCGCACACTCGCGGGCACGCGACACGTTGTCGCTACGAGGCGGGCAAAATTCCATATACCGATTTTCTTGTGACGCCTGGGACTCGCGAGCGGCCCCATATGCGCGGCCCCACCCGCAATTTCACGCAAATCTGAGCGCCCTCGCGGGCCAGCGGGCGGGCAGGGCCCCCGCGAGCGTGAACGACATGCCCGTCAGCTCTACGAGGCAGGCGCAAAGACATATGCCATGTGAGGCCTGCGCCGCTACCCGCGACTCTGGGCGTCCATGCTCTGCGGCGGCAGGGCAGCCGACAGCCAACCAGGCCATCTTCAGCGCGTCGGCGCCAACATCTGCTTCCACCCGTCTTCCCCGATATTGCGGGAATTCTCAACGGAATACACCACACCGTCGGGCCCGACGACCTTGCCGCTCTGCACGTCGTAAATCGACGTGGGAAGCACGTTCGGCCGGTACACGCACGGGTTGGGCTGCTGGCCATTGCACTGAACAGTGCCCGAGCCGGGCCGCTGCAGCGGATCGCTGACCGGCGGCGGTGTCCCCGGCACGCGATCCGCCGGCAGCGGGTTCACGCCGTTGTTGATCGACGGCGCCGGGATCACCTGACCCGGCTTCACCGGCTGATCACAACGCGCGGCCGGCGCGGGACATGTCAGGATCTGGTTCGGCTCCCCGTACCAGGGGTTGGTCCCCATCGGCAGGTAGGGCTCACTGCTGCGGCACTCACGCGGGCTCGCGGCCCGCTTGCCGGGCACGTCCACACACGGGTAATTGCGCGCTCCGCGAACCACATTCGTCGCGTCCATCGGAATCTTGCAGTAGGTGCCCTTGGGCAGCGGCGCCGCACCGGTGTCCGCGGGTGCCCGCCATTCCGAGGCCGACATGAAGCCGGTCAGGCACGGTGGCGGCTGGTTGAACGCCAAGGCGCCGACGCCGAGACCCGCCTGCCCGGGAAACTCCGCGGTGACGGACTGGGCGATCGCGCCCGACTGCGGCAGGAACACCAGCGCCTGCTCGACGCCGTTGTGGTAGCGCTTGAGCATGTCGATCACGACCTCGAGGTTGGCCAGGAGCTGCGGCAGCGAATCCTTGATGTCGCCGAAGGTCGCATTGACCTGATCGGCGGTCGGCGCGGCATTGGCCAGGATGCTGCGCAATTCGGGGTCGGTCTGCGCGGTCTGCGCGGCCAGCATATTGAGGTTCGCGGACCAGCGTGCGATGTCGTCGCCGGCATTGACCTGACTATCGATGATGGGCGCGGCGCGCGCGATGATGTCGTCGATGTCGTCGATGCTGCCGCGGAAGTCGTGGGCGATCGCCTGGGTGGCGTCGACCAGGCGCCGCAGCGACGGTCCCAGCCCGCCAACGGCCTGTGAGGTCTCCCGAAGCAGTGTCCCCACTTTGTCTTTCGGCAGTACCGACAGCCCGCGGTTCGCGGCATCCAGCGCCGGACCGATCTGGCTCGGCACGGTGCTCTTCAGGATCGTCTGCTCGTCGAGGAAGTACGGGCCTTCGGTACGGTCGGACACCAGGTCGACGTACTGCTCGCCGACCGCCGAGACCGAGTGCACATTCGCCGACGCGTCGGTGGGGATCTGATAGCCGTTGTCGATGCTCATCGTTGCCCGCGCCCCCCGTTCGGTGGGCTCGACAGCGGTCACCTTGCCGATCGTGATGCCCCGATAGGTGACGTTTGCTGTGCGATAAAGCCCTCCGGAGCGCGGTAATTGGGCGTAGAGGGTATAGCGTCCGACGCCGACGAGGCTGGGTATCCGCAGGTAGTACCAGCCCAGCACGCCCACCGCGACGAGGGCCAACGCCGCCAACAGCGCCAACTGCGTTTTGATGAAGCGAGTCAACATCTTTCACTCGCCCCTCTCCACCAGCGGTCCCCCCGGGGCATCGTTCGGGTTTGGCGTATAACGCACATCCGGAATCATGGTGTTGGGATCACGCCCCCACGCCTGTTCGAGCGCCCGCAACATTCCCGAGAAGCCCGTCCCGCTCAGCATCGTGTTATCGATGGTGGACAGCGTCAAATCGAAGGCGCCGGAAACGTTGACGTAGTCGCCGCGGATGACCTTTGCCACGTCGTCGATGTTGAACGGGGCTGTGAGGCCGAGTCGCAACGCGTCGAGCAGGTACGGCGCGGCCCGCTCGAGTTGCTTGAGCGGCCGCTGCAGCAACAGCAGGCTCTGGTGCAGATTGGGACGGGTATCCGCAAACGTCCGGTTGGCGAGATCGCTGAGACGCCCGAGAGATTCGGTGGCATCGGCGAAGAGTTCGCGGGTATCGGAGAAATGCTGGATCAGTGGCGGAAGCTCGGTCAGCACCCGATCCAGCGTGTTGTTGTGGTGCGCGGCGATGTCCACAAGTTCGCTGGTGGCATCGAGTGCACGGGTCAGGTTCTCGCGTTGACGGTTCAGCTCGGCGGTGAATGTGGCTAGCTGGCCGAGGAATTCGCGCACCTGGTCAGCGTGGCCGTCGAGGATCTTGATGACCTCGCGTTGGATCAGGTCGAGGTTCGGAATGCCGCCGCCGTTGAGGATGATCGCGACACTGGCCAGCGTGCGTTCGACGGTCGGGTAGGCCGACGACTTGTCCAGCGAGATGATGTCGCCGTTTCGCAGCGGCCGCGGGGACGGGTCCGTCGGCGCGGCGAGTTCGACGTGCTGCGTGCCCAGCAGGCTGGTTTGGCCGATCTTTGCGGTCGCATTCGCCGGCAACTTCACCGTCGGATCCACGTTCAGTGTCAGAATCGCGGTCCAGTTGTCCAGCCTGATGTCGCGCACCGTGCCGACCCATACGTCGGCGACCCGCACCCGGCTGTTGGTGTTCAGCGCCAGAGTCTCAGGCATCTGCACGTAGATCGTCAGGCGATCCGCACTCGTGCCCCGGCCGATCGGCAACGGCACGTTGGCAATGCCGCGCCAGGAGCACGATGCCAGCACCGAAGCCAGCACCAGAGCCAGCAACAGCGCCACGCCGCGGCGGCAGCCACCGAGGATCCGCCGGGTCACTGGCCCGGGCCCGTCCGTGCGGGCGGAGGCGGATTGGACTCGTCGTAGGCGTTCGGGGATCCGGGCAGAGTGGTTCCCGGCGGCGGCGGCGCGATGTCAGGCCCACCCATGAGTTCGGCGAACGATTGCGGTGTCAGCATGTTCACGGTCGCCGGCTGCACCCGGGTGCCCTGCATGCCGGGCGCGACGACCCAGCCCGGCTCGGCGTTGCGGTGCGAGAACGGGGTGTCCCGCGAGAAGATGCCGGGCACGGTGGTGTCCTTGTAGCCCGACGGCGGGCGCAGCCGTTCCTCCGAATACGCCACCTCCTTGGGCAGGGTGGCCGCCGAGCTGAAGAGGTTGGAGCCCAACGGCGGATAGTTCAGCTTGATCGCGTCCAGCACCGGCGCCAGGTACTGCGCGCACAGCTCGGCGGAGTCCTGATAACCCTGGCGGCTGCCGGCCTGGATCGCGCTGCAGATGAACTGCAGCGGGTTGGCAAAGTTGGGGAATACGAACAAACCCACGAGCGAGCTGTGCAGTGGGTAGTAGATGTTGTTGAAGTTGCCCGCATAGGTGGGCAACACATGCAGTGCGGTCTCCAGCCCGTCGCGCGCCTCCGGCTGCAGCAGGGTGTTCGTCACGTCGGTCAGGTTGTTGACATCTGTGGCCAGCACGGATCTGTTTTCGCCCAGGAACTTTCGGACGGTGCCGAGCACATCGTCGACCCGTCTGACCGTGTCGGCCACGTCATGGTCGGATTTGGTGAACCAGTCGGTGAACTCGGCCAGGTCATTGTTGAGCGCGACGAACTGCCGGTCGTTTCGGTACAGCGCGCTGACGAACTGCGCGAGGCTTCGCGTGATCGCGACGAAGTCCCCTCGGCCCTCGTTCAGCGCGGTCAACGCGTCCGACAGGGCGCTCAGGGTTTCGTTGACCTGCTTGCCTTTTCCCGCGAGATTGTCCGCGGCCGATTCGATCACCTCACCGAACGGTCCCTTCGGCTGCTCCGGTGTCGGACCCAGCTGGCGGAGGATGTCGCTGATGGAGTCGCGCAGGTGATCCCACTCGACCGGAACCTGCGTGCGTCCGATCGGGATCACCGCGCCGTCCTTGAGCACCGGCCCGCCGACGTAGGGCGGCGACAGTTGGATGCTGCGCGATGCCACCAGGCTGGGGTTGAGAATCGATGCAGTGGCATCCGCGGGCACCTTGTACTTGTTGCTGTAGTGCAACGTGACCCGCATCCGGTCGCCGGCCGGCTCGATCTTGTCGATCGCGCCGACGCGCACTCCCATGATCTGAACCCTGTCGCCGGAGTAGAGCGCGAGGGCCTCAGAGAAATACGCGACGACGGTCGTGGTGGTCAGTTTCCGGTACAGCTGCGCGCCGAAGATGACGCCGACGAGCGCCAGCGCTGCCGCCAGGGACACGGCAATCAACACCCAGCGGGAGACCTCGGGCAGGCGAACCTTGCGGATGTCGAAGATGGTGCTCATTGATTGCTACCTCCCGTCCCATCGGGCGTAATGAGCGGCGCGGGCAGCCGGGGGCCGGGCCCCGGTGGCGCGGGTCCCGGCGCGGGTCCCGGCGGCCCCGGGCGGCGGGGACCGGCGGCCGGTCCCGGGAGTTCCGACCGCGCGCCCGGCGGCGCGATCCCGGGCAGCGGCACCGGCGTGCCGGGAACGCCCGGCGCCGTCTCACCCGCCCGGCCGGAGCTCGGCACGCCCGGTGTCGGCGGCAGCCCGTCGGGGTTCGGCGGCGACGCTTGGACGTCCACCGGAACGGGGAAGCCGAACGGCGCCGGGCCGAACGGCCCATCACCAGATGACGGACAGGGCAACGGATTTCCGGGCCGCGGCAGGCCGTCGGCGGCCGGCGTGTACGAGCACGGCGATCCCGGCGGCACGGCGGGGCCCGGGTGTTCGGGCGTGCCCTCCAGCACCGGCGGCGCCGGAGGCGGCGCTCCGTTGGGGAACCTGGTGCCGTTGGGGTCGGGGAACCGGAACGACGGCAGCCCGGTATTGCGCCAAAACTGCTCGGGGTCAATGCCGCGCTTCTTGAACGCCGCGTCGACCCAGGGCTGCAGGATCGTCGGCGGTAGCAGGTTCACGACGATGGCCTTGAAGTACGGCCCGGAGCCCACCGCCTCGGTCAGGGCGGCGGTGTACCTGCTGAGCAGTACCAGCACGTCGGCGAGGTCCTTCTTGCGTTTGACCAGTTCGCCGCTGACCGTGTTCAACTCTTGCAGCATGTGGTTGAAGTTCGGGTTCTCCCGGATCAGTGCGCGCACCTGGTCCGAGACCTCGTTCACGTTGCTCAGCAGGATGCTCAGCGCCTGGCTGCGTTGCCGGAACGCGGCCAGCAGGGTATTCGCGTTGACCAGCAGATCGTTGAATTGTCCGCTGCGGTCGCCGAGTACGCGCGCGACCTTGTTGGCGTTCGCCAGCAGCTGCTTGATCTGTTCGCCGCGCTGGCCGATGCTGTCGGCGAACGTCCTGACACCGGTGAGCGCGGCGCTGAGATGGGGCGCGGTTTGGTCGAAGGTCTCCGACAACACTTTCAGTGAGCGCTTGGTGGCGTCGATGTCCCAGCCCGTCGCGGCCTTGGTGGCGTCGACGAATGCGTCGTACACCTGGTAGGGGGTGGTGGTCTGGGCCGACTGAATGATGCCGTTGGGCTGCAACGGCGTTGAACCCCGCGGCTCGATCTGCATGTTCTTGCGGCCCAGCAGGGTGTCGGTGCGGATCGCCACCCGGCTTTGCGTGCCGATACGCTTGCCGGCCATCGAGAAGCCGACCAGGACGTGGTTGCCGCGAATCTCCAGCGACCGCACCAGGCCCACGTTCACGCCGGCGATCTCGACCCGGTCGCCCGGGCTGATGCCGCCGGTGTCGGCGAACTGCGCGTAGTAGACCGGCGTGGCGAACAGCATCGGGACGCTGGTAAAGCTCTGTCCCACACCAATTGCGAGCACGGTGACCACGACACCCATCAGCCCGACACGTCCGCGGTTGAATTCGGACAGGGTTCTCATTGCGGCGTGCACCTCCCGGTGGGGTGGCTGAAGAGCTTGATGGTGCGCACCGGACCGCCGGGCTGCAGCCCGTTGACTTTCAGCGACAGGTCGCACAGATAGAAGTTGAAGAAGTCGCCGTACGTCCCGCCGGCACGGCCGATGGTCCGGTACGCGGCCGGCAGCTTGCCCAGCACCTCGTCGAGGCTTCCCAGTTTGCTGATCAACGGCTCCTGGACGTTTTCGAGATACCCGACGGTGCTGTGCAGCAACGGCCGGTCCTCGGCCAGCAGGTCGGCGACGGTTCCCGCCGCGTTGCTGATGTGCGCGACCGCGGAGGCCAAGGGATCGGCCCTGTTCTTCAGCGCGGTGATCAGGGATTCCAGCTTGTCGACGGTTTGGTCAAATTCCTTCTCGTGCTTGACCGTAGTGGCAAGCAGGGTGTTCAGGTTGTCGACGACCTGGCCTATCGCGTGGTCCCGCTCGGCCAGCGTGGTGGTGATCGAGGCGGTCTGGTCAAGGATGTCGCTGATCGTGGCGCCCTGCCCTTGGAACACCGTGAGGATCGAGTGGGCGATGCTGTTCACCTTGTCGGGGTCCAACGCCTTGAAGAGGGGACGGAACCCACCTATCAATGCGTCCAGATCCAGCGCCGGCTGGGTGTGCTCGATCGGGATCGTGCCGCCCGGGGTGAGCCGACGGCCGCTGTATCCCCGCTTGAGTTCGAGGTAGCGGTCGCCGATCAGGTTGAGGTAGCGGACCGCGGCGGTGGTGGCCTGATCCAGTGGCAGCGTGCGGTCCACGCTGAAGTCCACTAGCACCCTCTTGTCCCCGTCGATCAACGTCACCTTGGCGACCTTGCCGACCTCCACTCCCGCGGCGCGGACAAACTGCCCCGCGCGCAGCCCGCTGACGTTGGTGAACACCGCGGAGTACCCGGTGGTGCGGTTGAATCGCATCTGCCCGAAGACGATGATGATCGTCACGGTGAACACCAGCAGAACCAACCACAAGATGCCGAGTTTGACTGCTGTGCCGGTGACCTTCATGCATTCCTCGTCATGGGTTGATCGTGTTCTCCCCGAACTGGCGTCCCCAGACGTATTCGGTGAACATCGGCTGGCCCAGCTCCAGGTGGTTGTACGGCGCGAGGCTCGCGCCGGTATCCATCACCAGGTAGGGCGCCGGCCACAGCTCACGCGTGATCGGTTGCCAGCATCCGGGCCGCCCCCCGGGTCCGCCGCGGGCATTCACCCGCGGCAGATTGTCCGGATAGACATAGGGATTGGGCGCGCCGATGATCGTCCCGGCGGCCGCCAGCGAATAGCCGTTGCCGCCAGCCGCATTCGCGACTCTGGGCGCGGCATCGTGGAAGTTACGGACCAGGCAGAACAGTTCGGGGCTGTACTCGTCGAGCAGCGCGGCCGTCGGCACCAGGTCGGCGGCCCCGCGCGACAGGTAGGGCCCGCCCCGGGCCAGGATGTCCTCGCCCACCTTGCCGACACCCACCGCGGCCAGCAGCGCGGCATCCAGGTCGTGCTGCTGTTTGGTCAGCGTTCCCGCGGTGGTCACCGCGTTCTGCAGGAAGGCCCACAGGTCGCGCGAGGAGCGGGCGTAGATGTGCGCGAGGTCGGCGAGCCGGCCCGCGTCGTAGCCGAGCTGCGGGATGCGCGGGTTCAGCTGCGCCAGAATCTGTTTGCCGTTGACCAGCGACTCACCGAAGTGGGTGCCCAGCCCGTCCAGCGCCTGCGCCACCGCCGACAGCGTTTGATTCAGCTCGATCGGATCCACCTTTTCGGCGATCGAGGTGACCGTCTCGAACAAGGTGTTGAACTCCGTCGTCACCGAGCGCACGTCGATCACGTCGTTCGACGAGATCCGTTCGCGCTTAGGGGTTTCGGGGGAAGACAGCGCCACATACTTGTTACCGAACAGGGTGGCCGCCTCGATGTTGGCCACTACGTTGACCGGAATCAGGTGGACGTACTTGGGATTCACGTCCAACCGCAGCTTGGCCGCCGGCCTACCGTCGCGCTCGATCTCCGAGATGGCGGCGACCCGGCCGATCTGAACGCCGTTGAAGGTGACTTTCGCCCCGGGTTCCATGACCAACCCGGCCCGGGATGCCACCATCGTCAGCTCGGTCTTGGGCGTGAAATCCCCCTGGAATTGCAGATACACCAGCGTGAGCACCAGTGCGCCGGCGAGCAACAGGGCCAAGCCCTCGACGTAGACCCACGCGCGGCGGGACTTCCACAGCACCGGCAGGTTCATCGCGGTTACACCGTGAGATTGAAGTTCGGATCGACGCCGTAGAGCGCCAACTGGGCCAGCAGGACGACGACCACCACCGAGACCAGCGAGAAACGCATCGATCGCCCGACCGCCTGGCCGACGCCCACCGGGCCGCCGCTGGCGGTGTAGCCGTAGTAGCAGTGGGTGATCATCACCACCACCGCGATGACGACGACCTCCACCACCGACCACCCCACGTCCTCGGAGCGCAGGAAGGTGCGGAAGTAGTGCTCGTAGGTGCCGTTCGACTGGCCGTAGAACACCGTGGTGACGACCTGACCCGACGTGAATGCCATGTCGAGGGCCAGCGCGTACAGCGGCCCGATCACCACCAACCCGCCCAGGATGCGGGTGGACGCCAGAAACGAGATCGACTTGATGCCCATGACTTCCAGCGCGTCGATCTCCTCGCTGATGCGCATCGCGCCCAATTGCGCGGTGGCGCCCGCCCCGACCGTGGCGGCCAGCGCGACACCGGAGATGATGGGCGCCGCGACCCGCGTATTAGCCAGTGCGGCAAAGAATCCGGTGAACGCCTCGACTCCGATGTTGCCCAGCGACGCGAAGCCCTGGATCGCGATCAGCGAACCGCCGGACAGCGTGACGAACCCGATGATTGCGACGGTGCCGCCGACGACCGCCATCGCGCCGGTGCCCATCCCGATCTCGGCGATGAGGCGCAGGGTCTCCCGGGGGTATCGGCGCAACGCCCATCCGATCTGCCAGAGGCTGATCCGGGTGAACCGCGCGAAATTGCCGATCTGTTCGAATCTTCGGGCGACGCCGCCACCGTAGCGGTTCACGTTGGCCGCGGTCCGCGGGTAGCGGGAGCGCAGCACGACGGCGGTGGACTGGGACACGCTAACGCCCCGTCCCGAACCGTACGCCGATCGTCGTAAGCACCACGTTGATGGCGAACAGCGCGATCACGCACAGCACCAAGGTCTCGTTGACGGCGGTCCCGACGCCTTTGGGGCCGCCCTTGGTGGTCAGCCCGCGGTAACAGCCCACCAGGCCGGCGATCAACCCGAACGTGGCCGACTTGATCACCGAGATCACCACCTCCGGCAGGCCGGTGACCAAAGTGAGCGTGCTGACGTAGGCGCCGGCCGAAACATGTTGGATGTAAACGCCAAACACGAATCCACCGACCAGTCCGATGGTGATCACCGCTCCGTTGAGCAGGGTGGCGACGATGGTGGCGGCGACGACGCGGGGCACCACCAGCCGCTGAATCGGGTCGATGCCGAGCACCTCCATCGCATCGATCTCCTCGCGAATGGTGCGGGCGCCAAGGTCGGCGCAGATGGCCGTGGATCCGGCGCCGGCGATCACCAGGACGGTGGTCAGCGGGCCCAGCTGGGTCACCGCACCCAGCGCGGCCCCGGCGCCGGAGATGTCGGCAGCGCCGAACTCCGCCAGCAGGATGTTGAGCGTGAAGATGATGAGCACGGTCAACGGAATCGAGACCGCGAGCGTCGGCAGTAACGAGACGCTGGTGATGAACCAGCCCTGCTCGATCGTCTCCCGCCAGTAAAACGGGCGCCGGAACAACGCCCTTCCGGTCAGGACGCACGTCTTATAGAAGCCGCCGACCGCGTCGATCCCGGGCTGGATCTGGTCGCGGAGGTAGGTGGTGATCACCGTGTGTGCGGTCATCGACGCTTCCCCGGCTTTTCGAGCGCGGCCAACAGCGTCGCGTTCGAGGCCTCGAGCAGGTGCTCGGCGGCCTTCTTGGCGCGCGCGGGATTGCCCGAGCTGATCGCATCGGCCAGCTTCCGATATGCCTCCGGACGCTTGACCTCGCCCGGCATCGTGGCGGCCAACGCGGTGAGCGCCGGCTCGTATGCGACGCGAAATGCGTTGTACATCAACCGGTATACGATCGACCCGGCGCCGTCGACGATATGATCCCAGAACTGCAACGCGTGTAGTTGCCACTCCCGCAGGTCCCGGTCGTTCTCGAGCGCGCGCAGCGACTCCCCGAGCCGTCCGGCCATCCCGGGTTCACGTCGCTCGGCCGCCAGTTCCGCGACCTTGGGGCCGTTGCGCAGCCGGGCGTCGAGGATGCTGCGGAACACCGAGACGTCGAGTTCGCCATCGCGAAACAGCAACCGGGGCAACAGGTCCAGGCCGGCGTGCCGCCGGAAGTCGCGCACGGTGGTGGCGCCGCCGTGACGCACTTCGACAAGCCCGGCCGCCGACAGCCGTTTGAGCGCCTCGCGCACGGCCGGCCGCGAGACCCCGAGCACGTCGGCCAGCTGGCGCTCGCTGGGCAAGGTCTCACCGGGCCGCATCTCTCCGCTGAGCACGTCGGCGGTGATCTGCTCGAAGACCTCTTCCGGCACCGATCGACGGGTAACCGGCTGCAGCGCCATGCGCACAGTCTGGGAGGTAATAGGTCAGACGTCAAGTGGCCTGACCAGTGTGTCGCGCATAGATCGAAAAAACCCGGCGACGGTGACCGGAGCCGCTAATCCCCGCGCCGCGCGTCGACGAACAGATTCCCCGGAACCCGTTCCTCGATCTCCTTGGGCGGCCTGCGGTCAAACCCGGCCATCAACTCGTCGGTGGGTGTCACAGTCACGTCCCAGCCGTGGCGGCGGAACCAGTCGCCGACGTCTTCGCGCTCCTCGAAGTACCACAGCTCGTCGGTCCGGGGTACTTCGCGCTGCGGATCTATCAGTTCCATGTAGGCACGGATCCGATCCATCCGCTCCCGGCGCCTCGCACGGATGTCGAGGTCCAGGAACTTGGGGCCCAGCGCCTCCACCGCAACCCTGCTGCCGTTGGCGGTCAGCGCCTGCACGCGCTCGAACAACAGGTCTTGAGCCAGGGCGGGCAGGTACGGCATCAGCCCTTCCGCCGACCAGGCGCTCGGTTCGTCGGCGTCAAATCCCGCCGCCTGCAACGCCGTCGGCCAGTCTTGCCGCAGATCCGCCGACACCGCGACCCGATTGCAGGCCGGCTCGGCCCCGTGTTCGGCCAACGTCGACGACTTGAACTCCAGGACCCTGGTTTGGTCGAGCTCGTACACGGTGACGCCGTCCGGCCACTCAAGCCGCCACGCCCGTGAGTCCAGCCCCGCCGCCAAGATCACCACCTGGCGGATGCCCGCACCGGTGGCGTCTAAGAAGAATTGGTCGAAAAACGCTGTCCGCGAAGCCATGTAGTCGACCATCGCCTGCATCTGCTGCGGTAACTCCGGTTCGGCTTCGATGAGCTCGGGGGGCAACTGTGCCGCGGAGTGCCAGTTCCACACCCCGTCGCCGACGGCGTCGAGGAAGACCTGCGCGAAGGGATCGCTGATCAGCGGGTTGTCCCGACGGGTTTCCGCGGCCCGCGACGCGGCCACACCCAGTGCCGTCGCCCCGACGCTCTCGGTGATCTCCCAGCTGTCGTTGTCGGTTCTGGTCACGTTCAGTTCCCTCCTCGCTGCGCGGCCACGAACAAGGTTTCTGGGGCCGCGTCCTCGACTTGCTGCGGCGGCCTGCGGTCGTAGCCGGCCATCAGCTCTATGGCCGGCGTGACCGTCACGTCCCAGCCGTTCCGACTCAACCAGTCCGCGACGTCCTCGCGCTCCTCGAAATACCACAGGTCCTGCACGTCGGGGATTTCGCGTTGCGGCTCAAGCTTGGCGATCAGGTCGCGCACCCGTTGCATCGACTCGCGCCGCTTGGCTTGGGCGTCCTCGTCGAGAAAGTCTGGGCCGGGCGCCTCCACGGCGATCCGGCTGCCGACCGCGCCCAGCGCCTGAACCCGCTCGAAGAGCAGCTCCTGGGCGACCGCCGGCAGGAACGGCAACAGCCCCTCGGCCGACCAGACGCTGGGCGCCGCCGCGTCGAAGCCCGCCTGCCGCAACGCCGCAGGCCAGTCTTGGCGCAGGTCGACCGGAACGCTGACCAGGTTGCACGTCGGCTGGGCGCCGTGTTCGCGCAGCGTCGACGCCTTGAATTCCAGCACACGCGGCAGGTCCAGCTCGTAGACGGTGGTGCCGTCGGGCCAGGGCAGCCGCCACGCCCGCGAGTCCAGGCCCGCGGCCAGAATCACCACCTGGCGCGCACCCGCGCGGGTCGCATCGAGGAAGAACTGATCGAAGAACGCCGTCCGGGCGGCCATGTAGTCGACCATGCCCTGCATCCGCGGCTTAAGGTCGGGCTCGGCCTCGACGATCTCGGCGGGCAGGTTGGTGGCCGCGAACCAGTTCCAGATGCCGTCACCCGCGGCATCCAGGAACACCCGGGCGAACGGGTCGCTGATCAGCGGGTTCTCGCTCTCGGTTTCCGCCGCGCGGGACGCCGCGACGCCGAGCGCCGTCGCCCCCACGCTCTCGGTGATCTCCCAGGTGTCGTCGTCGGTTCTGGGCATGTCCGAATCCCCCAATTCGCTAGTCAGACTATCTATCGAACCCTACGCGCGCAGCATGTGAACGGGCTGTGCCGCGTCGAGGCGCTCGCCATCGTGAACGGGCTCCGCTGTCGATGAGGGCGAAAGTAGGCAGTCCGGATCGCCGACCAAATCATTTCCACGCAGGAGGTATGCGGTTAAGTTGTCGGCGAGCCGCTAACAGCGCGGCCGATCCGGAAAGGTCCCGAAGGGATCCCGCACCATGCGAGTCGACGGGCGAGACATCACCGTTTCCGGCAGCCTGCTGCAACCGCTGACCCGACGCACCAACGACATCATCCGGCTTGCCGTGGCGGCGACGTTCCTCATCGTCGTGATCGTGAGTTTCCTGGTTACCCGCACGCGGTGGGTCGACCTCGAGAAATCGATCTCGCAGATCGTCGGCGTCCTCACCCCCAATCAATCCGATCTGGTGTACCTCGCCTATGGCATCGCGATTCTGGCGTTGCCGTTCATGATCCTGATCGGCTTGGTCGTCTCTCGGCAGTGGAAACTGCTGGGCGCGTATGCGACCGCGGGACTCCTTGCCGTTCTGCCGCTGTCGATCACCGGCAAGGGCATCGCGGCGCCGAAATGGCACTTCGACCTGTCCGACCGGCTGCACACGGTGCTGGCCCAGTTCCTCGACGACCCGCGGTGGATCGCGTGGTTGGCCGCGGTGCTGACGGTGTCCGGTCCGTGGCTGCCCGCCCGCTGGCGGCGCTGGTGGTGGACGCTGCTG
This sequence comes from Mycobacterium sp. NGS68, assembly GCF_059812195.1. NCBI lineage: Bacteria > Bacillati > Actinomycetota > Actinomycetes > Mycobacteriales > Mycobacteriaceae > Mycobacterium > Mycobacterium sp. NGS68. Next base: position 27,536 of record NZ_JCALCE010000020.1, on the reverse strand, counting down.
CTGGCCTTCGTGCCGATCCACCTCGTCGTGAGCGCCGTGGTTCCGGCGCGCACCCTGCTGGGCTTGAGCGTGGGGTGGTTCGTCGGGGCGCTGGTGGTCCTGATCGTCGGAACCCCTGCGCTCGAGGTGCCGCTGGAGGGTGCGGTACGCGCGATGGCCAAACGGGGGTTCGTCGTGACGGGGCTGCGGGTGGTCCGCCCGGCCGGGCCCGGGGCACTGGTGCTCGCGGCGACGGCCAACGATTCCGATTCACCCGCGGCGGTCGAGCTGTACGGACCGCACCAGCGCAGCGGCGGCGCCCTGCGCCAGGTCTGGCGGAAGCTGCGGCTGCGTGGCACCGAAACCGCACCCCTGCAGACGTCGATGCGCCGCGCCGTCGAGCACCGCGCCCTGATGTCGATTGCCGTCAACGAGGCGGGCCTGGCCAACACGACGACGATCGCCGTCGCCGCGCTGGACCGGGGATGGACGCTGTACGCGCACCAGCCCGTCCGCGGGATCGCGCTGGACGAATGCCCGGGGCAGACACCGATCGGCGACGTCTGGGAGGCGCTGCGGGTCCTCAACGAGCACCAGATCTCCCACGGCGACCTACGCGGCCACGAAATCACGGTCGAAGACGGCACGGTGCTCTTCGGCGGCTTCGGCAGCGCCGAATACGGAGCCACCGAATCGCAGCTGCAATCCGATATCGCCCAACTGCTGGTCACCACTTCTGCGTTGTACGACGCGGAGTCCGCGGTCGCCGCGGCGATCGAGGCTTTCGGCAAGGACGCCATCCTCAACGCGTCCCGCCGGCTCACCAAATCGGCTGTGCCGAAGAGGATCCGGAGATCGGTGTCGGATGCGGGCACCGTCATCTCGAACGCTCGCACGGAGGTCAAGCGCCAATCCGGTGCGGACGAGATCAAGTCCGAGACCATCACCCGGTTCACCCGGAGCCAGGTCATTCAACTGGTGCTGCTGGTGGCGCTGGTCTACGTCGCGTATCCGTTCATCAGCACCGTGCCGACCTTCTTTTCCGAACTGAGGAATGCGAACTGGTGGTGGGCGCTGCTGGGGCTGACGGTGTCAGCGTTGACCTACGTCGGCGCCGCGGGGGCGCTGTGGGCCTGCGCCGACGGCCTGGTCAGCTTTTGGAAGCTGTCAATCATGCAGGTTGCCAACACCTTTGCGGCAACAACCACGCCGGCCGGAGTGGGCGGGCTTGCGCTGAGCACGCGGTTCCTACAGAGGGGCGGCCTGACCACGTTGCGGGCCACCGCGGCCGTTGCGCTGCAGCAGTCCGTGCAGGTGATCGTCCATGTCGTGTTGCTGATCGTGTTCAGCACCGCGGCGGGCGCATCGACTGACCTGTCGCATTTCGTCCCCAACGTGACGGTGCTGTATCTGATCGGCGGGGTGGCGCTGGGCATCGTGGGCACGTTTCTGTTCGTGCCCAAGCTGCGGCGGTGGCTGTCGACGGCGGTGCGTCCCAGGCTGAAGGAGGTCACCGGCGACCTGCTCGAACTGGCCCGCGAACCCAAACGGCTGGCGTTGATCGTGCTCGGTGCCGCCGGGACGACTCTTGGTGCGGCGCTGGCGCTTTGGGCCAGCGTCGAAGCATTCGGCGGCGGCACGACCTTCATCACGGTCACGGTGGTGACGATGGTCGGCGGAACCCTGGCGTCGGCCGCGCCGACCCCGGGCGGCGTGGGGGCCGTGGAAGCGGCGCTGATCGGTGGGCTGGCGGCGTTCGGGGTGCCCGCGGCCGTCGGCGTGCCGTCGGTGCTGCTGTATCGCGTGCTTACCTGCTGGATACCGGTGTTCGTCGGCTGGCCGGTGATGCGCTGGCTGACCAACAACGAGATGATCTAGCCGCGGGTCACTCGTCGTCGTCGCCGCTGACGACCGCGACGACGACAACGAAAGTCTTCGCGCTCGGACCGAACCTTGCGGTCAGGTAGACGGGGTAATAGCCGTCGGGCACCGACTGCGCCGCCGTGACCGCGACGTACGCCCTGGCGAATCCGTCGGCGCGGAACGATCCCGAAACGGGGTCGGCCGCGATACCCGGGCGGTAAGCGGCGCCCGTGACGATGTAGTCGCCGGACGTGCCAATCATGCGCTGCAGGTCGACGATCATCGTTTCCGTGCTGCCCGGCGCCATCCTGAGGAAGGGGTAGGGCACGTTGACCGTCAACGCCGAACTGCCCGTACCGAAGGACGGTGGCGCGGAGGACTCCGCGGTACCCCACACCTTGTTGGGTGTGTTGGACAGCGCGAAAACGACCTCGCCGCCGGTGCGGATCATCGACTCGGGAAGAAAGGTCCGATCGGTCACCTCACCGTCGATGCGGAGGCCGTCGATGTATTTCAGCCGGTGCCGTCCGGATGCGCGTGGAGCGGAGATCCGAATGGACTTGCCCTCCGGAAGCGCGACCACGGCGCGGTCGAACAGGGGCGTGTTCAGGGTGAGAATCGCCGTTCCGGGAATGCTCGGGTACATACCAAGAGCCGCCCACACGTACCAGCTCGACATCGCACCCAGGTCGTCGTTGCCGGGTTCCCCGTCGGGTGTGGCGCCGAACAGTTCGCTGCGCACCCGATCGACCGTCTCCTGGGTCCGCCACGGTTGACCGATGAAGTTATAGAGCCAGGGCACACCGAAATTCGGCTCGTTACCGATCCAGAGATAGGGCTCGTTGGGGCCCACGTTGAGCCGATGCGTGAAGCGGTCGAGTCGTGCGGCCACGGCCTGACGGCCCCCCAGCGCGGACACCAAGCCCGCCACGTTGTGGGGCACCCACCAGACGTATTGCGCCGCGTTGCCCTCGTCGAAGCCGACCTGGCCAAAGTTCGACGGGAGGACGACGACGCCCGGGCCGTCGGCGAACAGGCCGTCCGGGCCGCGCGGCGAGATGTAGCCAGTGGTGGGATTGAACAGGTTCTGCCAAAACTGGGCCCGGTGCTGGAATTCGGCGGCGGTCGCGGCGTCGCCGAGCGAGTCTGCGAGCCGGGAGACGGCAAAGTCGTCGACGGCCCACTCGAGCGTGATCGAAGCGCCGGCGATCCAGTGGTCGGTGGTGAACTCCGCCGTCTGCGGTGCGTAACCCAGCTGCAGGTAGGTGGCGGCACCTGGCCGCTCCGCATAGCCGTCGCGCCCGACCCCGCCGTAGGTCGCCCCGCTCACCATGTAGCGCAACGCGGTCTTGACATCGAAATCCCTTGCCCCGAAGGCATAAAGGCTCACGATGAGCGGCACCACGCTGTCACCGGTCATCTCGCCGGTGGCCGAATTCGCGAGCGGCCAACGCGGATACGAGCCGAGTTGCACCGCGTCGTTCAGCAGGGACTGGGCCATGTCACTGGCCTGCTTGGGAAAGAGCAGGCCGTGCAGGGCCGCCAACGACCGGTAGGTGTCCCAGTCGGAGAAATTGGTGTACTGCGTATGCCCCCGGCACCACGGTGTGCACGACGCCGTCGAATCCGGTATAACGGCCGTCGGCATCATTGAATGTGTTGGGGTGCAGGACCGTACGGTACAGCGACGTATAGAAGGTCATCAGGTCGTGGCCATTGCGGCCGGCCACCGCGATCCGCGCCAGCGCGGAATTCCATTCGGCGGCCGCCGCGGCGCGGACGTCGTCGAAACTCGCGGTGCCCTCGGCCGCCAGGTTGGCTCGCGCTCCGTCCACGCTTACGTAGGAGATCGCGGTGCGCACCTCGAGCATCGACCCGGGAGGAAACTCCACATACCCCCCGCTGTAAGGCGAATTCGCCTCGCGGGCGCCGGGATAGACAGAATAGGAGTCCCACGCGCCGTGAGAGGTGAACGGCTGATTGAACTTCATGGCGAAGTACACGGTGTAGCTGTTCTGCTTCCCGCAGAATTTGCCACTGGTCGCCGATCCCGTGATCGTGGTGTCGTCCTCGACTCGGAAAGTCGCGGCGGAGTTGCCCGCCAGCGATGCGCCGGAGCGCACGTGAAACAGCGCGGGACGATGATTCTTTGGGTAGCTGAACCGGCCGACACCGGTGCGTGTGGTGGCGGTGAGTTCCGCGGTCACACCGGTGCCCGGGAAGCGCACCGTGTAGTAGCCCGGCACGCCCACCTCGCTGTCGTCATGCGCGATTCGCTCCCAGGAGTTCCAGGGCTGCGAACCGATCGGGGTGGTGGTCGGCAACATCGAAATGTCGCCGAACGCGGCGCAACCCACCGAGGCGTGGGTCATGCTGAACCCGGTCGAGCGCGTCTTGTCGTAGTCATAACCGGCGTAGGTACCGACGGTGTCCGGCGAGTACTGGACCATGCCGAACGGCACCGTTGCACCCGGGAAATTGTTGATCTCCCCTACCGCCTCGCCTCCGGTGCCCGTGCCGATCAAGGTGTTGACGTACTCAAGTGGATTCGCGACAAAGGCGGCCTCACCCTCATACATCACCGGTGGAGCGGCGATGAACGCGATCGCGACAGCACTCACCACCACGAGCGTGACGAGAACCTTCCGTGACCGCATAGCTGTCTCTTACTGCATCGCCGTCCCGTTTGGGTGCAATTTCGGGCGGGCTTCGGTGGCCCAGACCAACCTAGCAACCCTCGCCGCCTTGCGGGCCGTTCTCAGTCCCGACTCGGCCGACGCAAGTGCCAGCCCCTCCGACACCGACTCGAGGCCCCTGATGGATGCCATGGACATCGTCGACGAGCAGACCACCATCACGGTCTGAAACCAGGCGATCACTCCGGAGGTGAATGCGCAGCCCGGCCTACCGCCGCTGACGCCTATCAGCCCATAAAGTAGGGCGATGCGTCGGCTTTCTCGCCTGTCTCGCCCCTCCGGCTTGCTCAGCGCTTTGCTGGCCGCCGTGCTGCTGGCCTCGGGTTGCCACACCCAGAGTCAACACGCGAGCGCTCCCTCGGCCAGTCCGCCGGCCGCCGACCGTCTCTGCAGCGACGTCCACGGGTCGTGGGACGCGAAGTCGAAGCGTTGCACGCTGACCAAGGACGCCAACAAGGTCCACATCGAGGTCAAGGCGTCGTACCCGGTGGAGCTCGTCGACAATCCGACGTCCGGTCCCGTGCTGCGGCCGTTCGTCCAGAAGTTCTTTGCCGACTTCGGTCAGACCGATACCAACGGGGCCGGCGACGCCAACCTGGTTTCCAAGGTATGGGAGCACAAGCCGAGCACGAAAACCGTTGTATTCCAGGCTGATTGGTACTTCAGTAGCATGCCACACCCGAGCGGGCAGATCACCACGTTCACGTTCGACCTCGGTCAGAACAAGCAGCTGCAACTCACCGACCTGTTCTGTCCGGGCATCGACCCGCTGAAGGCCGTCCCGCCGATCGTGCGGCCGTTCGTGCAGCAGGCGCTGACCGGATCACCGTTTCACATCGAGCAGTTCGAGCCGAACAACCCCGAGGGCGAATACGCCGACAACTACGAAGCCTGGGCGCTCGAGGGCGACGACCTCGTCCTGTTCATGCCGGCGGGACGCGGCCCCGGCGGCGTCTCCCCCGGCTTCGTCACCCCGCGCATTCCGCTCGCCGAGTTCTCGTCGATCCTGCGCGAGAAGGGCTGCGCCACCCCTGCTCGCTAGCAACCCGGTTTGGCCTTACGGTGTTGGCATGGCAGAACAGTCGCATGCGATAGAGGCCGGGCACCCACCGTCGGCGCTGCTCCGGCTCGTCAACCCGATCCTGGGCACCCTGCTGCGCACACCCCTGGCCGGGCCGCTCGGCACGCAGCTGATGGTGCTGAACTTCACCGGCCGAAAGTCTGGGCGGCAGTTTTCGATTCCGGTCAGCGCCCACGTGATCGACGGCGATCTGTACGCCCTGGCCGGGGCCGTCTGGAAGAACAACTTCCGCAACGGCGCGCCGGCCCAGGTTGTTTACCGCGGTAAGACCACCGCGATGCGTGGCGAACTCATCACCGATCCCACTACGTTGCCCACCCTTTACCGCAAGTGCGTGCAGGGTTATGGCGTCAAGCGGGCTCAGCGGATGACGGGCCTGAAGTTCCGCGACCCTCAGGTACCGACCCTGGAAGAGTTCGCTGAGGCCATCGAGCGGATGCAGCTTGCGGCGATCCGGTTCACGCCTGCCTAGTCGGCGTCAAGGCACGGCCCCCGCGCCCGCCGCCGCCTGGGTCCGGCTGATCACCGACGACTCAAACCCGGCGGCGGCAACCGTTTCGTGAACCGCGGCACCGACGGCGTCCGCCCGCTCGGCCGGCACCAACGCGATCACGCAGCCCCCAAAGCCGCCGCCGGTCATCCGGGCGCCCAGCGCACCCGCGCGCACGGCGGTATCGGCGATCAGGTCGATGTGCTCGGTGGTGATTTCGAAATCGTCGCGCATGGACGCGTGCGAGGCGGTCATGATGCGACCGGCTTCGGTGAAGTCCGAATACTCTAGCGCGGCAACGTAATCGAGCACTCGCCGGTTCTCCGTCAACACATGCCGGGCGCGACGGACATCGACGGGGTCGGTCACGGCCGTCAGGACCGCGGGCCCGCGTTCCTGAACCTCGCGCAGCGACGACACCCCCAGATCGGCCGCCGCGCGCTCGCACGAGGCGCGCCGGGCCGCGTAGTCACCGCCCGCGTGCCGGTGACGGGCCCGGGAGTCGATCAGCAGCAACGCGACGCCGCGCGCGTCCGGGTCGAAGGCCACCGGCGCCACGGTCAGGTCGCGGAAGTCGATCAGCAGCGCCGTCGACGGCGCACCGAAGAGCGAGGCCAGCTGATCGAGCAAACCCGTTGGGGCGCCGACGTACTCGTTCTCGGCACGCTGGGCCAACCGCGCCCGCAGTGTGGTGTCGATGGCCGCACCCGTGGCCGACGTGATCGCGCCCAGCACGGCGCATTCCAGGGCGGCGGACGAGGACAGGCCCGACCCGATCGCCACGTCGCTGGTGATCGACATCGCGCCGCCGGGCACCGGCTGCCCGGCCTCACGCAGCGCCCACACCACCCCGGCGACATAGGCGGCCCAGCCCTGCACTTCTCCGGGAACCGTGCCCAGCGCAACGCGCACGGCGCCGTCGGCGCGATCGCTGCGGACGACGATCGCATCGCTGCGGTCCGGGGAGAAGGTCGCGACGGTGCGCTGGGGCAGCGCGATCGGCAGGGCGAACCCGAGGTTGTAGTCGGTGTGCTCGCCGATCAGGTTGACCCGCCCGGGGGCGGCGTAGGAGAACGTCATTTGAGTTCCCGCAGCCGCTGGGCCACACCTTCGGGGGTGACGTCGCTGATGAACGCCTCCATCGCCGACTCGGAGGCCGCCAGGTACTTGAGCTTGGTGGCGCTGCGCCGGATGGACATCAACTCGACGTGGAAGTAGCCGTCGGCTTGGGCGTCGGTCGCGGCGAACTGGTGCAGCGCCGAAATATACGGCAGCGGGCCGGAATACAGCCGGTCGAACCGCTGCAGCACGTCGAGGTAGACCCGCGCGAACCCGTCGAGCTCGCTCTGGTCCAGATCGGTCAGGTTGTGCACGAACCTGTTTGGGTAGATGTGCACCTCCACCGGCCAGCGCGCCGCAAAGGGCACGAACACGGTGAACTGCTCGGTGCGCGACACCACCCGGCTGCCGTCGGCAACCTCGCGCGCCAGCAGATCGGCAAAGAGGTTGCCGCCGTGGCGTATCCGATGGTTACGCGCCTGCTCCAGCATGGCGGCGGTCCGCGGCGTCAGATAGGGATAGCCGTAGATCTGGCCGTGCGGATGGGTGAGCGTCACCCCGATCTCCTCGCCGCGGTTCTCGAAGCAGAACACCTGCTCGATGCCGGAGATGGCCAGCAGGTCGGCCGTGCGGTGCCGCCACGCCTCGACCACCAGCCGCGCATGTGCCGGTTCCAGGTCGGCGAACGCGCCGGTGTGGTTGGCGGAGAAGCAGATCACCTCGCACCGGCCGTGGCCCGGAGCGGCCATGAAGCCGTCCGAAGCGCCGTCGGATGTCGGCAGCGGGATCGGTCCGGCGCCGGAGAGGCTCGGAAACCGGTTCTCGAAGACGACGACGTCATAGTCGGGCGCGGGCACCTCGCTGGTCAGTCCGGTCGGGCCCGGGCACAGCGGGCACTGGTCGGGAGGCGGTTTGTAAGTGCGGTCCTGGCGCCGCGCCGCGATGATCACCCACTGCCCCGTCGTCCGGTCGAACCGCAACTGCGACTGGTCCGGGTCACGCGGCGGCAGGGGCCTGCGGTCGCCGACCGGCTCCGGGCGGTGTCCGGGCAGCGCGAAGAACAGCAGGTCACGGCCGTCGGCCAGCTTTGCCCGCGTAGGCGCTTCCACGACGTCGAAGACTAGCGCCCTCGATTCGTCGCTGCCGTCGAGGCCATCGGATTTACCATCAGGCGATGACTACCCTGAACTTCCCGCCGGGGTTCGATTTCACCGACCCCGACATCTACGCCGAGCGGCTACCGGTGCAGGAGCTGGCGGAGCTGCGCCGGGCGGCACCGATCTGGTGGAACGCGCAGCCGCCGGATCAAGGCGGCTTTGGCGACGGCGGCTACTGGGTGGTGACCAAGCACCGCGACGTCCGCGACGTCTCGTTGCGCAGCGACGTCTTCTCGTCGGCCGAGAAGTCGGTGGTCCCGCGGTACCGGGAGGATCAGGCGCAGGGCCAGATCGAAGCGGGGCGGGCGTCGATGATCATGATGGACGACCCCGAGCACAGCCGGCTACGCAAGATCGTCGCGCGCGGCTTCACGCCACGCGCCATCGAGCGATTGCGCGCCGACCTTGCCGACCGCGCCCGGCGCATCGCCGCGCACGCGGCGGCCGCGGGGTCGGGCGACTTCGTCCGCCAGGTCGCGTGCGAGCTGCCGTTGCAGGCGATCGCCAGCCTGCTCGGCGTACCGCCGGCGGAACGCGAGATGCTGTTCGACTGGTCCAACCAGATGATCGGAAGCGACGACCCCGAGTTCGCCGACCACGACGCGCTGACTTCGGCGGGCGAAATGATGTGGTATGCCATGCAATTGGCGGCCCGCAAGCGCGGATCCGAGGACCAGGACATCGTCACCACGCTGATCAACGCCGACGCCGACGGCCACCTGTCCGAAGCCGAATTCGGCATGTTCGTGGTCACGCTGGCCATCGCGGGTAACGAGACGACCCGCAACTCGATCACCCAGGGCATGATGGCCTTCACCGAATTCCCCGACCAGTGGGACCTTTTCAAGGCGCAGCGACCGAAGACCGCCGCCGACGAGATCATCCGCTGGGCCACCCCGATCACGTCGTTCCAACGCACCGCGCTGGTGGACACCGAGCTCGGCGGGGTGCGGATCGAGAAGGGCCAGCGGGTGGTCATGTTCTACCGCTCGGCCAACTTCGACGAAGACGTGTTCGCGGATCCGTTCGCGTTCGACATCCTGCGCAGCCCCAACCCGCACGTCGGATTCGGCGGCACCGGAGCGCATTACTGCATCGGCGCCAACCTCGCGCGCATGACGATCGACCTGATGTTCAACGCGATCGCCGACGAAATGCCGTCGCTGACACCACGTGGCGATCCGGAGCGGCTGAGGTCATCCTTCATCAGCGGCATCAAGCACTGGCAGGTGGACTACGGGCCCACAACGCAAGGATTATATCCATAGGGCACACTTGCAGTATGCAAGTGGCGATTAGCGGTGCGGGGGTTGCCGGTGCGGCCCTCGCCCATTGGCTGCACCGCACCGGCCACACACCCACCCTGATCGAGCGGGCGCCGCAATTTCGCACCGGCGGCTACATGATCGACTTCTGGGGCGTCGGATACCAAGTGTCAAAACGGATGGGCATCGAGGACTCGATCCGCGCGGCCGGATACCAGATCGAATCCCTGCGCTCCAAGGGCCGTCGCGGCGAAACCCGGGCAGAGTTGGCGGTCAGCGTCTTTCGGCGCACGTTCGGTGAGGATTTCACCAGCCTGCCGCGCGGCGACTTGGCCGCCGCGATCTATTCGACCATTGAAGGGGAGATCGAAACGATCTTCGGCGACAGCATCGCCGGCATCGCACAACACGGCGACGGTGTCCGCCTGAGCTTCGACAACGCGGCACCACGCGATTTTGACCTCGTCATCGGCGCCGACGGCCTCCACTCGAATGTGCGGCGGCTGGCGTTCGGCCCGGAGGCCGACTTCGAGCATTATCTGGGCTGCAAGGTCGCGGCGTGTGTGGTCGACGGGTACCGCCCGCGCGACGAGCTCGCCTACGTGACGTACAACGTTCCGGGCCGACAGGTGGGACGCTGCTCGCTGCGCAACGACCGCACCATGTTCCTGTTCATCTACCGCGACCAGCATGAAGTCACTGGCATGGAGGCCGGACTCGAGCCGAAAGAGCAGCTGCACAAGCAGTTTCGGGACGCGGGCTGGGAATGTCGGGAGATGCTGGCCGCACTCGACGACGCCGGCGACCTATACTTCGACGTCGTGAGCCAGATCCGGATGGATCGCTGGCACCGGGGCCGCGTGATCCTGATCGGCGATGCCGCGGCCTGCATATCGCTGCTCGGTGGCGAGGGCACCGGCCTGGCGATCACCGAGGCGTACGTGCTGGCCGGTGAACTCGGCCGCGCGGGCGGCGACCACGAGCGCGCGTTCGACGCCTACGAGGCCCGCCTGCGTCCGTTCGTCGAGAGCAAGCAGGCCGGCGCGGAGAAATTCGTTTCGTTCTTCGCCACTCGGACCCGACTCGGCGTGTGGTTCCGCGACGTGGCGATGCGCGCGATGAATTTCTCGCCGCTCGCAACGCTGATCGCGGGCGGCGTGCGCGACGATTTCGACCTGCCCGACTACCGCCTGCCGTGACCCGGCCGATCAGAGCAGCGGCGAGTACGTCGCTTTGAGGTGTTCCAACAGATCCCGCAGGCGGCGCTCGTAGTCGGCGATCGCGCCGCCCCCCGCCGCGGCCGGGTCAGCGGGCCGGGCGGTGCCGATGTCCAGGGTCGCCTCGCTCTGCCGACCGAGTACGCGCGCCAGATCCGGCAGCAGGCTCTCGTAGTCCCTGATCGCCTCCAGCGAGTCGCCGGCCTTGACACGCTGGCGCACGAGTTCAGCGCGGGCGAGCAGAATCTCCGGGTGATCCCTGGGACGCAGCTGCATCAGTCGCAGCACGGCCCGTTCCGCCGCACGCACCCCGGCGCCCCGCGACCGGGGATCCGATTCGGCTGGGCCCATCGACTGCTCCTCTCGTGCAGTTTTCGAGGCTAGCCGCCGCCGGCGCATTCGGCACGCGAAGCCGAAGACCCGAGCACGAACGAGTCGATGGGCTGGGTGCGTCCACGCAACTGAAGGCGGCGCCGTTGCGCGCTTCCCGTCAACTCGTCGGCGACTCCCGACGCCACGAGCAGCTCGCCCCCGGCGGCGTGTTGCTGCATGCGGGCCGACACGTTGACCGCGTCGCCGAGGGCGGTGAAGTCAACCACCGCCTCGCCGACGTTGCCGACGTAGGCGACGCCGGCATTGACCGCGATCCCCAAGTCCAGCCACGGCCCGTCTTCGCCGCCGTAGCCGACGGCCTCGAGCAATTCCATCCCCGCCAGCACCGCGCGCTGCCGATAGTGCGGGCCGCTGATGCCCCGCACGAAGAACGCCATGACCTCGTCGCCGATGAGTTTGTCGATCACCGCGTCATGGCGCAGCAGGGTCCGCGTCGCGGCCGTGTAGAACCGGTTGAGCAGGGCCGCAAAGTCGGTGGCCGACAATCCCGAACCGCGCTGACCAAGCGTCGTCGAACCCCGCACATCGGCGAACAGCACCGCGACGTCCGCCTCCGCCCCGCCCGGTGGCAGTGCATCACAACACCGGCTGCACAGGTTGGGGTTCTTGCGCGACGGCCTGAAGCCGGCGGCCCCGAACACCCGTCCGGCGGGGCCGCCGAATGGGTTGTTGCACACCTTGCATCGCGGCGCCGAGGGTAGGTAGCGGAACAGCCGTCGCGCCCGCACCAGCGGCGCGTGGCCGTCCGTCAGGATCCTGTTCCATGGGCCCGCGTCGGCCACGAGCGGCGTGCTTACAACGGTCATGCGGAAATGATTGCCCGGGGACGCCGTTGGGCGCATGGGGCATCCGCCTCAAGAATCGCGCACCCGGCGCCGTCTTCGGGCCAGAATGAGAGGGTGCAACCCACCCGCGGCCCGACCCACGGCCCGGTGAAGGGTCTGCGCAGAGCCGAGTTGCTGGCGGCCATATCGCTGGCGATCGACCTCGGCCTGGGGCAGCCGATGGAGCACATGCTGCGGTCCTCGTTGATCGCGGCGCGCCTCGCCGATCGGATGGGCCTCGATACCGGGCAGCGCGCCACGGTGTACTACGCCAACCTGCTGGGCTGGATCGGTTGCCACGCTGATTCCCACGAACTTTCGGCCCTGTTCGGCGACGACATCGCCTACCGGGCCGACACCTACCGGGTGGACATGACCGGACTGCCATTCCTGCGGATGATGACCAGTCACGTGGGCCGTGGCTTGCCGGGCTGGGAGCGCGGCATCCGATCGGCCGCGTTCGTGCTCACGGCGCGCAATCAGGTTGCCCAACTGATTCATTCGCACTGCAGTTCGGCCGGCGTGCTCTCCGATCGGATGGGGCTGGACCGCGAGGTCGGACAGGCGCTGGCGTACGTCTTCGAGCGCTGGGATGGCCGCGGGATGCCGAACGGGGCGCGCGGAGAAGACATTCCGCTCGAGATCCATATCGTGCACCTGGCCGACGTCGTGGAGGTGCACTACCGCACCGGCGGGGTGCAGGCCGCTGCCGCCGTCGTCCGCTCCCGGCGTGGCACCCAGTTCAGCCCCGCGGTGGCCGAGGTTTTCGAGCGCGACGCGGCCGCGATCGTCGAGGGCCTGCTCGACATCGACGTCTGGGCGGCGGTGCTGGCGCAGGCCCCGGACCGCGACCGGGTCCTCGACGACGACGAGGTCGACGAATTACTCAAGGCAATAGCGGATTTCGTCGATCTGAAATGCCCGTGCTCGCCGGGTTATTCGCGCGGAGTCGGCGATCTGGCGGCCGCCGCGGCCCGGCACCTGCGGATGCCGCCGGCAGACGTCACGCGCCTGCACCGGGCCGGCCTGGTGCACGGCCTCGGCCGGCTGGGCGTGTCCAACCAGATCTGGGAGAAGAAGGGCCCGCTGACGACGGCGGAATGGGAGCGGCTACGGATGTATCCGTACCTGACCGGGCGGATTCTGAACCGGGTCGGCGGCCTGGAGTCCGTGGCCTCGCTGGCCACCCAGCACGAGGAGCGCATCGACGGGTCCGGGTTCCCCCGCGGGCTCGCCGGCGCCGAGTTGAGCGTGCAGGATCGGCTGCTGGCCGCGGCCGTGGCGTATCACCAACTGCTCGAGCCGCGTCCCGACCGGCCCGCCCTCGACGCCGGCGGTGCCGCGACTCGGCTGCGAGATGAGGCGCGCAACGGACGCCTGGACGCCCAGACGGTGGATGCCGTGCTCACTGCGGCCGGTCATCGGGCATCGCGCCGAACGTCATGGTCGGCGGGACTCACGTCCCGCGAGGTCGAAGTGTTGCGGCTCGTCGCGCAGGGTCGGTCGAACCGCGAGATCGCCACCCAGCTGGTGATCGCCGAGAAGACGGCGCGCAACCACGTCGAGCGCGTCTACGCCAAGCTCGGCGTCAACAACCGCACGCAGGCGACCCTGGCGGCGATCGATCGGGGCCTCGCGGCGGCGCCCTGACAGCACGGCAACTTGAGGCAAACGCCCCATGCGGCCAGGCCGTCCGGCGGCCGATGATCACGCCATGACCGAATCCATTTGCGTACCAACACATCAGCCGCTCAGCACGCGCGGCACGCGAGTAGACGCGAGCGACGTGGCCCGACGGGCCGGCGACCGCCAGATCCTGCACGAGATGTCGCTGTCCGTCGAACCGGGCGAGCTGGTCGCCATTGCCGGCGGCAGCGGCGCGGGCAAGACGACCTTGCTGGAAATCCTCGCCGGCCTGCAACCGCCGTCGGCGGGGCGGATCCACCACGACGGTGCGCCCTGCGGAACGCGATTTCGCTCCGAGTCGCGCATCGGCTATGTGCCGCAGGACGACATCATCCACCTCGAGATGCCGCTGCGCCGCACGCTGCGGTACGCGGCGCGGTTGCGGCTGCCCGCCGGGACGACGACGGCCGAGGTGAACCGCGTCGTCGAGGAGACTATGCGCGAACTCGACCTGGCCGACCGGGCCGACGTGCCCGTCCGCGCGCTGTCCGGCGGCCAGCGCAAGCGGGCCAGCATCGCCGTGGAGTTGCTCACGCGCCCCCGCCTTTTCTTTCTCGACGAACCCACCTCGGGGCTCGACCCCTCGACCGCAGCCGACGTGATGCGACTGCTGCGCAGGTTGAGCCGCCGCGGGGTCACCGTCGTTCTCACCACACACGAACCGGCCGCCATCGACCGCTGCGACCGGGTGGTGTTTCTGGCCCGCGACGGCCATCACGTCTTCACCGGCAGCCCGGCGGAGGCCCGCGGTTATTTCGACGTGCGGACCCTCGACGAAATCTACGACCGGCTGGCCGATGAGCTCACCCCGCGGATCTGGGCGCAGCGGTTCACCGACAGCGGCCGGCGTTCCGGGCCCGCGTTGACGCCGGCGAGGACCACCCGCCCAGACGTCAGGCGCGCGGGCGTCGTCCGCCAATGGTGGCTGCTCACCCGCCGCAACGTCGACGTCCTGCTCCGCAACCGCCTGACGCTGGCGGTGCTGCTCGGCTCACCGGTGCTGGTCACCGCGATGATGGCAACGCTGTTCAAGCGCGACGCCTTCGATCCGCACGGGCCTGCCGATGTGGGCCCGGCTCAGATCGTGTTCTGGATCGCGTTCGCCGGCTTCTTCTTTGGTCTCACTTATGGACTGCTGCAGATCGTCGGGGAGATGGCGGTCTTTCGGCGGGAGCGCCTGGCGGGGCTGAGCGTGGGCGCCTACGTGGCGTCCAAGATCACGGCATTGCTGCCGGTGCTCGCCGCGGTGAGCGCGGTGTTGCTGGGGGTCCTGCGCGCGCTCGGCCGGCTGCCGGCCCTCGGATGGGATGTGTACGCGGTCCTCTTCGGGACGATCCTGGTCGAGGCGACCTCGGCGCTGGCGCTGGGGCTGCTCGCCTCGGCCGCGGTGTCCAACGCCGCGCAGGCCGCGCTCGCCCTGCCGATGCTGTGCTTCCCCCAGGTCCTGTTCGGCGGCGCGATCGTCCCGGTGGACCAGATGACCACCCCGGGGCGCGCGATGAGCGTCCTGCTGTCCAACCGCCACACGTTCGATGCGCTGGGCCGTGAATTGAGCCTCGACCGCTACACGACCACCCTCCCGGCCATGTCCGCCTATCGTGAGACCTTCCACGGCGGCACGGGCGCCAGTTTCGCGGCGCTCGCCACGCTGGCCGCGGTCTTGACGCTGGCCACCGTGTGGGTGCTGGACCGACGCTCCGCTCCGGGTAGGGGTCGGCGCTGAGCGCTTCGTGGACCAGCCGTCGCCGTCCCGGCGGGTACGCCAGTCAGCCGACGTCGGGGTGATACGACGCCCACGGATGAGCCGATTCCAGTTGCGCCGCAACGCGAATGAGCACATCCTCGGCACCGTAGGCACCGGCGAGCTGGACGCCGATCGGGAGGCCATCGGCGTTGCGGTGCAACGGCAGGCTGATCGCCGGCTGCCCGCTCATGTTGAATGGCGGTGTGAATGCGGCGAACTGGCCACCGCGGCGCATCGGCGCCGTCGGATGCGCCGGGTCGTTCTCGAATTCCGTGAGCAGCGGCGGTGGTTCGGCGACCGTCGGCGTCAACAACAGGTCCCAGCCGTCGGCCCACCACTGCTGCAACGCCCGCCGGAACGCGTACACCTTGGCCTGCGCCACGGCGTAGTCGACGGCGCTCACGTGCGGCGCGCGCTCGACGAAGACCCAGTTGACCGGTTCGATGTCGGCGGCGGTCACCTCCCGGCCGAGCTTCTGGCTGAACCCGCGCGCCGCCATCGCCATCTGCACCGCCCACAGCGCCATGAAGCTGTGGGTCAATGTGGTATCGGCCAGCGCGGCCGGCCACGCCGGTTCGACGATGTGCCCGAGCCCCTCCAGCATCGACGCCGCCGACCGAACCGCCGAAACGCAGTCCTCGTGCAGGAACTCGCCGCGCGGATGGACGTCGAGCAGGCCGATGCGTAACCGGCCGGGGTCGGTGCCGACCTCTTGCAGATATGGCCGCCGCGGCGCGGGTGCGATCACCGAGTCCCCGATCCCCGGCCCGCGCACCGCATCGAGCAGGCCGGCCGTATCGCGCACCGTGCGGCTGACGCACAACTCCACCCCCAGGCCCACCTCGGCGCGCTCGGGGCCGACGGTGATGCGGCCCTGGCTCGGCTTGAGCCCCACCAATCCGCAGCACGACGCGGGGATGCGGATGCTGCCGCCGCCGTCGGACGCGTTGGCGAACGGAACCATCCCCGCGGCCACCGCCGCCGCGGCGCCACCGCTGGACCCACCCGGCGTGCGGTTCAGCGCCCACGGGTTGCGGGTCGCTCCCCAGGCCACCGGCTGGGTCGTCGGTAGGCTGCCCATCTCGGGGCTGTTCGTCCGGCCGGCGATGACCAGCCCCGCCGCCTTGAACCGCGACACCAGCGTGGTGTCGGCGGCGTCGATCTTTGCCGCCTCCTTCAGCGCCACATTGCCGTTCGACAGCGTCTGTCCCGCGAAGCTCGTGTACAGATCCTTCAGCAGAAATGGCACACCGCGAAACGGGCCGTCGGGTAGCCCGGGATCGGCGGCCACCGACCTGGCGTGGTCGAACCACTCCATGACCACGGCGTTCAGCGCCGGGTTGCAGGCTTCGATCCGCTGGACCGCGGCTTCCAGCAGTTCGGTCGGCGTGACCTCGCCGCTGGCGACCAGCGCCGCCTGATCGGTGGCGTCCATCCATCGCGTCTGTTCGGCCAGATCGGTCATGGCTTTCGGTCTACCACGCCGTGACAATGACGGGCACTACCCGCAGACCTCCGTACAGTCGTTGCGGCGGGTCGCCATCCACACCGTCCACGAGACGCAGCACCACCTCCTCGACATTTGCGGGCAAATGCGCTGAGCGATCAATTGCGCTGCCAACAAATTGGGTAGCAAATGGCTTGCGCTCGATTAGGCGCGTCCCGTGAATGCCCGACTCGCCGTATGCAACGAACGCCTCTAGTCTCAAAGGACACCGAACTTAGCGGGGGGAACGCTATGAGTGTGAACACACGGTCACGTGTGTCCAAGAGCCGACTCGCCACCGTGGCCGCGGCCAGCCTGGCCGCCGCCGCCTGCGCCGCCTGCACGACGTCGAGGACCGCCCAACCACCTGCGGAAGCCCACGCCAACTCGGCGGCGTCGACGCCGACCGCGACGCCGTCGGCTCGTCCGGTCGCCGCACCGGCTCCGGCGACGAGCCCGTTGGCCAAGGACTGGAAAATTTACAGCGGAACGGTCTACTTCGGCTGCCCCGAGGGTTTCTCCTCCAGCAAATCGGCGCTGGAAGACATTCGCCCCAAGGTATTCAACATCCGAACGGGCCAATTCGACGCACCGCCGGTGCCGATGGTGCCCGTGGGCGAGACGATAACCGGCGCCATGTGTGCGCTGACCAACACGCTCGATGATGTGAAGGTTGTCTATGTCGTAACGACGGCCGCATCAACCCCGCAAGTCCCCCAACCCCCCCAAGCCACCAAAACGACGGCGTATCTGTTCGACCTCAAATCGAGCCAGCCGCTGGCCACCAAGGAATTGCAACCGCCCACCCCCGATCTGAAATTGGCGGAAGCCAAGGACTGGCGACTCGGCTCGACCGCGCTGGGCGTCGCGTGGATGAACGCGTTCAGCGACGGCCACGGCCCGGCCACCCCACCGCGGACCGTGATCCTGTCCAACACCGATCTGTCCATGGGGTGGACCGACCCGCAACCCGGGCGGGCGCTGCCGGACGTCCTTGTCTTCCAACGGAATACGGCACCGGGCCAGACGTCGGGAGCGGAGCTGCGCCTACCGGCCGGCGAGGCGGTGTATCAGGACAACGACATCGACAACGTCGAGGCGGAGCTGTCCGACGGGCCCGACAAGCTGGTCAAGATCGCCCGACGGGATCCGGCCAATCCGGCGGCCAGGTCGACGACGTTCTACGACCTGAACGCCAAGTCCGCCCTCAAGTTCGGTGACACCGACAAGATCTCGGGCAGCGGATTGGCGGCCACGTTGTCGGATGGCAAGTTGTTCGTCGACGGGCGCGGGTCGGCCAATTCTCAGTTCGGGTTCGGCGTGTGGAACCTGCGCACGCAACACTGGGACCTGCTGAAGACCCGAACTGAAGCCACCGAAGCGGGCATCACCAAGCTGGCATTCTTCGGCGACCGCCTGTACATCACGTACGCCAGCGGCACACTCTCGGTAATCGACTTGCCCGCCGGCAACTCCGTCGCGTCGAACTGGTCCGTGCGGCCGTTCGCACGAATCACCGGGTGGACGCTGGTCTGCCGCGGCGAGACGCCGACGGGCGGGGAGTGCAAGGAGATCGTCATGGTGCAGGACGAGGACGGCCACTACCCGGGTCCCTGGACATAGCCTGTCCCCGAACACCTTCCGCCGGGGCGTTAACGTAGGCGTCCATGGGTGTTTTGGATGGGCGCGTCGCCTTGATCACCGGAGGTGCACGAGGTCAGGGCCGCGCGCATGCGCTGGCCCTTGCGGGCGAGGGTGCGGACATCGTCGTGGCCGATGCGCCCGGCCCGATGACGGACCTGACCTACCCGCTGGGCGACGAGGACGACCTGCGACACACGACCAAGCTGGTCGAAGAGCTGGGCCGGCGCTGCGTACCGATGACGGTGGACGTGCGCGACTCGGCGCAGGTCGGCGCGGCGGTCGAGCAGACGGTGCAGGACCTGGGCAGCCTCGACATCGTGGTGGCGAACGCCGGCATCGTCAGCACGGGGCCGTTGGACGAGGTCACCGACCAGATGTGGCGGCAGTTGCTGGACACCAACCTCAGCGGCGTGTTTCACACCCTGCGCGCGGCGGTCCCGGTGATGCGGCGCCAGCGCTTCGGCCGGATCGTGGTGACCTCCTCGATGGGCGGCCGGATGGGCATCCCCGACCTTGCGGCCTACAACGCCACCAAGTGGGGAATCATCGGGCTGGCCAAATCGCTGGCGCTGGAGGTCGCGAAAGAGGGCATCACGGTCAACGTCATCTGCCCCACGACCACGCAGACGCCCATGGTGCAGCCCGCCGGAGCGGATGACGTTCCCGACGAATTGGTGCGCCGGATGATGAAGGCCAACCCGATACCGAAGCCGTGGCTGCAACCCGAGGACGTCAGCCGCGGGGTGCTGTACCTGGTCAGCGATCCCGGAGTGATCACCGGCAGCGTCCTCGAGGTCGGCCTGGGCGGCAGCGCCCGCATCCACTGACGCGCCTGTTGACTCGGGACGACGCCGGGTTCAGGATCAGGGCTACCGGAGGTGGAGCATGCTGCTGGCGCGTGGGTATCACAGCCATGGCCCTGGCGGCGGATTCACCTGGGTCAGCGTCACCATCTTCGTCCTCGTCCTGGCGTTCGCCATCTATCGTGCGAGACAACGCAGGAGACAGCAGAACTCGCCGTTCGGGCAGGATTCGGCGACGTCCTGGCCGCAACCCGGCAGCGCGCCGGGCTGGTATCCGGACCCCAACGATTCGTCGCAGCTGCGCTATTTCGACGGTCAGTACTGGACGTCACAAGCGCGCCGTCGGGAGTGACCAGCTGATCGGCTGAGCGGTGCGGCAGGATCGGTTCATGCGTGACTTCCCGCCCGCCTTGCCCGTTGAAGTCAGCTATCCGCGGCTCGCTGCCCGTACACAGCGTTTCAGCCTGGGCACGCCGCGCAACTTCGCCGCCGCTCCGGACGGCTCGCGGGTCGCATTCCTGCGGTCCCGGTCGGGCACCGACCGCACGACGCTGCTCTGGGTGCTCGATCTGCCGCCCGACGGTTCGTCCGCCGAACGGCTCGTCGCCGATCCACGCGCGCTGGTCGGGGGCGAGGAGGAGCTCTCGGCGACCGAACGCGCGCGTCGGGAACGGGCACGCGAGGGCGGCGGCGGGGTGGTCTCCTATGCGACCGACTCGGCGGTGACCCGCGCGGCGTTCGCGCTCTCCGGAGATCTCTACGCCGCGGACCTGGTGAGCGGCGGTGTACGCCGAATCGACGTGCCCGGCCCGGTCGTCGACCCGCGTCCCGACCCGACGGGAGCTCGGATCGCGTACGTATCGGGCGGGGTCGTGCGCGTCGTCGGCGTGGACGGATCCGCAGACGCCGAACTCCCGGGTCAGGACACCGGACCGGACATCACGTGGGGGCTCGCCGAGTTCATCGCCGCGGAGGAGATGGGGCGGTCGCGTGGATATTGGTGGGCCCCCGACGGGACGGCGGTGCTGGCCACGCGGGTCGACGCCGGCCCGGTGCGGCGGTGGCACATCGCGGATCCGGCTCACCCGGAACGCACCCCGACGACGGTCGGGTATCCCGCGGCCGGGACGCCCAACGCGGTCGTCGGTGCACACATCCTGTCGGTCGGCGCCGAACGCGTCGAGATCGTCTGGGACAGTGCGACTTTCCCGTACCTGGCCAGAGTGCACTGGTCGACCGACGGGCCACCGCTGCTGCTCGTGCAGTCACGGGACCAGCGCGAGACGCGAATCCTCGCCGTGGACGCGGCAACCGGCGCGACCGAGGTGCTGCACGCCGACTCCGACCCGTCGTGGGTGGAACTCGTGGACGGGGTTCCGTTCTGGGGCGAGCCCGCGCGGCTGGTCCGGGTTGGCGACGCCGACGGGGCGCGGCGGCTGTACATGGGCGCCGAAGTCGCCTCGGGCGACCTGCAGGTGCGCGGCGTGCAGGGGACGGTCACCGGCCCACAGGGCGAGTCCTGTGTGCTGTTCACCGCGTCGGACGGCGACCCCACGCAGGTCCGCCTGATGCGAACGTCGCCGAACGGCCCGCTGCCGGTCGCGGACGCCGACGGAATCACGGTCGGCAGTGGGGCGGGGCGGCTCACCGTGGTGGTGTCCGCCTCGTTGGACTGGTTCGGCCGACGAGTCAGCGTCTACCGGGACGGCGCGCGCGTGGCGACGATCGCGTCGCTCGCCGAGGAGCCGCCACTGCTCCCGCAGCCACGGCTGCTGAGCGCCGGGGAGCGCGGGGTGCGGACCGCGCTGTTGCTGCCGCGCGATCACGTGGCGGGCTCGCGACGGCTACCGGTGCTGATGGACCCCTACGGCGGCCCCCACGCGCAGCGAGTCCTGCAGGCGCGCAACGGGTTTCTCGAATCGCAGTGGTGGGCGGATCAGGGCTTTGCCGTCGTCGTCGCGGACGGACGCGGCACGCCCGCGCGCGGTCCGCAGTGGGAGCGGGCGGTGCGGGGCGACCTGGCCACGCCGGTGTTGGAGGACCAGATCGCCGCGCTGCATGCGGCGGCCGAATCCCACGCCGACGTGGACCTCTCCCGCGTCGGCATCCGCGGCTGGTCCTTCGGCGGCTTCCTCGCGGCGCTGGCGGTGCTGCGCCGGCCCGACGTCTTCCATGCCGCGATTGCCGGGGCGCCGGTCACCGACTGGGCGCTGTACGACACCCACTACACCGAGCGCTACCTCGGCGTGCCCGGCAGCGACGAGACCGTCGAGGCGGCGTACACCCGTTCCTCGCTGCTGCGCGACGGCGTGCTGGGCGAGGTGAGCCTGCCCGCACGGCCCCTGCTGCTGGTTCACGGTCTCGCCGACGACAACGTCGTAGCCGCGCACACGCTGCAGCTGTCGTCGGCACTGCTGGCCGCGGGGCGGGTGCACCAGGTCCTGCCGTTGTCGGGAATCACGCACATGACGCCCCAGGAGGTCGTGGCCGAGAACCTGCTGGGCTACGAGCTGGACTTTCTGCGCCGCGCGCTCAACGCGTGACCGCGGCGGCCTCCGGGCTGTGGTTCAAGTTGATCGGCGAGAAGGCGCGGACGGACTTCAGACCAAGACCTCGGAGAACGGCAGGACGACCCCGGCCATCCGCGCGGCATAGATGATGTCGGCGGGAGTGCCGCCGTCCCAGCACAACAGCGTCTCGAGCCGACGACTGTAGGCGTAGTCGACCATGTAACGCACCACCGCGTCGGGATCCTCGATCCCGTACAGCCCCGGGCGCTGCGTGCCGGCCAACAGCCGCGCCGATTCGTACTCGCGGCGCAACGCGGCCCACTCCTCTACCGACGGATTCTTGCCCGCCACCAGCGTGCGCGCCACCGACACCGCCACGGGCGGTAATTCGGGACCCAGACCGAAGGCCGCCGCCTGGGTGACCTCACGGCAGTAGTCCTCGACGTCGGCGGCGTCGGCGCGTTCCAGCGCCTCAAACAGCGCGGGATTCACCGTTTCCAGCCGGTGCGAGCGGCCGCGGGTCAGCCGCGACGCATCCGCGTCGGTCGGACCGCCGGACGGGGCCACCCCCCACGCCACGTCCTCGACGCCGTCACTGATCAACTCCGACCGCGTCACCCATGTCGTCGCGATGGCCGACACCACGTCCCCGCGATCGCGGATCGCCCGCAACACCGTCTCGGCCGGATTGAACCAACCGAACCACCGCGTGTCGAAATCCGGATCCAACCCCGCGGCCAACGGCGCGCTGCGCGGCAGATACACCCCCAGCGGGATATAGCCCGCGCCCTCGTTCGTGGCGATCCACATCTCCGGCAACCCCGAAGCCCCGCGCGCGATCCCCACCGCCCAGTCCAGACCCGGATGCACCACACACGAGGCCGCCGCCAGATCGGCCACCGTCGCGCGCGCCAACTCCAGGTCGGTCATCGACGTCTCCCGACGCACCCGCGCCGGAGAAGAATCACGAACCGCCGCAGGCAACAACCCCGGACCCGCACCGCCCCCACCACCGGGCGGAACGTTCGACGGCGGCACCGGCGGCACCGCCCCTGGCGCCCCGACACCCGCACCGGCGGCCGCACCCGGCGGCAACACCGACCCATACGGCGTCATCGGCGCACCCATGCCCGCCCCAGCCGCCGCTGGTTCGGCCGCAGGAGCGACCGCCGCCGACAACGGCGCCGCGGCCACCGGCGCCGACTGACCCAGCGGAGCCGCCAACGGCCCCGCCGGGGCCTTGGGCACCGCCTGCTCAGCCGCCGCCAACGCCGGACCCACGCCAGCAGCACCCGCACCCGCCAGCAACCCGCTGTTGAACTGCGACGTCATCGCCTGCGAAATCGCCTGCGCCGCCTGACTTTGCAATGCCGGAGCAGCGAGGTTGCCGGCCGGGCCGAACATGCCCGGATTGAAACCACCCAACAACCCCGACAGCGGCCCCAACCCGCCACTCAGTGGCGAAGCGCCACCACCACCCATCGACGGCATCGACGGCAGCGACGGAATCGACGGAATCGTCGGAATTCCGGACGACCCGGGCAACGGCGAAGGGACGCCTCCTCGCCCACCGCCGGGAAGACCCCACGGGCCCTGTCCGGGTTCGCCACCCCCGGGCAGCGAGTCTCCACCACCACGGTGTCCCGGTGTGCCTGCACCGGCGCCGTGGGGCTCGCCGCCCGGTCCGTCCGGCTGCGGCGGGTCTTCGTCTGAATCACCCCGCTGATTCCCGGCGGGTCTCACTCCCGGCGATTGCGGAGCCGGAGCGATACCGAACTGATTGGACAAGGCCGTGGTGGCGCCAGTGACGTAGCCCTTGAGCTGGCCCGAGTAGTCGCCGATCATTCCCTGGTAATGCGTCAGAATCGGTGCGACTGCCACCGGTGCGCCGCTGTTGCTTCCCAGCAGCCGGTTGATCTCCTCGTGTGCTTGGTCGTTGGCTTCGCGCATCTTCTGTTTGATCGAGCGGATGTCCTTGCCCAACAGCTTGTACTGCGCGGCGCTCTCCTTGGCCACGGCCACCAGACGCTGGTGCAGGCTGTCCTCTGAGGCGTAGTGGGTCTGGGCCGCGTCGGCTCCCGCACCAGACGTCCAATAATTCGCGAACACCGTGCCGACGTGAGTCTTGGCGGTCTCGTTGGAGTGCTCCGCCTGGTGTTCGAGCCGCTCGAGTCCGGTCGCCGCCTGCTCGAACGCCGACTCCGACTCGGTGGGCCACAACGCGCCCACCAGGTACGGGCTGTAGAGGCCGCCCGGACGTGGGACGTCGCCACCGCCGGGCATCCCGTAGTTCGGGACGTACCCGTCCAGCGCCGGTCGGGCGGCCGCGAACAGTTGGAGGACCTTGGCGGCTTCGCTGTTGTTGCGTTGCTCCCACCAGCCATGGCTGTTGTTTGAGACGTCGGCCATCAGTGCGCAATCCCGCACAGGCTGTCGAGTGCGTCGATCGCCGTATTCGCCAGATGGTTCAACCGGTTCACCTCCGCGGTCGGCAAGCCGGCCATGGCTGCGCTGGTCAGGTCCAGCGTCGTGTCGATGTAATTCTTGGCCGCGCCCGCCACCTCCTGGGGCGTCGCGGGTGTCAGCGAATCTCTCACTGCCACAACACTATCGACCGATCGAAGCGTCAACGGAACGTTCAATTGACCGTGCACCCGAACACCCCCCTGTGTGTCCTGTCCCCGCGTCGAGCGATCGAACACCTGGCACACCTGCGCTTTCGCGGTTGCCTGCTGGGCCGGGCTGTACGGCGGTGCGGCGGATCGCGGCGAAGTCGGCGCCGGACCCGTCGGCGCGGCAGCGTTCTCGCGCTTGGCCGTGTGGGCAAGCGCCGCGACAGCCACGAGCGCAGCGATCGAAACCACCAAGACGACCATGGCCCAGCCCCGGCGGGTGCCGGGTGACGATGGCGGCGGGTAGGCCGACGCACCCGGAAACGACGACACCATGTCCAGCCGTCCTACCTGGTCAAACCCGTGTCGAAGAGGTCGTCATGCGATGATCGTACCGTCGGCCATCGCCTCATACAGCTTCCAAACTGGGCCGCTTTCGCGGGGCCAGCGCGCGATCGCACGCGCGGCGCGAGCCGCGCGCAGCGGCGCGATCGCAAGAAACCGCGACACTAAAACGTCGGCGAAGACACGCCGGGTAATGGCGCCGCAGTTTAAGTTTCGCGATCTGCACGGCACATGGGCGGCAAGACGGCGGCCTTAGTCGTCTAGTGCGGCAGGCCGCACACATCCGCGAACGCAAAAATCGCGTCGTTCGCGATGCCGTTCAGCCGATTGCTTTCCTCGATCGGCACGTTGGCCAGGGTCGCCGTGCTCAACTCCTGAGATGTGGTGATGTATTTGCGGGCAGCGGCAGTAACCTCCGGCGGTGTCGCGGGGGAAAGCGCATTCTCCACCGCCACAACACCATTCAACGTGCGTAACACGCGAGGGATGTTGACCTGGCCGTTGACGACCATCCCGCCTTGCCCCTCCAGTCCCCGTGTCGAGACATCGAAGACCTGACACACGCGCTGCTTGGCAGCTGCTTGGTCGGCGGGACTGTACTGCGGCGAGGTCGTGGTCGGCGGCGCGGACGTCGCAACTGGTTGCGGTGTGCTCGGGTCGTGTGCGAGCGCATAGGTCACCGCGGCCGTCGCGGCCATCGCCGCCAACACCGCGACTGCCTTACCCACCGCCAGCGGCCAGCGCCTAGGCCCGCGCGGCGGAGACGGCGGCTGCCCCATCGACTGCGGAGGTGCGCCGGGCGGCGGGACATAGCCCGGCACACCCGGTGATGGCGACGACATACCCGCTTACCTAGATGGTCAGGGTGCTCGTGCTGGCCGCCTCGGTAGCCTCAACGCTGGTCACGCTCAGCGCGGTCGAGGCCAGGCCTTCAGCCGCGACGCCAGCCAGGTGAGCACCCGCAGCCGCCAGCAGTCCGCGCACCTCGCCCGCAAATTCCAGCGTGTAACTGCCGGCCGGGGTTTGCACGCCCCCGACCCCGCCGGCGGCCTCGCACCTCGCTTGACCGGCCGCATTCAGACCGCTGCTGGTCGCCTGCGGATCCATCTCGAATCTTGCCGACATGCCCAGATCGTACCGCCCGGCGTCGGCCCGTACAGCAGCCAAATGGCGCCGTTGGCGCTTGGTGGTGGCAGGTCGTCGACCCCGTCCAGGCTCATGCCGTGCCGCCCAACTAGTGCTTGACGAACACGCCCAAGGGCAAACAGATCTACATTCCAGCCTGAGCCGGCGCGCAGAGCAACGCCACAGCGAGGCGATAAATCATGCGGACTCTTCTTGATTGGGGTACCGACCAGTTCCATCCTGTTACGCCGCTGCCGTCGGCGGCGAATGTGGTTGGTCGCCCGCCGACGGAGCCGTCCCGGTTAACTCTCAGATTCAACCTGCGAAATTCAACGGAAACTCATATAAAAGCAGCCCAGGCCTGATAATAGTCCATTAGTCCTCATTCTTAACGACTCGGGCAGTTGGTGGGGAGGCAGTCATGTCGTTCGCCCTTGTGTCGGCAGACTTCTTGGAAGTAGCGGCGGCCGATATCGCGGGCATCGGGTCGTCGCTGCAGGCGGCGCACACAGCTGCCGCGGCCTCATCGACGTCGGTGGTCGCCGCAGCAGGTGATGAGGTGTCGGCAGCGATCGCGTCGCTTTTTTCCGGTTACGGGCAGCAGTACCAGGCGCTGGGCGCAAAGGCGGCGGCGTGGCAGGCCGAGTTCACGCAGGCGTTGAGCGGCGCGGCCGGCGCGTATGCGGCCGCAGAGGCGGCAAATTTGACGCCATTGGCTCTGGCGGCGCGGCAGGCCCAGAGCTTGGGACTGTTTTCACCAGTGCTGGATTTGACCGGGCGCCCGTTATTCGGCAATGGGGCTGATGGCGCTCCCGGCACGGGGCAGCCCGGCGGCGGCGGCGGCTGGCTGTGGGGCAACGGTGGCACCGGCGGGTCGGGAGGCCCGGGGCTAACCGGAGGTGCTGGGGGGTCGGCGTTCTTGTTCGGAAACGGCGGGGCCGGTGGTGCCGGCGGTGACGGTACGACAGGGGCAACCGGCAGCACCGGCGGCGTCGGTGGTACCGGTGGCGTGGGCGGTACCGGTGGCGTGGGCGGGCGTGGCGGAATGGTGTTCGGCAACGGCGGGGCAGGCGGCGTTGGTGGCACCGGTGGGGTCGGCGGCGAGGGTGCGGCTGGTGCCAGCGGTATCGGTAACACGACGGATGGCGGGGTCGGTGGGACCGGCGGCAACGGCGGCCAAGGCGGCGCCCCCGGCGCAGGCGGGGCCGGTGGATTGATCGGCAGCCCAGGCGCAGCAGGTTCGGCCGGTAACGGCGGAGCCGGCGGAGCCGGTGGGACGGGCGGTCAAGGCGACGCCGGTGCGGTCGGCAGTGGCAACGCCGGAACAGGGGCCATCGGCTATTCCGGCGGCGACGGCGGCCATGGCGGCAACGGCGGAGACGCTGGCATCGGGGGTGGTGGCCACCAAGGCGCCGGCGGCCATGGCGGCAACGGCGGTGTGGGTGGCGTCGGTGGTCAGGGCAGCGACGGCACCGACAACAGCGCCACGGTCGACACCGCGGGTGGCCAAGGCGGACAAGGCGGCACCGGCGGCACCGGCGGCAACGCCGGAACCGG